>JAKPEO010000131.1 GCA_029551925.1 bacterium
GGATTAGAACCGGGTGAGACTTATTATGTGAAGATGGTATCATTTGATATGTCGATGAACATATTGAATGTAACAAATGAAATGTGGGGAGTAGCGAAAGCAGGAACCGGCGGACCTATACCAGGCTCAGTATTTGATTTAATAAGCGTAACCCCAGGCGCAAATGTTGGCGATTTATATGTTCAGTGGACAAGCGATACAACACCTGAATTGTATCAGTATAAAATCTATTATGATACAATGCCTGGCGTAAATAAAATGAACGCAATGTATTACTATGTAATGGACACAATGCAGACGCAGATAACAATAAATGGATTAGAACCGGGTGAGACTTATTATGTGAAGATGGTATCATTTGATATGTCGATGAACATATTGAATGTGACAAATGAAATGTGGGGAGTAGCGAAAGCAGGAACCGGTGGCGTGCCATCATCATCGGAATTTTCAATATATGATATTTTCCCAGGAATAGAAGCAGGTTCTATTGTTGTAAAATGGAATCCTGATACTTCTGTTGGAGTATCATCATATAGAATTTATTACGATACAACATCAGTAAATGTAGGGCAATCACAATATAGCACACCGATGTATGCCGAAGATTTTACTGTTATATTAAATAACTTGGAACCTGGAGTTAATTACAAAGTAAGAGTAGTATCTCTTGATAATGCGAATCAAGTAATTAGAATGACAGCAGAAGAAAATTGCAATGCCGCTGATGGCGTGGTTGATTATAATGCTCCTGTATGGCTTGGTTCTCCGGGTGTATTAAGTGCAGAAGTTATTAGTAAATATAAAATTAGACTATCTACAAGCGATGTTGATGACAGTAGTTTTCCGGTATTCTTTAAGGTTTATGTTTCAGAAAATGATTATATTAATTCAAATGATTTACCTGTTAGAATTGTTAAATCTGCAAATGGTTATGGTTTGAATAATTATGAAGTTTCTGGTTTGAATTTATTGCAGAATAAGGATTATTTTGTATTTGTTAGAGTGACTGATGCTGTTAATAATAGTGAATATAATAATTCTTATCAAATTATAAACTTAGCGAATAGCAATGACACCACTGCTCCTATTTTTAATATGGGTAATTTTGTAGTGGCTAATAATACTGGAACAGTAGATTTAAATTGGTCGCAAGCAACAGATAATTTCTCATTAGATACGCAGATAGTATATCATATTTATAAGTCTGGCGATACTTTGCCAATATTTACGACAATGGCAGATTCTACACCAGTATTTTTATTCAAATTCGGCGATACAGTTGGCAGAGACTTGTTTATTCTTGCAGAAGATGAAGCAGGCAATATGAGTTCAGATTCGATTTCTATTTGGGTACAAACATCAGATAATGTTTCGCCGACAGTTCCGCAAAATTTACAGTGGATTAATATTGGCGATAATCAAGTTGCATTAAAATGGGATAGCAGTTCTGATAATAGTATGGATCCGATAAAATATATTGTATTTTTAAGCGAAAATATGGGACCATTTAATCCTGTTGCTAAAACTTATGCTAATAGGTATATTCATAAATTTACTTATATGCCGAATACTCCGAAATTTAAAGTAGCAGCAGTGGATTTTGTCGGGAATCAATCGATGTTATCAAATGAAGTAGCAGTAACACTGGCTGATACTAATATTATTGTGGATTCCACACCGCCATTATTTACTGGTATTCAAACTATTATTAGTGGTTCACAAAATAATAGCGTGATAATTTCATTGCCAAAACCAGCAGATACAAATACAGTATATTTAGATGTTTTTATTTCTAATCCCAATATGCCGCTGACATATTCAGATTCTGTTTATTTGACAACAATTATGTATAATCCAAATAATGATACAGATTTACAAAATAATAATATTGTTTATCAACTGACAGGAATAAGTGGGTATGATAATGATTATGAAATATTAGTAACTGCGCGTGATCAATACGGTAATAAAGAAGATAACTTTGAAAAATCGAGAATTGTGGTATCTGACTCAGCGGAAATTATTCAGAATTTTGCAATTGAATCTTTCTATGATTTATCTGCATTACCAATAGGTAGAGATATTAATTTTACAATTAAAGCGCGAAATTCTGCTAACGAATTAGTAACTGGTTTTTCTGGTAGTGTAATGGTTGAAATACAAGAAAATGGCGGTATGATATTTAATAGTTGGACATCTAATAAATTTGAAACTAATAAGGGCTCGAAAGGATTTACTGTTAAAATAGTTGATGGTATAGGCTATTTTACATTGAATAATTCAGAGCGCGAACAACTTGTTGCTAAAGTAATAATGGATAATATTCAAAATATTTATAATTTTAATTTTGTTCCGAATAATGCCGGTTCGACAAGCACTGCGCAATTTGCATTATTTGCCGATAAATACGAATTTAATGAACAACAAAACGTGAATATTACTGTTTATGCTCTTGATTTGCAAGGTAGAATAAATACTGATTATAGTCAATCGAATGTTCAGGTTGAATTTAAAATTAAAGAAATTTCAGCGCATCCTGATTATTCTGTAAAAATAGATAATCAACCGATGGCTGCCGGAAAAGTTATTGCCGATTTGAATTTTGTTAATGGCGAAGCGTGCGTAATGCTTACTAATAAATTAAAAATTAATGAATATTTTGAAGAACTCGAAATTAGCGCGACAGCAGCGGGAGTCACAGGACAATCTAATCTTTTGAAAATAATTACAGTGAAAAACATAATTAATTCTGTGATCGTGAGCGGCGCTGAAAATGTGGGGACCGCTATTAATGCTACAAGTTATGGTTCTCGTATAAGATTAAAATTAATGCTTGCTTATGATGACGGAAATAATAAAACTCCGCTGTCGTTCTATAATGGTTATATAATTGCCGAAATAACAGAAGATCCTAATAACAATAATAGCGCGCGTATAGTGAATCGCGAAGTGAAGATATTCAACGGTCTGGGCGAATTGATAGTAGATAATTTAGATAAAGAAACTATTAGAATTACATTAACAAAGCAAGATGCCCCTCTGGTGAATTTAAATGAAAATATTTATGTGACATTTGCACCGATGGACAATGTTTCGCCGAGATTGGTTTCTGCGTATGCTGAAAATCCATATTTGATACATTTAGTATTTAGCGAAGCACTTGATCCAGTGAATGTATTTAAAGTTTCTAATTACAGTGGCATAGGTCCAAGAATTCATACTGTTTGCTATTATGAAGATCATGTGACTTTACATCTTGCTACTCCGTTGCAATTAGGTAGTAAAGTGACTTTGAGTATCAATAGAGTGGCGCCAGATGGCTTGAAAGATAGAGCTGGTAATTATTTAGAACTTGGATATACGACAAAAGAATTTATAGTGCCAGGTATAGATTTTGTTGGTAGTCGCGCAGCTGATGAACATTTCTCATTAGAATTGCCGGTATCAGTTCAAGCGCACAGCGGGCAAGCCACTACATTTAGAGTCGTGGTAAAACATATGAACGCTTGCGGTTTCTTAACAGGTAGAAATGCGTTAAATGCTAAACATAAAGTATCGAATGCTAATGTTACTATCACTGGCACAGCAGGAGCGACAGGACCATCGACTATACAATTTGTTGATGGCAGAGCGGAATTTTATGTGACTGTGCCTAGCGGTTTGAGTGGCGGCGAATCTATAATTATTAAAGTAGATGACGGAGTAATTCGCGGTGGCAAAGAAACAAGTATAGGTACTGTGCTTCCGTAAAAAAATTGAAGTAGATAATTTTTAGAATTTGCTTTTATTTCGATGTGGCTCGGCGATTAAAAAAATCGCCGAGCCATTTTTTTTAACATAAAAATACAAAGCAAAACATATCAAAATACAAAGAAGAAAAAATAAAAAATCACTTTTATTCATATTATTCGTTTGTTTTTAAAAATAATTCACCGCAGAGACGCAGAGGACGCAAAGAAAATAGGGGCGAAGGTAGAAGGGTTGAATATTAGAAAATTAGAAAGATAGTGCCTTATTGTAGTCGCCGATTTTAATTCGTGTAAAATAAAAATGACACAAATGTAAAATTTGCGATTAAAATGTCCGGTGTAAAATACAAACCGCAAATATAAAATTTGCGATTAATATTCAACGCAATTTATTTGGAACAATTTTTGACTGCACTTTTTTTTGTTTTTTTGAAAAAGTAATTGAAAAAAATATTTTATAGTAGTATAATAAAATTTGTAATTAAATATTATAAAAAAAGGCGGTATTATGAAAAAAAAATTTTTTTTGGTATTATTGATTTTTTTTGTGATGACATTTATCGGGTGTTCAAAAAGCAGCGAAGATAAACAAGAATTGTCAACTGAAATAAAATCGGAGCAGACGCTTCAAAAATCAGAAAATGATACTAAAGTTGCAACATTAGACAGATTGACATTTGCAATTGTACCGTCCAGCAATCCGGTGAATTTTTATGAAAAAATTAAGCCATTAGTAACTTATTTAGAAAAAAAAATCGAACGAAAAATAATTGTGAAATTTGAAGTAAATTATGAAAATATAGCAAAGAGTTTGGGAGAAGATTATGATTTTGCGATGATGGGCGCATATTCATATATCGAAGCAAATAAATTGAACGGAGCAGAAGCAATTGTTAAATCTATAAGACAGGGCAAGCCGCACTATAATGCTTTGATAGTAGCGCATATGTCAAGCGGCTTAAAAAATATAAAAGATTTAAAAAATTATAATAATTTAAAGTATGGATTTACTGATAAATTTGCGAGTGCCGGTTTTTTATTTCCTGCTGCTGAATTAATTAAAGCTGGCGTAGATTTTTCAAAAGCAAATTATAAATTTATTAAGGGCTATGATAATGTCTTAAAATCCTTAATTTTAAAATCAATAGATATAGGCGTATGCTATTCTGGCGCGATTGAACAATATTTAACGCAAGACGAAATAAAAAATATAGTGGTTTTAAAAACAACTGATGCAATACCAGCCGATCCTATTGTAATAAGTAAAAAAGTTGCTGAAGACAAAGAACTGAAATCTAAATTAACTGCCGCATTTTTAGATTTAAAAGATACTAATATCTTATCTGCGCTCGCCGCTGGACTTGACGGTTATGCTGCAGCATCAGATAAAGACTATAATGTTCTCCGCGAAAAAATAAACATAGTCAATAAGCATTTTAAATTTTAAATAGTATGGCATTTCTCTCATTAAAAAATAAATTTAATTTTAATCGCGAGTTAAGCGGATTATTTATTTTTTTGTTTTTATTTATACTTGTTTTAATTTTATTTATTTTTCTTTCAATATACACAAATTTACCTAATCATTATTTTTATGTGTTTTTTATAATAGCGCTGCTCTTTTTTATTATAGATCCTTTTATAAAATCGCATCTTCCATCATTTAAAGCGAATTTGTTATTACTTGAAATTTATATTTTTTTTGTGCATTTTGCAATAGTCTTGTCAGGCGAGAGCAATTCAATATTTTTCTTTTTGTATGTAATTCCAATTATTTCAGCTGCGATGACTTTTGGGATCCGCGGCAGCGTGTTGACTACGATATTTATATTTATAATTTATAATTTGAATGAGACCTATACGAGCACGAGTCGCGCATTTTTTGGTCCGCAGATGCAGGAAGATCTGCCGAAATTTATTGCTTTGTTGATTATCGGTATAATGCTTGGTTTTTCAAGCGAAGAAAATCGCAAAGCTGAATTTAGAGCATTTGAGCGCGTATCGAAAATCTTGACATTAAATGAAATAAGAAATAGTTTGACATTAGAAACCAATGCGGTAAGTTTGATAAAACTAATTTCTAATTCAATTATGAAATTATTGAATTGCGATGCGGTATGCAGCGTTTTATTAAATATTAAAGAAAATTTGGTTAGCGAAAAATTTGAAAATAATTTGCAATTATCTTTTTTTACAAATGATGCGCTGCAATTTGAAGACCAGCCGCGATTAATATCTAAAAAAGACAGGCATTTAATTCATAATGCTAATAGTTTAAAATTTTTCAATGTTATAAAATTATCTTTGAAAGTAGATTACGACAAATATTTAATTATTTTTTTAACAAGAAAAAAAGAACGAGTTTTATTATCGCCGAGCGATTTGGAACTCACAAAATCATTGAAAATATATCTTGATTTATTATTAAAAAATCAAATGCTTTACAAACAGATACAGCAAATCAAAGATGATTTATTTTTAACATTTAAAAATTTGCCGATAGGTATAATAATACTTAATAATGAAATGTTTATTAAATCTGTGAATACTCAAGCATTATTGTTATTGAAATATAATGACGAAAAAGAATTAATAGGCAAGCAATTAGGCGGCGCAATCTATATTTTTCCTGATTTGAAGATTTATGAAAAGATACGAAAAGGCGAATATTTACTATTTCATAAAACGCAATTATCGTCAAAAACATTAGAAATAAAACAAATAGAGTTGACTATTACACCGCTGAAAGACGAATATAATAATGTAATTGGAAGAATATTATCTTTTAATGATATAACTGAATTGAAAGAATTAGAAGAAGAATTGCAGCGGCGCGATAAATTAGCGGCATTAGGGCAAATGACTGCCGGATTAGCGCATGAATTCCGTAATCCATTAGCTATCATAGAAGGATTTGCGTCATTATTGCAAAAAGATTTAGCAACAGACCCGGAAAAATATAAACTTGCTTCAAAACTTGTAGAAGGCGTGAACGATTTGAATCGTATAGTATCAGAATTTTTGAATTTTACGAATAAAATACAACTTGCGCCAGAAGCCAGAAATATCATAGATACAATTGATAGATCATTGTTATTTATTCGTAAAATGATAGAAGATAATAAGATCGAACTCATTAAAAATTATAATAATTTTACAAAAGTAATAATTGAATATGATGAAAACAAAATAAAGCAAGTATTACTTAATATTTTATTAAATGCGATTGATGCATTATCGGAAATTACTGCTCCGCAAATTGTTATAAGTTTGCGGCTGAAAGATGATTACCTTGCGAATACTTCGCTATTTTGCATAGATATTTTTAATAACGGCGGAAATATAGATGAAACCATAAAAAATAATATATTCAATCCATTTTTTACTACCAAACCGAGCGGTATTGGCTTGGGTTTGACTATTTCACAAAAGATAGTCAATGAACACAATGGCAAATTATATTTTAAAAATGAAAAAAATGGTGTAAAGTTTACTATCGAACTGCCAGTCGATAAGAGGTTTGTTTATAAATCATAAATTTAATTAAATATCATTTAGGTTGATTGCGATGGGCTGTAAAAAGATTTTTGAAGATAGAAATATTTTTTCTGATAAACTTGAAATAGAAATATTTGATGAACTATTGACGGAATTAGGAATAATGTTAAAATGCGGAAAAACTGTGGTTTTGGCATTTATAAATTTTGTAAAACTAACAAATCAAGATTATAATATTATCTATAAAGAGCGTTATTCTGCGGCAGGTATAATGCCAGTGCAATTTGCGATTCAAGACGATTATTCAAAACAGAAAAACGAGTATCTTGCCGAAATTATAAAAATGCAGTTAAAACCATTTTTAATTTTTAATCATCAAACATTTGAAATAACTATATTAGTGGAATCCATTTCTGCAGATTTTCCTGCGTCGATACTTGCAATGAATGCCGCTGCGATATTGTGCTATATCTGCGAATTGATGAAAGATTGTTATATAGCCTTTAATATTCATATACTTGACGAGCAGCCCGCACGATTGAATAATAAATTTGATATGTTAGCGCAAGCGCAAATAAATTTGTGCGTCGGAATGGATAATAAAATTTCATTTTTGAAATTGCGAAAATTAAAAAAAATAAAAAGATTATCCGATATGATTTTTCAAAGTTTCGATAATAAATTTTGCGAATATTTTAAAATGCTGGAAGAATTGAAAAATCATATTAGCAGATATTGGTCATTAAGAGGAAAATATCTGCATTCTGATAAATTCGAAAAACAAAGAAAAATAAAAATATGCTCGTACAAAAAGTTAGATATATCTAACAATTTAGAACTGATAAAAAATGATAATGTTATAGTATGCAAATATATTGATTGTTATTCTGATGCTATTACAAGTATTACTGAGATTCCGTCGCCTTTAATTGAAGCACCGCGCAGCGAGCATCATTATAAATTATCATCAAAAATTTCATATACTAAAACTCTTGAAAAATATTACAAACAGATAGTATCGCCGTCTGGCGTGCGCAATTTGAAAATATATGCAATTATAAATACATTGCAAAATGACGATAAAAATATTATAGCGTCAAATAGTTTTTGCGAGCAGATAGTAGAGGATATAATTTCTACTATTGTCAGTGAAAAAATAAATGAATTTAATATTGTATTGAGAATAACCGCTGAATATTTTGGTTCTACAAATAACCTGATAATTTGCGCAATAATAAATTTTTTGAATATATTAAGAGCGTATAAATTATCAGAAAAATTTGCCAAACTATTTGAAAATGATTTTTGGTGTCGCGAATATTATTATAATGCAGATTGCGGCATTACAGAAAAGACAGAAGAAAGCAGTTATTATTCGCTGTCGTGCGTTTCAAAAAAAAATTTGAATTTTTGTATTTTAACTGCGCTTACAGACCAGAGAATAGACATTAACGGATTGCAGAAAATTTTTGAAAATACAATAGACGATTTGATTAATGAAAAAAAGGATATTTATGAACAAATCAAAAATTCAAAATTGATATTTGATTAATTTTTTTGGGAGAGCAGAGCAATGGAAAATATTTTGGGATTATCTCGGAAAATAGACAATAAAAGTTTGGATATCATATTTTCTACAAAAAATTCCGCGACTGATTATTCAATAGAAGCGCGTTTCGGCAAGACAATAGTATGCTGCAATATGGTAATCGGTAAAACATTGGAATTGAGTTCAGTTAATACTAAGCCAATGATAAGCGTGTATTATGCGGAACGTTATTATTCATTTGGAGTGATACCGACTAATTATTTTAAGCGCGAAGACAATAAATCGGCGCGCGAGATAAGATTGAATGTTTTTTTTAATGATTGCGTAAACGCGGTATTTAGATATTTAATAAAAAATAATGTGTTTATTTCATTGATAGTGACCGCAGTAGAAGATGGCTATTCGCCGGAATTTCCAGCGTCTATCGGCTTATCGCTGATGCTTGCGCTGCTGTCTAATTTTCAATCTCAACCATTTGCCGCTATTCGCATAGTTGATATAGAAGGCAAATATTTCAAAAATCCTGATTTTGACGCGATAAAATTCAGCAGATTAGATTTATTAGTCGCGGCTACTGAAAACGAACTCATTAATATAAATTCTTCGGCAGACGATGTATCAATTGTTTATTTATTAGGCGCGATAGGATATACTAAAACTTTTTTAGACGAGACGATAAAATTTCAAAAAGAATTTATCGAGTATTTAAAAGAAAATTTTAATATGGAGAACACTAATAAAAAAATAGAATTTATTTACAATGACGATAAAGCGATTGCAAAATTTAATGATAAATACAGCGCTGAAATAATAAAATTAGTAGAAACATTTGAAAACAACGCTATTTTTTCATTGGAAATAAATTCATTGGTAAAAAGAATAATAAATGAAAATATGGCTGACAGCAAAAACATATTTCAGCCATTGCAGATAACATTTTTATTTTATGAATTAATGACAAAAATTTTAAAAGAGATTTTGATATGTCAACATAAACGACTTGACATCAGGCAATTTAATGAATTTCGAGAAATTACTTGCGAATTCGGGAAATTGCCGTCTGCGCACGGTTCGGGAATTTTTAGAATTGGCCACACTGCTGTAATGTCTGTAATAACTTTGTGTCCGCTGAATCAATCGTATTGGAATTTGAGCATAGAGGGTTTTCAGCGCCAGACGCTAATAAATAATATGTTTTTTCATTATTTTAGCACTGGCGGTGTTAGTGCGAGCAGATTGGAAAAATTTGAAGAATATGCCAATATAGTATTAGATAAAATTATTCAGAGACCATTGCCGCCACTTTCAACTTTGCCGTATGTTAAAAGAATAATCCACGAAATTTTATCAACTGAGGGCTCGACTTTGTCCGCGACTATCAATGCCGCGCATTTAGCATTGAAAGATGCTGGCGTGAAATTAAAATATGATTTTGCCGCAGCAGAAGGCGCAATATATTTTAATAATTCGGACGATTTTATTTTGCTTGCAGATATGACTGGCACTGAAAAATTATGCGCTGACGCTTTGATTAATTTAGTGGCGTCAGAAGACGGTATAATTGCGTTTAATTTCAAAGCGCAGAAATGCGGAGTAAAATTCGAGACATTAAACAAGATTATCGACCAGCAGCATAGTAATGTTTTGTATATAAAAAACAAAATAAATTCTGTAATTGCCAAACCGCGCGAGTCAATGCATCCTAATGTTCAAGAAACAATGATATTTCATTTGAATCCTAATAAAATATACAATGTAGTAGGTCAAAACTCTGAATATCTTAATCAGATAAAACATAAGACAAATTGCGATATTTTTATAGAAAACGATGGATTCGTAATTATTGTAAAGCGCGATAATTTTAGTAATTTAGCAGAAGCGAAAAGTTTACTTGTTGCGCGGGCAGTAGCGGCCGAAGCAACTTGTGATAGCGATATTTGTAAAGTTGATGCATCAAAAACTGAATATTCCGAAGGCGATATAGTTTCAGCGAGAGTAGTAAAACTTCTGCCGTTTGGAATATATGTAGAAACGGAATTTGGTGCGAAAGGACCGGTTTATTTATCAGAATTAGCAGACGGCAATCTTACGAAGCCGGAAGAATTTGTGAAATTAGGAGATATTATTAATGTCGTTATAACCGAGATAGATGGATTTAATTATAAATTCAGCCATCGAAAATTTTTGGAACAAAGTAATAAATAACAAATGAAAAAAATATTATCTAACAAAATACAAAAGAGCAGAAAACTTTATAAAAAAATATTATATTTTGTGATTTTTTTGTTTGGCTTTATTTTATTTATTTTTTCAAGCGTAATATATATTCGCAATTTAGAGAGCGAAAATAATTATAAAAATAAATTATTAGAAAAAGACCGAACAATATTTGAATTTTATTTTAATGAATTTTTTAAAAATCTAAAATCCAAGAAAATAGAGCATTTTATAAACGATATATTTAAACGAAGCGAATATTTACATCATTTGATATATTATGATATTGATTTTGCTGTTTTAAAATATTTTTCAAAAGATAATTTAAAAATAGATGATTTGCCAAAAGCGTCAAAAAGTCAAAAAAATTTTGATACTTATGTTAATACTATATTAGTATCAGTATATGTATTTCCAGTATATTTTGAAGATAAATTAATTGGTTATATACAGATAGGATATAATGCCGAATATTTTAAAAATATTACAATAGATAATGTTAAGACGATTATTGTAGCAGTGCTGCTGACTTTGCTTTTTTTGATATTGTTAATTTCGCGTATGACGAATAAGATAATAGCGCCAATCAGGCAGATTGTTGATTCTGCCGAACAAGTTCGAAATGCCAAAAATATTCAAAAAATCGAAGAGATAAAAACAAATGACGAGATAGAAGAATTAGTGAAATCATTTAATTTTATCACAACAAATCTACAAGATAGAATTAGGGATTTGTCGGTTATTCAATCATTAGCATTAGAGATAAATTCGGAATTGGAAAAAGATAGATTGCTGAATAAAATTGCAAAAATATTTGCAGATATAGGCAACTGCGAGTATTCTGCGGTATTGCTTTTAAATGAAAAAAAAAATGCACTGTCATTGGCTGCAGGATTGAATTTAATAAATCATAATTATAATGTTAAATTGAATGAAGGAGTTGCTGGCGCTGCGATATTTACTGGAAATTATAAATTGGTTAATAATATTGCCCGCTATCCTGATTATTTGATGTTTTATCATCCTGACGAATTGAAAAAAAGCAAAGACAAAGAATTATTGGCTTTGCCATTAGCGGTAAAAGATGAAGTTATAGGCGCTGTATGTCTTGCTGCGCGAAAGCAAAATAAAAAAATTGAAAATTATGAAATAATATTTTTTCAAACTATCGCTAATTCTGCTGCGATAGCAATTGAAAATGCAAATTTATATGAGTTAGCAATAACTGATGGTTTGACAAAACTGTATATACATCGCTATTTTCAGATGAAATTAGACGAAGAAATAAATTATCTTACAGCAGAAGAAAAATCGTTGTGTTTGATAATGCTTGATATTGATTATTTTAAAAAGTTGAATGATACTTATGGTCATCAGCAAGGCGATATTGTTTTGAAAAAAGTCGCAGAATTATTAAAAAAATCAGTAAGAATAGCAGATGTCCATAAAATTATGCGTCGCGCAGATACAGTCGCGCGTTACGGCGGTGAAGAATTTGCGATTATTTTACCCGACACTAATTATAAAGGAGCAGCTATTGTAGCAGAACGGATTAGACATATAATTCAAGAATATGAATTTCCGAGCGCAGATAAACCGCTGCGAATTACAGTGAGTTTAGGTATAGCCGAATACGACCAAAAAATGACAAAAAGCGAATTTATTGAGGCGGCAGATAAAGCATTGTATTATTCTAAAAAAACCGGGCGTAATAAAATTACGCTTTATAAGGATATTGTATCAAAATAAAAAAATTGCGTTTTATATGCAAATAATTATGGTGAAATAAAAATTAATTTTTATTTTTATAGGTTCGCGTTGCGCTTTTTTTCAGATAATTATTTTAGAATACTATTGACAATAAAAAGTATTTTAATTAAAATAATAAAAATAATTTTGTTGATTATTTTTTTAAGGGGGATTTTTTATGAAAAAAGCTTTTATGTTTGTGGTAGCGGCAGTATTAATAATTTCTTGTTCTACGACAAATGTATTAAAAAAATCGGCTACATATTCGTTTAAGTCAGAGCCGATAAATGTGAAGTATAATGTTACATTAGGCAAGGAAATAAGAGGCGAAGCGACAATCAGTAGATTTTTATTAATTACTGTGCCGTTCACTCGAACAGTAGCAGATAATATATTTTATGCAGAGCAGGAAAACAACAATAGTTTAAATATGATATTAAAGCCATTTAAGGATTTATTAGGCGCGGGCGGTATAGCGGAATTAGCAAAAGCGACAGCGGCTTATAATGCTTGCAAAGACGGAAATTTCGATGTTATTATTGCGCCTGTATATGAAGTGACAGTATCTGATTATTTTGTATTTAAGACAGTTACTGCGAAAGTTCGCGGCCGCGGTGCGTATTTAACAGATATATTAGTAGAAAATCAGATTCCCACTCGTGAATTAAATTTAATGAATATTCCACAGCAGCAGCCATCATCATCGGCGCCGACAGCGATTATACCATCGCTTGCGCCAGTAAAACCTACTGTTGCGCCTTCAAAAAAACCCGATAGAAACAAATCATATTTTTTAATGCTTAACAATCAAAAATATGGTCCTGTATCAGTTAAACAAATAGAAGATTTGAAGAGTATGGGATATTGCAATAATGATTCAATAATAATAGATCCTGATACAAATGCAAATTACAAAGTCGGCGATTTATAATAAAATAAAATTAAAGTTGAGCAGTTAAAAAAATAAAAAACTGCTCAACTTTTTCCGAATGAATGAAATATTGTTTTATAGCAGATGTCCATTCTAATTTACCTGCATTAGAAGAAATAATAAGCGCTTCGCGCAAATTTTTAATTGATAAATATATATGTTTAGGCGATATGGTTGGATATGGCCCGTATCCTAATGAAACTGTAGATTTAATAAAAACTCTGGTATTTACAAGTTGCGGTGGAAATCACGATTTTGCCGCGATTGGCAGATTAGAAAAAGATGATTTTAATAAACTTGCGAGGCAAGCGATAGAATGGACTGAAAGTGTTTTGACTGATACTTCAATAAAATATCTAAATACATTAGAACCATCAAAAAAAATCGAAGATAAATTTGAAATAGTGCACGGTGCATTAACTAATCCACTGACTGACTATATTATAAATAAATGGATTGCTGTTTCAAATTTTAAATTAATGACCACTCGAATCTGTTTTTTCGGGCATACGCATATTCCTCGAATTTTTGCATTAAATGAACATAATAATTCTCCAGAAATAATAGATATAAAAATAAATGAAAAAATAAAATTGAATATTGATAATTTTAGATATTTAATAAATCCGGGGAGCGCAGGACAGCCGCGCGACGGTAATCCTGATGCCGCTTACTGTGTGTTTGATACTGATGATTGTTCTATAATTTTTTTGCGAGCGGAATACTCAGTCCACCAAATACAGCAAGAAATGCAAAGATTAAAATTTCCTGAATATTTAACTACAAGATTAAGTTTGGGAGTATAATAAAGGAGGGTATTGAAATTTTGGAAGTGACAGAATTAAAAAAAATAATTTTGACTGCTATTGAAGATAAAAAGGGATTTGACACAGAAGAAATTGAAGTAGGTCATCTTACATCAATCGCCGATTGGTTTATAATAACAGAAGGCAATTCTAGTCGTCATCTTAAAGCAATAGCAGACGAGATAATCAGCATCGCTAAAAGAAACAAATATGAAATTTTGTCAGTGGAAGGCAGAGACGATTTAGAAACCGGCTGGATTTTAATTGATTTGGGAAATATAATAGTTCATATATTTACAGAAGAAAAGCGCAGACGCTTTAATTTGGAAGAATTTTGGAAGACCGAATTAAAAAAACTTAAACGATAAAAAAAATAAAAAAAAGTTGAAAAATTAATAATATATTTTTAGAATATTATAGATTATAGCATTTTGTTTTGAAGGGGGAAATTTTTTATGAAAAAGATAGTGTTATTATTAATTGCAGTATTTTCCATTTTAATTTTTAGCTGTTCTACGCGAATGGTTGATAAAGCACAGAAATTGGAATTAGGGATAAAAGAATCTAATGCTGAAATAATAGAATTAGCTGCGCGTGACGCGGCAACGCAAATAGTGACTGTGCCGCTGTTGAAGATAGATAAAAAATATGTAGTAATGTCTGCTGAACAAGTAGAAAAAACAGATGCACCTTTAAATTCGCTGATAGAAGATTGTATTATAAGTTCATTAGCAAAAGGCGGATTTTCAGTGTATGAACGAGATAAAGATATTTTAGTGAGATTAGCGTATCAAGAAGGCGCAGATAAATTAAAGTCATTTACTCTACCGCCGTCAAGTTCTACAAATATTAGTGAATTGCCAAAATACGATATAGACTACGGTCAGAAAGCGCAAATAGTGCCGTCAAAAGTAACAGAAAAGTTAGGCACAGACGGATTAGATGCTGCTGATTGTGTGATAAGTTATAGAGTTTTAGAATCAGGTGTAAAATATTATAAAATCAATGAAAATGATGAAGCAGGTTATACTCAAGTAAAAAGAATAGCGCTTGTTAAATTGCATATAAGAATAATTGACAGCAAGAGCGGAAAGATAATTTGGGCTGATACATTATCAGGCGTCGCAGAAGATTTAGTGTCAAGACAACTGGTAAAATATTTAGAAAAAACCGGCTATAAATTTTATCCGCACACATTGCCGCTGCAGAAATAAAAAATCCCGGAGGCGAAATATGTATAAAAATATTAAATTGAAAACAATAATATGTTTTTTAGGGTGCCTATTAGCATTTGGCAAATATGATATTTATGCAGCATCAGCAACTGTTCAGGATAATTATCTTTATGCTATTAGATTAATGAATTCTGAAAGATATCAAGCGGCGATTGTAGAATTGAAAAATATATTGACGCAAACCAATAATCCGGTATGGGTGTCTTCAACATTATATTTATTAGGTAAATGTTATTACGAACTTCAAGATTATACAGAAGCGCGGCAGTATTTGACAAGAGTCCAGAAAAATTATCCGAAATCAAAATTTATAAATTTTGTTAAGGAATTGTTAAATGAACTCGATAAAAAAACGGCAGCGCTGCAGCTTGAAACTTCGGATAAAGAACAAATAACTGAAAAAATAATGGAATTCAGCGGGCAGCAGAACCCGCCGCGTGTCGAACAAAAAATTGTAATAGATGAAAATAGAAAAAATATTACAATCGAAGAGCGCAGACAAGTTAATTTAACAGAAGAAGATTTAGAGCGAGTCAAGAGATTAGAAAGATATGTAAAAGAAGGCAATGATTATTTTGCATTAAATAAATTTGAGCAAGCGTTAGATGCATATCAACGAGCGTATGCGATAGATAGAGATAATAGCGTAGTAAAATATAATTTAGCGGTTACTCATTTGCGTCTTGAAAATTTTGCAGATGCAAATTATTTTTTTGAAGATGTGTATAAACGCAATCCGGAAGACAGAGAAGCTTTAAAATATGTAGCGTTTACTTATATGAAATTAAATAAGCCGGCATTGGCTTATGCTTATTGGGTAAGATTATTAAGATTAGATCCTAATAATCAAATAGCACAAAGATATGTTAAAGAGTTAGAAAAAATGGTTAAACAGCGATAGAAAAAAAGGGAGAAAAAAATAATGAAAATTAGAATAATGATTTTAGCTGTAATTTGCATATTAATTTTGAAACATCAAAATTTTGCTTTTGTCAGAGCAGATGGTTATAAAGTAGAAACTTCACAGACATTGAAAAACGGCGATGTTTTGATAAAAGGCGGATTATTAATAAATCAAAAAATCAAGCCGCATCAAGATTTAGAGTTGAAGAGTTTATCAATTCCGTTATCTATAAATTTGGGCTTGACTAAAAATCGAGAAGCTGGGTTTTTCTTGCAGTTAGATGACCAAAAAGCAGATACCATTTCCAACCAATACGGGACTCGGACATTGTCAAAAATAGGGCTTACAGCGAAAGCAAAGATTTTTAAAGATTTATCAGCTAAAATGACACTCGGTTATTCGATAAATGGCAAATCGTATTATTCTGCTGACGGAATATTTGTTATTCCTGAATTAATGTATGATTTTCCTTTGCAGGTTGGTGTATTATTTTCTAATATAGGATACGAATATGTAGATGGTAAATATAATTTTTTAGTCGAAGAAAATAAAATAAATATGAGTAAGCGATTTATTTATGGCATAGGTTATTTTTATCCTGCTACTCAAAATTTAGGATTTAATTTAGAATATACCGGCAGCCAAAAATACGCAGAAAATTTTAAGAATTTAGGTGCGATAAATTTTACTTCAAAATATCGGATGGATCCTGATATAATTTTGGTGACTGCATTGTCTTTTGGTATGAGTGACGGTTCTCCAAAAAATTCGGTGTATATTGGTTTTGAAAAATATTTCGGATTATTTGAAAAACAAAATGATTATTTGAATTATCGTTGGAAATCGTATGATAAAACCGAAGTTGCGGCATCTACGATTAAAACAAAAAAAATTAGTCAGAAACGCGGCGAAGGTACAAAAGTTAAATATTGCAATACTTGTGGATATACCACAACAGGCGAAGAAAGATTTTGTCCAGAAGATGGGACTCGCTTAATAGAAGAACTGCAAATTGAAGAAAATAAATGTGGTGTGTGCGGTAATGAAATACCAGAAGATGCTAATTTTTGTCCGTTTTGCGGTGCGAAAGCGCGTAAGGTTATTAATTTAGATAAAGACGCGGTAAAAAAACCAGAAGTAGGAACTACGCCGATTAATGAATTAGAAGATGAACCGATTGCTAGTAAATCATCAGAAATTGCTGATTTATCAAAAGTAGAAATTTTATTAGATGACGCTAAAAAATTTTTTGACAAAGAAAATTACGATAAAGCAATAGATGTATATTTGGCGGCTGCAAAAATTGATCCAACAAATCATAAAATTTGGTATAATTTAGGCGTGACATATTATTTCAATAAACAATATGCTGATGCGAAAAATGCTTTTGAACGCGCTATTAAAATAAAATCAAAAGATGTTGATACGCTTTTGTATTTAGGAGCAGTGCAGGGATTATTAAGGCAGAAAAATGATGCTGTCCGCACATTCAAGAGAGTATTAGAAATAGAACCGAATAATGATATAGCGCGCAGAAATTTACAAAAAATGGGCTATTATTAAAATTTAAAATAAAATTTTTATAAGGGATTATGTTGAGAAAAATTTTATTTTTACAAATTATTTTTATAGTCAGTTTAGCATACAATTTATGCGCAGCGATATTTATTTATGAAAGCAGCGATAATAAAGTAAAATTAACTAACAAAATTCAAGATGATGCAACTAATAAGTTTATTGAAAATTTCGATAAATACAAATTGATTTACGGGACAAATGAAGAATTAGCAGAATTAAAAAATATATACAGCATATTTTATCAAGAGCAGTTAGATAATATCGAATTGAAATTCGACAGAGAATTTGCATTAGCGTCAAAAGAATCCCAGATAGATTTTTATTTATTGAAATCAATAGCAAAAGTAATATCGCAATTTAATCAAGATTATGTTGACAGCGATAGAATCGGATTAATGGGCGTAAAAAAAAATTGGGCTGATACTGTTCAACAACAATTGACTAATCCTGAAATTAATATAAAGATCGCGGCAAAACACTTATCTTTTTTATTAAATAAATTTGATTATGATTTAAGATTAGCGCTTGCGGCATATTATCTTTCTGAAAAAGATGTAATTGATGAATATAATAAAACCGGCGATTTTCCGAGAAGCCGCAGATGCCGCGATTTTTTTAATAATGTAATTGAAGTATATAAACAATACAGAGAGCAAGCCGGTTTAACTACCAAAATAAATCGCAAAGTTCAAAAAGACGGTAAAATTATTCTGCATAATAAATCTGTTGTAGATTGAAAATATAATTTGTTTTTGAAATTAATTCTGTTTTGATTAATGAAATTAATATCTTCATTTTTTAGAATTCCTGTTATTGATAATTTTATCAGATTGAAATTAATACCTTATTTTATTTGGCTGTATCTTCATATAGTCCATAAAACTTCAAAAGTGATTTATTTTAATAAAAAATATTACGATGATTTAGCAAATGAAAATATTCGTCATACATTTGCCGTTTGGCATGGCAGACAATTCACGAGTTTGTATCTTCATCGGAATAAAGGAATTATAGTATTAGTTAGCCCGTCGCGCGACGGCAATGTCCAGGCGGCATTTTTAGAATTATTCGGATTTGGCGTGGTGCGTGGTTCGTCTGACAAACAGCCGGTTAAGAGTTTGTTAGAATTGATACGAATCTCAAAAAAAAAGCAGGTAGATGTTGCTTTTGCAGTTGACGGTCCAAAAGGTCCGATTTATAAAGTTAAGCCGGGTATAGCGACTTTTGCCGCTAAAACCAATTATAAAATTTTGCCGATTACAGTCGACGCCAAATATAAAATACATTTAAAGACTTGGGATAATGCGCTTATTCCGCTGCCGTTTAATAAAATAATTTGCGGGTATTCCGCGCCGATAGGCGTTTCAAAAGATAATAATTATGATGAGATAGCGAATATAGTAGAAGAAAAATTACTGGAATTGCAAAATCAAATTGCAGATGAACTTTCATCCACCAAATAAACTAAAAAAATATAGATATTTGCTGAAATTAAAGAACTAAAAAAAATCAAGAAAAAACTTGTTTTTTTTAATTATGCAAGTTATAATAAAAATTTTAAATGAAAAAAATACAAATATTTTCTATAAAAAAAAGGAGATTGATGGGAAATGAGCACAAAATGTGAAATTTGCGGAAAGACCATAGGTCGCGGTAATATTGTTAGTCATGCTAATAATAAAACAAAAAGAGAATGGAAGCCAAATATTCAGAAAGTGCGAGCAAAAATCAATGGCGCAACTAAAAAAATATATGCTTGTGCGCGCTGTATAAAATCAGGAAAAGTCGAAAAAGTAGTTTCTTAAAAAACGCAATTTTATTTTTCATTTTTAAAAAAATAATTTTAAGGACAAAAAAATGAAAACAATCATCGAAAACCAGAAAAAAATCGAAGAATTGAAAAAGAAAATTTTAATATTAGAAAATGAGATTGATGATTGTGAAAACGCCGAAAAATTAGTTAAAGAAAATGAAGATAAAATTGTAGATTTGCAGAAGCTGCTAATAGACCAACTTGAAAATAAAATTGAAGTATTGACGCAAAAGCTCGAAAAATTAAAAAACGCTGAATCCTCGAAACATTTATTAAAGCAGCGAGCGATAATTTCAGAATTGACATTATTGCTTGATATGTTAAATAAAGGACAGAAAATTTCGAGTATTGCCGAAGAAATCGTTTATGACATAAATCAAACAGAAAGCGAAGGCATACCTGTTTCGTTAAAAGACGATAATGTCATAAAATTAAAAAAAAGTAAAATTGAACAAGATTTCGAAGCGCGTATAGATGATTTAGAGCCGACAATAGAAAAAATGGAATTGCAGGCAATAGCAGAAGCAAGCGATGTATTAGATGAAGTAAAATCTTCAATATCAGAAGAAATGATAGATAATCTTGATATTTTAAATGAAGATATAAAAAGCACAGATGAAAAAATCGAAGATGTAGAAAAAGAACAGGAATTAGAAAATTTAGATGAAATAGAGAAAAATTTGATTGAAGAAGATATTGAATTATCAATCAAAAATGATGCTATTGATAATGTTTTGAAAGAAGCACATGATTTAGAAATTAATTTAGATGCTGAATTAAAATCCGAAGATACCTTAAAAGAAGAAGATGTTGTTGAAGATAAAATTTTAATAGAAGAAGAAACTTCAAAGTTCGAGGAAAATTTCGACGATGCGATAAATTCAGAAAAAACCGATGATTTAAAAATAGCAAATAAATCTGAAGATTTAATTACCGCTAATGCAACAGATGATATATCAGGCGAATCTGTTGAATTGCTGTCATTCGATAAACCTGCTGATATTTTTTCTGAAGAGGCAAATAATATAGATAAACAAATTGACAATTTTGATGAGATAAAAGAAGATTTAAAAATTGACGAAAATCAGCAATCAATAGAGCAATTGGAAAATTTAGTAAATTTAGACGATTTAGAAAAATTAGAAGATGATATTAATTTAGATGCCGACGAGAAAATAGAAGTTTCAGAAGCTGAAAAAGAAATCGATATTTTAAAAGATGAGTTGAATGAGGAGTTAGAAAAAGATATAGATAATATTTCAGAATTAGATAATATAAATTTATCAGAAGTAGAAAAAGAATTGCAAGATGTAGATTTGGATAAAGAGATGAACAATTTTATTAATGACGAATTAAAAGAATTAGAAAATATAGCGGATACTACTCTTTCGGAGTTTTCTTCTTCAATGCGGCAAGATGAAGAAAAATATAAAGATTTGACGCCCGAAGAAAAACAGAGTAAATTAACTGAATTAGCAAAAAACGCTAAGGAATATGAAGTGTTAAATAATTATGAAGATGCGATAAAAATCTATAAAGAAATAGTAATTTTAGCAGAAGATTTAGCATTAGAAGTTTTAAAAGAAAAAATCCAAAATAAAATCAGCGAATTAGAATTAAAATTGTAAAAAATATACTTGACATATAATTTTTTTTGAATATAATAACACTCTTATTTTTTTGATTAATTTTTTATAGATTGATATAAATTTTGGAAGGTGTATAAGATGAGTTTAGGAATTTTAGGAAAAAAGGTTGGAATAACGCAAGTGTTTACAGAAGACGGATTAGCACTGCCAGTGACAGTGATAGAAGCTGGGCCTTGTGTTGTTTTACAAAAAAAACTAACAGCGACAGATAAATATTCCGCTATTCAAGTTGGTTTTGGCGAATGTAAATCTAAAAATGTTCCCAAGCCGTTATTAAAACATTTTGAAAAAGTCGGAAGCGCGGCAGTAAGTTTTGTTAAAGAAATGCGTTTAGCAGATGACAATGAAGTAAATAAATTTGAAGTAGGTCAAAAAATCACTTGCGATTTATTTAAAAAAGGCGATAAGGTTGATGTGACTGGCACAAGTAAAGGTAAGGGTTATGCCGGTGTTATGAAACTTCATAATTTTGGTGGAGCAAAAGGCAGTCACGGAACGCACGAATTTAAAAGACACGGCGGAGCAATTGGTCAGCATACAGACCCGGCAAGAGTATTCAAAGGCAAGAAAATGCCCGGCAGAATGGGCAATGAAAAAGTTACAATAGTTAATTTAGAAGTTGTTGATGTTCAGCCGGAAAAAAATCTGATATTAGTCAAAGGTGCAGTGCCCGGCAAAAAATCAAGTTTTGTTGTTATTAAACCATCGAAACACAGCAAATAATAATTTTTGTAAAATTAGAATAGAAACCAAATAAAAACGCCGTTTTGCATAGTAAAATAAGCAAAACGGCGTTTTTATTTTATGCGATTTTATGATGATAAATAAAACTTACTATATTCCAAATTGTCAATTGAATATTCAAACAAGTGATACATTTATTTATAATTCTATCAACTACTATTTTTCGATTTATAACAATATAAAGTTTCGTTCGTCTAAAAAATTTGGTACAATAAATTTAAAGATAAATTCAAATGACGAAAATAATGAACTAACAAATCTTTTGAAAATTGTTAAACTACAAAATACGCCTAATTTTTTTGTTAATAGTCGCTTTGAAATTTATAGATTGTCGGATTTTGAATATTTAATAACATTTTATAAAGATACTTGTATTGCAAAAATAAATTTACTGAATAAAAATATAGAATGTTATTTTGATGAACCTACAAAATTCGGTATTGATTTTATTCCGAATTTTATTGTTATTGCTTTAATAGAAATATTATTCAAATTTGAAAATAGATTTTTTATTCATTCTTCTGCGATAGAAAAAAACAAAAAGGCAGTGATAATCGCTGGACATTCAGGCAGCGGCAAAACTACATTAGCGTTTTATTTAATGCTTAATAAATATAAATTACTAACTGATGACAAAGCATTCGTATGGCGGCAGAATAATAAAATAAAAATCAGCGGATTATTGCAGCCGACTGATATAATAAAAAGTAAAGATAAATTTTTGATTAATACAAATATAATTGAAAATATCGCTGATAAAATGACCGAAGACGCAAAGCGATTTATAATCACTTCATTTCAATCAAAAAAAATTAGCGATACAGCAGAACCGCATATTTTATTATTTCCCCAAGTATCGACAAAATTTAAAATTGAAGAACTACCTAAAAAACAAGCGCTGCTCAAATTAATTTCAACAAGTATTACTCCAAATTTTAATATACATCTGAAAGAACATTTTGATATTTTGAATAAAATAGTTGAAAATTCTTACGCTTATAATATTCTATTAGATAAAAACTTGGATAATGTATTGAAATTTTTGGATAATATAAACTGATAAAATGGAAATGCAAGATAACACATTTAAATTTTTTGAATTATTAAAAGGCATAATAAAAACATCTAAATTTATATTAGATATTGGTTCGTCAGAAGGCAGTATTCCAAAAGATTATTTTAGCGTCAAAAATAAATTAGTTTCATTAGATATAGATAAAAAATTATTAGTTAAAAATCCGAATAAAAAAAAAATTATTGCTAATGCGTATTTACTGCCGTTTCGCGATGAGCATTTTGATTTTGTGATTTTAAAATATGTATTAGAACATTTAGATCAGCCGGAGTTAGTAGTTTCTCAATTGAGAGCAATTTTAAAACGCAATCAATTCGTATATGTAGTAGTTCCGAAATACTATGCTTTTCAAGATACCATTTACAGAATATTAGGAAAAACAGCGGAATTATTGCGTTTAGGCAAACAGGCGCATATCGCAAAATTTACATTCGGCACGCTGTGCAAACTTTTTTATGATAATGGTTTTATAATGATAGATTTTTACGAAGCAGATGCCGGTTTATCATTTTTAGATAAAACATCAGCGCGAAGGAATTTAAAAAAAATTATTTTATTGTTTATTTATCTAATAAAAAAAATTACAGGTAAGAATTTATTAGAGCGTAATGAGATGCATTTTTTATTTTGTAAATTTGAATGATAGGTTGTAAAGTTTATGCAAAGGCGAATAAAAAAAAATTATTCGCCGATAATTTTGACTAATACTCTTTTTCTTCGTCTGCCGTCGAATTCAGCGTAAAATATTTGTTCCCACGGGCCAAAATCCAATTTGCCATTTGTTATTGCCACTACTACTTCTCTGCCCATTAATGTGCGTTTTATATGAGCGTCGCCGTTGTCTTCGCCGGTCATATTATGTCTGTATAATTTCGGATTATGCGGAACAATCTTTTCTAAAAAATCGTCAAAGTCATTTATCAATCCATTTTCATCGTCGTTTATATGCACGCTTGCAGTGATATGCATTGCATTTACAAGACACATACCTTCTTTAATACCTGATTTTCGTACTGCTTCTTCGACCTGCGGAGTAATATTAATATATCCGCGTCTATTAGGAATATTAAACCATAATTCTTCACGATATGATTTCATAAAAAAATCATCCTTTTATTTTAAATTACATTACCATTCCACCGTCAACAATTAATACCTGCCCTGTAATATAACTCGCTTCTTCTGACGCTAAAAAACCGACGGCATTAGCAATATCTTCCGGCTCGCCTAATCTTTTTAACGGGATAAGATTTTCTAATTTTTGTTTTTCGGTTTCAGGTAATTTATCTGTCATCGCTGTTTTTATGAAGCCCGGCGCAATAGCATTGCAAGTAATATTACGCGCTGCTAATTCTTTTGCTGTTGATTTTGTCATACCGATAATTCCAGCTTTTGACGCCGCGTAATTTAATTGTCCGGCATTGCCCATTACTCCGATTACAGATGAAATATTTATTATTCTACCCCAGCGATTTTTCATTAGCGGTCTCGTCGCTGCTTTGGTGCAATTAAATACTCCTTTTAAATTTATTGCTATGACTTTGTCCCATTCTTCTTCTGACATTTTTATAATTAGATTATCGCGCGTTATTCCGGCATTATTAACTACAATCTCGATTTTGCCAAAATCATCATTTATTTTTTTGAATAATTCCTGCACCGCTGAATAATCTGAAACATCACATTGATATGGTTTGGCTGAGATGCCTAATTCAGATAATTCTGCCGCGGTTTTTTCCGTGTCTTCCGCTAAGACATCAACCACGGCGATATTGCATTTTAATTCTGCTAATTTTTTGCAAATCGCTTTGCCTATGCCTCGCGCCGCGCCTGTAACTACTGCTGTTTTGCCAGCGATACTACTCATATTTTTTCACTCCTTAATAAAAGCAAATACTAATAAAAGATATTATATAATTTTTTTGAAAAAAACAATTTATTTCATTGACTTTTTACAATTAAATTATATAGTATAGCGAAAAAAATATTTTAGGAGGCATTATAATGGGAAAATACGATAAGTATTTTAAATTAAAAGTAAATGAAAAGGTTTTAAAGAAAACAGTAGAACGTTGTAAAGAGCGTGGAATAATATTACCGACATTTGCAGAACAAAAAAATCCGAAATTAATTCCGCAGAAAATCAAAGATAAATTAAAAAGTGTTGGACTTTGGGATATTAATCCTGCGAATTTATTTCGTATTACTTGGAAAAATGAACCAAAACAAAAAGGTGGACAGTTCGGCAGTGTGAATTATTTAGAAATACCGCGTGAATTAACAGGCGTTAAAGCGCGTATTATTGGATTAGTAGGAAAATTTTTTCCGACCGGCGCGCATAAAGTTGGCGCAGCTTACGGTTGTCTTGCTCCGCGATTGGTAACAGGCGAATTTGACCCGACCACTCAAAAAGCAGTCTGGCCTTCTACTGGTAATTATTGTCGCGGCGGTGCTTTTGACTGCGCATTACTCGCTTGCACAGCGGTTGCTATTTTGCCAGAAGAGATGAGCAAAGAGCGTTTTGATTGGCTAAAAGAAATAGGCGCAGAAGTTATTGCTACACCTGGCTGCGAAAGTAATGTTAAAGAAATTTACGATAAATGTTGGGAGATCCGTAAGACTCGTAAAGATTGCGTGATATTTAATCAATTTGATGAATTTGGCAATGCAATGTGGCATTATAATATTACAGGTTCTGCTCTTGAAGAAGTATTCAATTGCGAAAAAACAGCAAATTCAAATTTATTAGCGTATATATCTGCTACTGGCTCTGCGGGCACATTATCAGCAGGCGATTATTTAAAAAATAAATTTCCAGTTATAAAAATTTTTGCGTCAGAAGCATTGCAGTGCCCGACATTATTATTAAATGGCTGGGGCGGTCATAGAATAGAAGGTATCGGTGATAAGCATGTTCCATGGATTCATAATACTCGTAATACAGACGGTGTTGTGGCGATAGACGACGAAAATACAATGAGTTTATTGAGATTATTTAATGAACCTAATGGTCATAGTTTTTTAATAAAAGAACTTGGTCTGAAAAAAGAATTAGTTGAAAAATTGCCGCTGCTCGGAATTTCAAGTATTTGCAATTTGGTATCGTCTATTAAAGTTGCAAAATATTATGAAGCATCTGAAAATGACATTATATTTACAGTGTTTACTGATTCCGCTGAAATGTATAAATCGCGTTTAGAAGAATTGACTCAAAAAGAAGGTAAATATACAGAAAAAGCGGCGCTCGCTGATTACTCTGAATATATCAAGGGCTTGGGCATTGATTATATGGCTGAATTAAATTATTACGATAGAAAAAAATTGCATAATTTAAAATATTATACTTGGTGCGAACAGCAAGGCAAGACAAGCGAAGAATTGACAATGCTCTGGGATCCTGAGTTTTGGAATACAATGCAGCACTGCGTAGATGAGTGGGATAAATATATTAAAGAATTTAATAAACGCACAGGATTATTGAAAAAATAATTTGTTAAAAATTTGGATTATTAATCGCTTAATTAATTTATTGCAAAAAATGCGGCGGTTATTTATAAATGCGCAAATAACTTATATTCGCGCGATTATAAATAATCGCCGCTTTTTTTTATATTGTCTATTTTTTTTATTAATTTATCGGTTTCTATTAACATTATAATTATTTTTTGATAATGTGTAATATCAGAATATGATAATTCTAATCTTTTACGATCTTTCAGCCATTTTTGTTTATTATCATAATATATCCATCTTTTATCAAACGAGTGATAATCAATCTTTATAAACTTTTCATCAGATATTTTGATTTACTTTTTGTTTTCAATATTCAATATAATCCATTTGGCGTAATTTTTACATAAATTATATTTTTGCGTTAAATATTTTTCAGAAACATCATTTTTTAAAAACTCTTTAAGCCGCTGTTTTGAAATCTCTTTTTTATCGGCAATAATAAAAGTATCATTCATAGTAACAATATAATTATGCTTGTTAATTTTTTTATTTGCATTTGCGTTGATTTTTTTTAAAATAAATCGAGAGCACTGCTATATCGCCAGCGCGCACGCCGATTATTCTGCTTGCTTGTCCTAATGTTTGCGGTTTGATTTTATTGAGTTTTTCCGCCGCTTCATAAGACAGCGCTTTGATAGTATGATAATCAAAATCGCTCGGCAGTTTCATTTTTTCCATTTTTTTGAACTGCTGAATTTCGCGCAGCTGTTTGTCAATATAGCCTGCGTATTTTATGTCATATACTAATGTTTCAATTTGGTGATAATTTAATTCTTTTAATTCCGGCATTTGTTCAATTGCGAAATCAACAGATATTTCCGGGCGTTTGATTAATTCTTTTAAATTTAGAGAATGTGTTAATTTTGCAGTTTTATCTATGTATTGTGATTTTGAAAATTTTTCAGGAGTAATTTTTACATCGGACATTGCCATTGTTAATTTTTCGATTTTATCGTATTTTTGGAGCATCCGCTGATATTCAATTTCTGATTGCATACCAATATTATAAGCGAGCGCAGTTAATCGTTTGTCAGCATTATCCATTCTTAATAATAATCTATATTCAGCGCGTGAAGTGAACATTCTATATGGTTCATCTACGCCTTTTGTAACTAAATCATCTATCATTACGCCGATATACGCTTGACTGCGCGATAAAATAAATGGCTTCATTCTTTTGATTTTTAATGCTGCGTTTATCCCGGCAATCAAACCTTGTGCCGCGGCTTCTTCATAGCCGGTCGTGCCATTTATTTGTCCCGCTAAAAATAATCCGCTGATTTTTTTTGTTTCTAATGTTAATTTTAATTGTGTCGGCTGGACAAAATCATATTCAATAGCATACGCGCAGCGAATAATTTTAGCGTTTTCTAAACCGTTAATCGAATGCAGCATTTCATATTGCGCTGATTCAGGTAAACTTGTTGACAGACCGTTTACATATACTTCGTTAGTTAAATAGCCTTCGCGCTCTAAAAATAATTGATGTCTTTCTTTTTCGCCAAATTTTATAATTTTATCCTCGATAGATGGACAATATCTTACGCCAGTGCCTGTTATATTTTTTACTTCGCCATACATCGGCGAATATTTTAAATTTTTTTTGATTATATTATGAGTTTTTTGATTTGTGTAAGTAATATAACAAGGAATTTGCGGATTTGTAATTTTATCTGTCGAATATGAAAATGGTATTGGTTCATTGTCCGGCTGTTGTTCTATTAGTTTGTTGAAATCAATTGAATTGTAATTAATACGCACAGGCGTGCCGGTTTTTAATCTGGCTATTTCTAATCCTGTATTTTTCAATGATTCAGCTAATTTTGTAGATGAAAATTCGCCGTATCTGCCAGCAGGAAAATTTATTCTGCCGATATGAATGACAGCGTTTAAAAATGTGCCGGTAGCGATAATTAGGCATTTACATTTGTAAATAGCTCCGCGCTGCGTCTGGATGCCGATAATTTTGTTGTTTTTAATAATTAGTTCATCTACTGTATCCTGAATAATATCTAAATTTTTTGTATTTTCTAAAATATACTTCATTGTGATATGATAATTTTTTTTGTCAGCTTGCGCGCGCGGCGAAAATACTGCAGCGCCTTTTTTGCGGTTTAGTATTTTGAAATGAATGCCTGTTTTATCTATGATTTTTGCCATTAATCCGCCTAATGCGTCTATTTCACAGACCATTTGACCTTTTGCGATGCCGCCAATCGCTGGATTACAAGACATCTGCGCAATATTATCAACAGTCATTGTTAGCAATGCGGTGTTAACTCCTAATCGCGCAGCGGCATTGGCTGCTTCGCAACCCGAATGACCAGCGCCTATAACAATCACATCATAATGAAATTTTTTTGCAGTCATTTTTTTAATTTTTTATTTTTTTTGCTATCTAATAATATATAAAAACTTTTCAAAGTCAAGTTTAGAATTTTAGAAATTTCTAAAATAGTTATTCTTCAAAGTATTTATGCAAGCGCAGCATTTTTTTATAAATGCTTTTATTTGCTGTTCTAATATTTTGGTATTTGTTTTTGTTGATGACAAGGTCATTTCAAATAATTGTTTTTGAAATGGGAAAGACAGCAATTCATTAAATTTTGCAAATTCGTCGCTATTCAACAAATTTTCAATATTTAATAATTTTGCGAAGTCATTGTTTAGTTTTTTAATTAAATTTTGAAAATTATTATCTGAAATTAATTTTTGTTCATTTTCTAAAAGAATATGTTTAGAAATTTTTTTCGAGCATATTTCAGAGCAGACTTTTTCAAAGTCAATAATTTCAATATTATTTTTTAGAATGCCTGCGCCGCTTGCATTTATATAGCGGCAATTGTATCCGGGATTTGTAAATTCTAATTCAAACCAGCGACAGAAATCTAATAATGATTTTGATGTAAAAACTCGTTTTCCGAAAATATCAGTTTCATAAATTTGTCCGATATTTTCGTTGAAAAATAAAGTTTCAAATGTTGTAAATTTATTGAGCGATTTGTAAATATTTAGAAATTTGTTAGATAATTTTGTATGAGTGTATAGATTGGTAAAAGATAAATCTTGACCAATAAATATTATTGGATTGCAATAAATTTCGCGGACTATCGAAAATAACGAAGTTGCGACAGAGCCGCCAGATTTTACAAAATTAGCAGAATATCCAAATTTTTCAAGCAGCGAGTCAACAGGTTGTTTAGTATTAAAATAAAATTGCGTATTGAATTTTTTGGGGATATTAGGATTTACAATTAGCGTTGTAATCAAATAGATATTAGGATTCTCGATATTTTCTAATAATTTATAATTTTCTATTTGCGAATCAATTGCGCAGATAAAATCCGGAATAATATTATTTGAGATAAGAGCGTTTGCGGCAGTATCAACACAAAATACAAAAAAATTGTCTTTGAATTTTTTTAGCAGTTGAATATTTTTTTCAAGTGACGGACCTGCTGATACAATTAATGCAGGCTTGTCAGCGCAGTATTTTTTTAAAATCGGAAAATTATAATTGTCTTTATAATATCGTAAATTTTCAAATGAATTAAGTATCCATTCTTCTCCGAATTTTGAAGTAGTCAATAGATTAGATTGAGTAAATTCCAAATATTTTTGCAGAGATTTTAAAACAAAATGATAAAAATTTATATCTAATTTCATTAAATTATGATTTTCAATAATTTTTATTTTGAAGAAATTTTTGAAATTAATGTATTGCGAAAATACGGTCATCAATTCGTGTTCATTTGGATTTATCAATATTTCAAAATCGCAATTATTTTGCCTAAAAATTTTATCTTTATGCTGTAAAAAAAGATTGTAGATTTCTGCAAATTTTTCAATTACGATAATTTTTTTATTTTGCAATTTTTTTTTTGATAATGCCGCTAAATAATAGCCCAAACCGAGTCCTAAAATAATGATTATCTCTTTGTCGGAAAAATCAACATTATTAATTATTCGTTCTGCTTCTCTGTCAGGCGAATATGCGCTTTGTATAGCAATAGTTTCATTATTGATTTCAAATGGCTCGATTATTGGCAAATTATTTTTTGACAGACCAATTTTAAAATTTATGTTCATTTATGTTTGTTGCTATTATTGTTATTCAAATTAGCGGTAGAAACATTAACAAATTCATTAATGTATTCATCGGATTTTACAATATTTTCAAATTCTGATTTAGTTCCGTAAAAATGTGTTTTTCCGTCTTTGAGCATTAATAATTTATCAGCAAGAAATAAAGCGCTGTTCATATCGTGAGTAATAACAACCATCGAAATTTTAAAGGCGTCGCGTATTCGTAAAATCAATTTATTTATGTCAGAAGTAACAATTGGGTCAAGTCCGGAATGCGGCTCGTCGAAAAATAAAATTTTTGGATCTAAAATGATTGCGCGCACTAATGCTACGCGTTTTTTCATCCCGCCTGATAATTCTGATGGCATTAGATTTTTTGCGTGTGCTAATCCTACCCATTTTAATTTTAGATTTATCATTATATCTTTTAACGGCTCTGATAGATGCGTGTTTTCATCAAGCGGTAATTTGAGATTTTCGTAAATACTTAGAGAATTAAGCAAAGCGCCTGATTGAAATAATACTCCGATTTTATGATAATATCTTTTTAATTTTTTTTTTGACGATGGCTCTAAAACTTCATTTTCAATATAGATTTTGCCTTTCTGCGGTTTCAATAGTCCTAATAAATTTTTGAACAGCGTTGTCTTGCCGCAGCCGCTTTGCCCTAATATCACAAGTATTTCACTGCGATTTAATGAAAAAGATATTTTTTCTAAAATATAATCATTTGATTTATTGTATGAAAAATAAAGGTTTTCAACTTTTAATATATTATCAGAAATCATTTAATAAAGAGTTAGGCGACCAAACAATTTTTACCTTTTGCAAATGCCGATAAATTCAACTCCAAAATTTTTGTCGGCAGAATATTTTTTAAAGTATCAGTAATAATATTTTCAGAAATAGGTAAAAAATTGGATAATACTCCGAACATAACAGTATTAACAGCGCGAATATCTCCTAATTTTAAAGCAATTTCAGCGGCGTTTATCACATAATTTTTAAATTCGTATTTATCTAAAATTTCAGTGATATTTTCTGGATAATGGTATTTTCCAGTATTAACAGAATTCGGGCGTAGTTCCGTATCAGCTATCAAAAATTTTGTGTCTTTATTAGCGTAATCTAAATATCGCAGAGTTTCCATTTTTTCAAATGATAAAATGAAATCAGCGGATTGCTTTGAAATTATAGGCGAAAAAATTTTTTTGCCGAATCTGATAAAACTTACCACGCTTCCGCCGCGTTGGCTCATTCCGTGCACTTCGCTTTGTTTGATATCAAATCCAGCAGAAAGCGCAGATTCTGCTAATAATTTACTCGCTAAAATTATTCCTTGTCCGCCTACTCCGCAAATTAAAATATTGTATGTTGTTTTTAAATTTTTCATAAATCACATCTAACTCCTTCAAAAAATTATCAATCGACAAATAAATATGGTTTTATAGCATCTATTACATTTGGATTGATTAATGGCACTTCATATAATTCATCTAATGAAGTGAAGCCCTTTTCTGTTTGAGAATATAAGTAAGAGCGATATTTTACGATTAATTCTGCATTAAGGTCATCGCAGCCCGGCAAACTTTTCAGTTGTTCATAAGAAATGGCATTAATATTGAAATATTGATTAGGATTTGAATTTTTTGCAAGCATCATAGGCGGCTCTGGAATTGTTTCAATAGATGTTGGCTGTTTATCAGTTGGAAATTTTTTGAATAATTCTTCTATTGGCAATGCATCTGTATTAGTTTTGGGTTTTGTAAAATATTTATAAGTATAGTAGCCAGCGGTAGTGATTGCCGCCGCACCGATAGCATAGTATATTGTTTTTTTTATTGCACCTATAATTTTTTCCCGTTTTAAATGTTCGTAATATTTATAGCCGGCATAAGTTGTCGCTGTTAATAACGCTGCGCCTGTGAATGTATAAGCGGTAAGTTTATATATTTTTTTTTCTAAATTTTTTGATTCTGCTGATATAGTTTGAGAAATTTCAGATTTTGAAATTTCCTGTTTTTGATTTGGGGTTACTTTTTGTATATCTGGCATTTGCGCAGATTGCGCTTTTGTTTCTACTGGTTGTTGAACTGCCCCCGCCGTGAAAATTGTTTCTTGTTTTGCTTCAATTTGAGTTTCGTTTTTGAGTGGCGCTGCTGCGGATTCTTGCGGTTTGGCAATTGAAATCGGCACAAGCGGTAAAGATGATGCTGGTGAAGTGCTGATTTTGCTTTGCTCTTCTAATTTTGCGAGATTTTCTTTATCTCCTAATTCTTGATAAATTTTTTTTAGGTCTTGAAGCGCTTCTTGATATGTCGGCTGAAGTTCAAGTGCTTTTTTTAAAAAATTAATTTTTAATTCTACGGAATTCATTTGCTTGCTTAAATCATAAAAATATTTGTGCATTTCATTAGCGTGTGTATTTGATTGAATAATAGTTAGGCAAAATATAATAACCAAAGTTAAAATTATTTTTTTCATAGTAATTATGACCTCCTGAATTTTTTATGAAAAATAATTTTAAGAATTTTAATTATATATCTGGTTTTTCAAAAGTCAAGCAGTTTAATAAAAATTTCAAAAATAAAAAAAATATATTGACAAAACCTATAAAATATTTAAACTTGTGGAATAATGTGGTATATGGTGGAGTATTGTGGAAAAAATGAAAGAAGATTATAAGAAGCAAAATTTTTCTGATGAATTTTTAGGGACATACGAAGTAGCGCTTGACGACAAGAACAGATTTAGTTTTCCGGCCGAATACAGGAGCGTTCTTTTTGGTAAGACATTAGTAATAACAAAAGGAATGGACGGCTGTTTATATGTTTTTACAGAAGAGCGATACAGAAAATTTTGCGAAACGCAGTTGAGTTCTAATGACGGGATTGAAAAAAAAGCAATAAGGAAATTAAAGCGAGTGTTGACATCGTCCGCTGTAAAGAAATCAATAGACAATCAAGGCAGATTATTATTACCGCAAAATTTATTGAGGTTAGTAGATATAGAAAAAGAATTAGTAGTAGTAGGCACTGGCGATAGAATAGAATTGTGGAACAAGAGCAAGTGGGAAGAAGAAGTATCAACATTCGATGATATAGAAGATTTATTAGAAGAATTATAATTTTGAGTTGGTAAAAAAATAAATATATATAATGGGACATATACCTGTATTGCTGTCGGCAATATTAGAATATGCAGTGCTTGATGATAATAGCATCGTATTTGATGCTACAATCGGCGCGGCTGGTCATTGTATTGCGATATTAGAAAAGTATAAAGACAAAAGAATAAAGTATTATGGATTAGATAGAGATTTTGAAATGTTGGAATTAAGCAAAAATAAATTGTCTGGTTATGAAAATGTTGTGTTAATTCATAATAAATATGAAAATATCGGCGAAGAAATAGAAAAACGCAATTTAGAAGAAAAAATAGATTTTTGTTTATTTGATTTAGGAGTAAGTTCAGTGCATTTAGACACAGCGGAACGCGGATTCAGTTTTAGATTTGATGCGCCGTTAGATATGCGTTTGGATAGGAGCGAGAATTTGACTGCCGCAAATATTGTAAATAATTATTCAGCTGAGGAATTAGCGGATATTTTTTATCAATTTGGCGAAGAGCGTTTGAGCAGGTGCATAGCACGAAAAATTATAGAATATAGAAAAACTAAAAAAATAGAGAGCACACAGGAATTGGCGGATATAGTAAAGGCTGTATATCCGATAAGTAGAAATAATCAAGAGCGTCGAATACATCCGGCTACACGAGTATTTCAAGCATTGAGAATAGCAGTAAATGGCGAATTAATAAAATTAGCGCAGAGTTTAAAAACAGCAGCCGCATCTTTGAAAAAAAACGGAAGATTAGCGGTGATTAGTTTTCATTCATTAGAAGATAGAATTGTAAAGAATACATTTAAAAAATTAGCGGAAAATAAGATTGCGAATAATGAAAAAGAAAAATGCGAATTTAAAATATTAACTAAAAAACCGATATGCGCAAAAGATGAAGAGATAGAGATAAATAATCGAGCTCGCAGCGCAAAATTGCGAGTATTAGAGAAAATCGGGTGAAGATTGTTTTATGAAGGATATTTATAAATTTGGTAATAAAGTGCGCATAGAGAAGAGTGAAAAAAAAGAAATATTAAAAAAATTAATAATGAATGTTCTGCATAGTTGGAAGATATTTTCTGGATTTGTAGTCGGTGCGTTATTTTTCTGGCTGCTATTGACCGCTATGACAATACAACAAGAAAGTTATACGAATCTTCGCGCAAAGATTAGGAAATTGCAGCAGCAAAAAATAGAATTAGATAATGAAAAGAAAATGGTATTACTCGAGAAAATTGAACTTGAAAATGCCGATAGGATAAAAAGTATTGCTGCGCAGAAATTAGGATTAGTCGAAGATATAAATAAAAAAGTAGTGATTATAAAAGTTGAAAAAGGCGTAAAATGAAATTAACGAAATTGTTAAAAGATATTGAGTTAGCAGAACGGATAAATTTTTCCGATATAGAAATTAAAGGGATCACAGATAATACAAAAGAATTAAAGAATGGTTTTGTATTTATAGCCAAGCAAGGCGCGGTATTTGATTCTCATAGTTTAATAGATGAAGCGATAGAATTAGGCGCGCGCGTTATAATTCATAAAAAAGTTATAGAGCCGCGAAAAAACGCGATATATTTGCGATTATCCGAAAAGACAGACACAAATAAAGCGATTATTCAACTTTGTAAAAACTATTATAATAATCCGTCTAAAAAGTTAACTATAATTGGCATAACAGGTACGAACGGCAAGACCACTACGAGTTTGTTAATACGGAATATTTTAAAAGCTGCGGGTTATAAATCATTATTGATAGGGACAATATGTGCATATTTAGCTGACAAAAAGATAAAAATAGAAAACACTACGCCCGGCGCATTTGTATTATATAAATTGTTTAATCTTGCTGTTCAAAAAAATATAAAATATGTTGTAATGGAAGTATCATCGCATTCGATATCTCAAAATAGATTTGATTTATCAGAAGTAGATTTTGCTATTTATACGAATTTAACACAAGACCATTTAGATTATCATCAAACAATGGAAAATTATGCTGAAGCGAAAGCCGGATTATTTAGACAAATGAATAATTGCGGCGTGGCAATAATCAACACAGATGATAATTACAGTGTTAAGATGCTTGAAGCAAGTGTCAATAAAAAAATATTGACATACGGATTAAATGAAAAAGCGGATATTAGATTTAGCAATATAGATTGCACTATTTCAAAGACGAATTTTGAAATTATTGCTAAAAATAAAAAACTAAAAGTGTCGTCGAATTTAATAGGTTTGCATAATGTGTATAATATCGTTGCTGCTTATTGCGTTAGTCATTTATTAAAAATTTCAGATGCACAGTTTTTGAAAGGCATTAAGAATTCAAAAAAAATAGACGGCAGATTGGATAAAGTGAGCAACAGATTAAAACTGAATATATTTGTAGATTATGCGCATACGCCTGACGCACTGCATAATGTTTTGAATGCTTTAAATAATTTAAAAAAAGATGGGACGCGCTTGATTACAGTTTTTGGCTGCGGCGGCAATCGCGATAAATTAAAAAGACCGCTGATGGGTAGAATAGTGGTAGAGAAAAGCGATGTGGCGATAATTACATCAGACAATCCGCGTAAAGAAGAACCTCGCGCAATAATAGATGATATATTAAAGGGCTGCGCCGGCGCTGAAAATTATATTGTTGAAGTTGACAGACGAAAAGGAATCAGCAAAGCCCTGGAAATAGCACGGGCTGGCGATATAATATTAATTGCGGGCAAAGGACACGAGACTTATCAGATAATCGGCGATAGGATTTTAAATTTTGACGATAGAAAAGTAGTGAAGGAGTTATTAAAAAAATTTTAATTTTTAAGATATAAAGGTGTGATTAAAATATGATGGATTTGAAAATCGAAGAGATTGTGAAATTAGCGGAAAGCAGCGAAAATATAAATAATAAATTATTAAAAAGTCGCGTTCGCAATATTAAAACAGATTCGCGAAAAATAGAAAAAGGCGATGTGTTTATTGCATTAAAAGGCGATACTTTTGACGGTCATGATTTTGCGAAACAAACGATAGAAACAGGTGCAATTGCCGCAATAGTGCATAAAAAGATAGAAACTGAGATTCCGCAAATAATAGTTAAAGATACAACAATTTTTTTAGGAGAACTTGCAAAATATTACAGGAGCAAGTTTAAAGTAAAGACAATAGCAGTGACCGGCAGTTGCGGTAAAACCACAACAAAAGATATGATTTATCGAGTATTAAAGACAAAATATAAAGTAGTGGCAAATACCGGAAGTTTAAATAATCATATTGGCGTGCCGATGACTGTATTTAATTTAAAGAAAGATACGCAGATATTATTGACTGAAGTAGGAATGAATCATTTAGGCGAGATAGATTATTTATGCAAGATTGTCAAGCCTGAAATAGGAGTAATAACTAATATTGAGCCGGTGCATTTAGAAGGCTTGAAAACAATGGATAACATAGCGAAAGCGAAATTTGAATTAATAGAAAATCTTCCGCGTTTAGGTTTAGCATTTTTGAATTGGGATAATGAATATATTCGCGGCCGTTCAAAGTATTTTAAGATCCGTAAGATAAAATATGGTTTTTCAAAAGGCGTAGATTTTACATTTGACGATTATTCAAGTATTAATGCTAATTATACATTCACATATAAAGGATTAAAAATCAAATGTCCATTATTAGGTTTCCACAATGTGTATAATATGTTAATAACCTGCGCAATCGCTGAATATTTTTTAATGAAACCAGAAGAGATAAAGAAAGCGATAGAACAATTTAAACCGACCGGTCGGCGTTTGAAAATAGTAAAAAGTAAAGACGGGTATACTGTAATTGACGATTGTTATAATGCAAATCCGACAGCGGTAAAAAATGCGATACAGGTACTAAAAGATTTAAAGATTAAAGGCAAAAAATATTTTGTGTTTGGCGATATGGGAGAATTAGGAGTATATAGCAAATACTATCACAAACTCATAGGCGAATATATTTTAGATTCTGATATTGCAGAAGTATTTTTAAAAGGCGATAATATCAAGCATACATATTCCTTTATAAAGAAAAAGATACCGGCGAAAATATACGATGATTTTGATAGTCTGACAAATGAACTAAAAAACAAATTACAAAAAGGGGATTGTGTGTTAGTAAAGGCATCGCGTTTTATGAAATTTGAGAATATAAGTTCAAAATTATATTAAAAAAAATCGGAGTAAAAGATGTTTTATTTTGTGTATGAATGGTTATTTGATAGTTATTCATATATGCGCGTGTTTTCGTATATTACTGTTCGCGCGGGTTTTGCGTTAATTACAGCTATTTTATTATCTATAATTTTCGGTAATAAATTTATAAAGAAATTAATAGAAATGAAAATGGGGCAGCCGATACGCGAAGACCATTTTCATAAATTAAATCAGACAAAAGCAAATACTCCGACAATGGGCGGAATATTAATGATATTTTCGATAGTAATATCCACATTAATATGGGGTAATCTTTATAACCGTTATGTTATATTGTGTCTGATAACATTTGTTGCGCTTGCGGCTGTTGGATTTATTGACGATTATCTAAAATTAAAATATAAAAATTCCAAAGGTGTATCGGGTAAAATGAAGTTATTCTTACAATGTTTAATAGCGTTCAGCATTGGTTGGTATTTATATAAAACAGATATAAACGCCGCAAAATTATGGGGACAAACATTGGAAATAACAAGAGACAGTTATAAAAATTTCTTAACAAACGAATATTCTACGGCATTGACTATTCCGTTTTTTAAAAATGTATTTATTAATTTGGGTTGGTTATTTATACCGTTTGTAATTTTAGTAATAGTAGGTTCGTCTAACGCTGTAAATTTAACAGATGGATTAGATGGATTAGCGAGCGGCACTGTGTTATTTACAATGGTAACTTATACAGTGCTTGCGTATATTTGCGGCAACTGGCAAATTTCAAGATATTTGCAGATTTTGTTTATTGAAGGCAGCGGCGAAATCACTGTATTTTGCGCGGCAATGATTGGCGGAATAATGGGATTTTTGTGGTTTAATTGTTATCCTGCGCAAGTATTTATGGGGGACATTGGCTCGCTCGCACTCGGCGGGATTGTCGGGTTATTAGCAATATTAACAAAGCATGAAATATTGTTATTAATAAGCGGAGCGATATTTGTTGTTGAAGCGTTGTCTGTGATATTGCAAGTTTTGTCATTTAAACTTCGCGGAAAACGAATATTTAAGATGGCACCGATACATCATCATTTTGAAATGTTAGGATTAAGCGAGTCAAAGATAATTATTAGATTTTGGATTGTTTCAATAATGTTAATGTTATTTAGTTTAAGCACATTAAAGATACGATGAAAAATAAAAAAATTAGTGTGTTAGGAATTTGTCGTTCTGGCGTCTATGCCGCGATATTATTAAAAAATAAAGGAAATGAAATATATTTAAGCGATATATCTACAAAAGAATCTGAAGAGTTTATAAAGTTGCTAAATGCTCATAAAATTAATTATGAATACGGCTGTCATAATTATGAAAAATTATTAGAGAGCGAAATAATAGTGACGAGTCCTGGTATTCCCGAAAGTTCTGATATTTTGAAATTTTTGAGAAAGCATAATAAATATGTAATTAGCGAGATAGAAGCGGCATATAGATTTATAGATAAACCTATAATAGCGATTACCGGCTCAAACGGCAAGACTACAGTTACTACATTAATAGGTAAAATATTGAATGATGCTGGATATATTGCGCCTATATGTGGAAATATAGGATTTTCATTATCGCGTGCACTTTTAGAAATTGAAAAATATGATTGCATAGTTTTAGAAGTCAGCAGTTTTCAATTGGATACAATAGATAAATTTCGACCTAATGTTAGCGTATTGACAAATATTACGCCGAATCATTTAGATAGATATGCGAATTTTGATGAATATAAATTAAGCAAAAAGCGAATATTCAAAAATCAGACTGCGGCAGATTTTGCCGTGATAAATGCAGCTGATGATAATTCAATGTCTATATGTAAATACATAAAACCGCAGAAAGTGTATTTCAATGTTTGCGAAGGCAGCGGATTATTTTACAAAGATAAATGGATATGCAAGCGAGAAAATAATAGTATCGAAAAATATATAGATGTTAGCAGATTAAAAATATTCGGCGAACATAATTATGAAAATATTATGTCTGCTGTTTTAGCGGTAAAATCAATATTTGACATAGACGATGATTCTATAATTAGCAGCGTAGAAAAATTTGAAGGCGTAGAGCACAGAATAGAATTTGTCGCGGAAATAAATAAAGTCAAATATTATAATGATTCAAAAGCTACGACTGTTGACGCATTGCAAAAATCGCTTAAAGCATTTGACAAACCTGTAATTTTAATAGCTGGCGGTCGCGATAAAAATGCGGATTTTACAGTATTGCGCAATTTGATAAAAGATAAAGTAAAAAAACTAATATTAACAGGCGAAGCATCTGAAAAAATGAATCAGCAAATTAATTTAGAAGAATTGACAATACTCGAAAAAGATTTTGATGCGGCTGTGAAATTGTCAAAGAATTTAGCAAATATCGGCGATATTGTGCTGTTATCGCCAGCGTGCGCGAGTTATGATAAATTCAATAATTTTGAAGAGCGCGGCAGGTATTTTAAAAAATTGGTGTTGGAAAAATTATGATTAAAGGAAAATTATTTGACCAGATAATTTTTATGCTGCTGATATTTTTCTTTTTATTTGGCGTAATAATGATATACAGCGCAAGCGGTTATCAAGCGTATAAATTGCATAATCTTTATCCACATTATTATGCGGTGCGACAATTAATGTTTGGAATAATAGGGTTGCTTATAGTTTTTTTTATTAATTCTATTAATTTAGACGGTTCACGCGATTATGTTAAATATTTTGTATTAATAACTTTAATATTATTAATCGCTGTTTTGATTCCGGGTATTGGCAATAAAGTATCAGGCGCGCGGCGCTGGATAAAATTTTTTGCATTTAAGATACAGCCGTCAGAATTTGCAAAATTAGCGATAATAATGTTTTTAGCGAATTTTATTGACAAGCGCAGAAACAAGATGGATTCATTTTTAGAGGGATTTTTACCGCCGATGATAATTGTTGGGATTTTTATGGTGTTGATAGTTTTAGAGCCAGATTTCAGCACAGCAATGTTGATTGGTTTAATAGCTGTAATAGTTTTATTTATCGGCGGAATAAATTTTAAATATTTAGTAGGATTATTTGTAGTTGGTATTATATTTGGCGGATTTTTGATAATCCATTCGCCGTATAGAATAAATCGCATTAAGGGTTGGGTGTTGGGTGAGACTGATCCGTTGAATAAAGGTTATCATATAACTCGTTCGAAATTAGCGTTGGCGACCGGCGGATTTTTAGGCAAGGGTTTGACGCACAGCGAAGTGAAGATTGCAGGATTGCCGGAAGCGCATACTGATTTTATTTTTGCAGTGTTAGGCGAAGAGATTGGTTTTTTAGGAGCCATATTTATTATTTTTTTCTATTTATTATTACTTTATCGCGGCTTGAAAATAGCGCGCGATACGCAGAATGTATATTTTAAATTTTTAGCGTTAGGAATAAGCGTAATGATAGCGGTTCATACATTTATAAATATTGCGGTAGTATCGGGTGCGCTTCCGCCGACTGGTGTGACTCTGCCGTTTTTGAGTTATGGTGGTTCGTCGTTATTAGTATTTATGGCAAGCATAGGGATACTTATGAATATTTCAAACACAATAATTAAAGGGGAAAAATAATATTGAAACACACAATGTTTGGTAAATTCAAAAAAATACATTTTATCGGTATCGGCGGTGTGGGAATGAGCGGTATTGCCGAAGTGCTGTTAAATTTAGGATTTGAAGTGTCCGGTTCAGATGTAGCGAAATCTGATTATACTCGGACATTAGAAAAATTAGGAGCGCAGATATTTATCGGGCATCGTAGAGAAAACATAACAAATACCGACGTAGTAGTTTGGTCGAGTGCGATAACGCGTGATAATCCGGAAATATTAGAAGCGCTTTCGCGAAAGATACCGACAATTAGACGCGCTGAAATGTTGGCTGAATTAATGCGTTTAAAAAAAGGAATTGCAGTTGCCGGCACGCACGGTAAAACAACGACCACATCGATGGTCTCGCTAATTTTGACAAATGCCGGATTAGATCCCACAATTGTTATCGGCGGAAAATTGAATAATATTGGCAGCGGCGCAAAATTAGGTGCAGGCGAATATTTAGTAGCTGAAGCAGATGAAAGCGACGGGTCTTTTATGAAATTATTTCCGCAATACAGCATAGTTACTAATATTGATACTGACCATTTAGACCATTACGGCACATTAGAAAATATTAAACAGACATTTTTGAAATTTATTGATAAATTACCGTTTTATGGTTTGTGTGTTCTTTGTATAGATGATGATAATATAAAGAGTATATTGCCTGAAATACGGAGAAGATATATAACCTACGGTTTTTTAGATGATGCGGATATTACTATTGCAAATTATAAAATAAAGTGGCCCGGCGCAATATTTGATGTAATGTTGAAAAAAGAAAAATTAGGCGTTATCGAATTATCTGTGCCTGGCAGACATAATGTATTGAATTCATTAGCGGCAATCGGAATAGCGACAGAATTAGAAATACCATTTGATATAATTAGAGATACGCTAAAGAATTATCGCGGCGTGCAGCGCCGTTTTCAGATAAAGTGCAATATAAATAATATTTTGGTAGTTGACGATTACGGGCATCATCCGAGCGAATTGCAGGCAACATTAAGCGCAGCGCGCTCAAATTCCAATAAGCGAGTAATAGCGGTGTTTCAGCCACATAGATATACTCGCACAAAATTATTATTTGATGATTTTGGAAAATCATTTAACGACGCTGATATTGTTATTATAACTGATATTTATGCCGCATCAGAGCAAAAAATCGAAGGAGTTACAAGCGAGTTGATTATTAATTCTCTAAAAAAATACGGAAAAGAAAATGTGATATATTTCGACGAATTTTCAAAGATAGTAGATTATCTATTGGAAACAGCGCAATCCGGCGATATTATCCTTACATTAGGCGCAGGTGATATTTGGAAAGTATCGGAAGAACTTTCAAAAAAATTAATAAAAAAATTTGCTGAAAGGAAATAAAAATGTTAAAGCCAATATTTTCTAAATTGAGCGAACAGTTTAAAGAAAGTATTATAAATTATGATTTTTATATGAAGGATTATTCGTCAATGCGCGTAGGCGGCAGGCCAGTTGCATTAATAAAAATAGATAATTTTTATGATTTGCTTTTGACACTGGAATATTTTAATCAAGAGCGCAAAGAATTGAGTCCGCTGATCATCGGCAAAAGCACGAATTTAATTTTCAGCGATAATATTAGAAATTATGTTGTAATTATATTAGGCGAGAATTTCAATAAAATAATACAAAAAGATAATCAATTACTTTGCAGCGCGGCAACGCCTTTACAGCAAGTAGTGCGTAAAAGCGCGGAATTAGGATTGTCTGGATTAGAATGGGCTATTGGCATTCCGGGCGCTATTAGCGGCGCTATTGTTAATAATTGCGGTAGCAAAGAAAATGATATTTCAGAGTTAATCAGCGAAATAACTGTAATTGATTATGCTGGTAAAAAACGGAAATTACAAGCCGCTGATTTAAAGCCGCGATATAGAAATACGATAATTAAAGAAACGAAAAAATATATTATTATCGAAGCGCTGTTGAATTTTGAAAAAAAGGACAGAATAGAAATTTTGGAGACATTAAATAAAAATTTCTATGAAAAGCAGAATAATCAGCCATTGAACGAATGCAGCGCCGGATGCATATTTAAAAATCCGAGCGGTTATTCCGCAGGAAAATTGATTGACGATTGCGGATTAAAGGGCTATTCAATTGGCGGCGCGAAAATATCTGAAAAACACGCGAATTTTATTGTGAATTATAATAACGCGCAATTTAAAGATATTATGAATTTGATTGATTATGCGCGCGAACAAGTTTTAAAAAAATTTAATATACAATTGGAATTAGAAGTTGAAATAATAGGAGGAATATAAATTATGGAAAATTTAACAGTAATAGTTATTTATTGCGGAATATCGTCTGAAAAAGAAGTTTCAGAACGTACAGGCACAGCAGTGATAAATGCGCTACGCAAAAAAAATATAAATGTAATACCTTTTAAATTAACGCGCGAAAATATTAAAGAATTAGCGGAATTAAAATACGATATAGCTTTTATTGCATTGCACGGCAAATATGGCGAAGACGGAACAGTTCAAGGATTATTAGAATTATTAGGCAAAAAATATTGCGGGTCCGGCGTATTGTCAAGTGCGCTGTGCATAAACAAATATTTCACGAAAATGATATTATTGCAAAACGGAATAAGAACGCCGAAATTTGAAATTTATAATTCAATAGCGAAAGTCGATTTAGAAAAGATAAATGTCCCGATAGTAATCAAACCAATAAACGAAGGTTCAAGTATTGGATTAAGCGTAGTAAAAGATCGAAAATTATTGAAATCTGCGGTAGAGACAGCGTTCAAATACGATAATACAGTAATGTTTGAAGAATATATAAGCGGCAGAGAAGTTACAATTGCAGTAATTGAAAACAGCGGTAAAATTCAGACTCTGCCGATTATAGAAATAAAAAGTAAACATGATTTTTTTGATTATGAATCAAAATATACAAAAGGCGGATATGATTATGTTATTCCTGCGGAATTAGCAAAGGAATTAGAAGAAGAAATAAAAGAATTGAGTATAAAAAGTTTCAGAGCGCTTAATTGCAAGGATTTTGCGCGGTTAGATGTGATGATAGATTCAAAAACTAATAAGCCGTATATAATAGAAATAAATACGATACCGGGAATGACGGAAACAAGTTTACTGCCGAAAGCCGCAGCTGCTGCCGGCATAGCGTTTGAAGATTTGATTTATAATTTTATTAAAAACAATTTATAAAATTTTTGCGGGGCTATAAGCAATGTATATATTCGACAAACAGTCGAAGTCATTATTAAAGAATCAGTCGGTTATCATAAAAGAAAAACCACGTAAAAAAAATGAAAAACCAAAATTTTCATTTAAGGATTTTATCGCTAAAATTACAAATATATTAGCGTTCGAGAAAAAACAGCAAAAAATAAAAATTAATAAATCGGAATTATTAGTTGCCCAAGAGACTGTTGAAATTAAAAATGACAGTATTTTAAAATTTTTGATACGAGTCTTCAAATTAAGCATAGTCGTATTTGTTTTTATTTTGATATGGCTTGGTTTTGAAAAAACAAAGAATTATGTGTTAAAATCTGAAAGATTTTTAATAAAGAAAGTTAATATAACCGGCTGCGATATTATATCTGAATCAAATATACGAAAATTATATCTTGAATATTGTAACAGCAAGGGGTTATCGCAGCAGAGTAATATTTTTGTGTTTAATATAAATGAATTGCATCAATTTATTTTGGAACGCTGCAATGCGATAGAGACAATGTATATTAGTAAAAACTTTGATTATAGTTTAGGAATAAATATTATAGAAAAGAAACCAATTGGAATGATTTATAACGATAAAGAAAAAAAACTTCAATTGATAGATAATAAACTTAATCTTTTCGATATACAAGATCAAAAAATTCCGAATTATATAATATTGTCAGATTCGGTAAATGAATTGATTACAAGCGCCGGCATAAATAAAAATTTAGTAAAATTAGTAAAGATTGTAAATTCTATAAATCGTAAGACAAAGCAAGAGATTTCTGAAATTGAATATGTAAATGACGACGATGTATTTTTGATTTATCTTAATAACGGCGTAAAGTTATTATGTCATTTAGAAAATTATATTTCAAAGCTTGAAAAGATAGAATTAATTTTATCGAGTTTTCAAGATAAAAAAATAGAATATATTGATTTAAGATTTAAACATATTTATTTGAAAGAAAAAAAAACGGAGGGGAAAAATGCTTGAAGATTATAAGACAGCGATAGATATTGGATCTAATAAAATTGTAGCTGTGATAAGCGAATACGATAGTGTTGTTAAAGATTTGAGAATCTGCGGATATTCAGAAGTAGAATCGGACGGCGTGAGAAACGGAATAGTAGTTAATATAGATGTGTTGAGCAATAAGATAGCGAAAGCAATAGAAGAAGTGGAAAAGATGGCGGGCCGCGAAGTCAGGAATATAATTATAAACGCTTCCGGCAAACACATAAATGTAATACAAAGCGAAGGTATTCACGCCGTAGAAAATCAAGGATATGAAATTACATATAATGATATTTGCAAAGTTTTAGAGACCGCCAAAGCAGTGAAGATGAATCCAGATAGTTCGATATTAAATATTTTTCCAATAGAATACAAAATTGACGGACAAGGCGGAATAATAATGCCGTTAAATATGGTTGGGGTAAGGTTAGAAGTCAAAGTAAATATAATAACAGGTGATAATCGCGCTATGCATAATTTAATAAAAAGCATTAATTCATTAAATTTGCAAGTTGACGATTATATTTTTTCTGGTATCGCTTCTGCTAATGCGGTATTAACCGAAGAAGAAAAAGAACACGGCGTGTTATTAATGGATATTGGCGCTGGCACAATCGATGTGATAGGTTATGAAAATAATTCTGTATTTTGTGTCGACTCATTTGATAAAGGCGGTGAAGATGTAAATATTGAAATAGCAAAAAATTTCAATACAAGTTTGAAAGAAGCAGATAGATTAAAAAAGGAATATGGTTATGCTTTATTGAATTTATGCAATGCAGATGAGACTATTCAAATAAACATTTTAGGAAATGCAAAAAAAGTGATAATAAAACGCTGTGAACTTGTATTAGTAATAGAAAACACATTGAGGAAGATATTTAAAGAGGTATTGAAAAAAATAGAAAATCACGATTTAAAAAATCGCTGTGTTGCTGGAATAGTGTTGACTGGCGGCAGCGCAGAATTAAAAGGAATAGCGGAGTTATTAGAAGAAATTACAGAACTGCCGGTTCGTATAGGTTATCCAATATTGAAGAATAATAATAAGATTATGCGTCAGTCAAAATATGCGACAAGCATAGGATTATTGCGATATATATTTGAAAATGAAGAATTGAAATATTTAGAATATTCGCCGCGTCGTTATGATAATTTTATGGGATGGGTTAAAGATTTAGTAGCGCAAATTTTTTAGAAAAAAAATAGAAAAAAATTATTAAAAAAAAATAAAAAAAATTAATTGACTTTATAAATAGAGTATATAAAATGAAAACGAAAAAACATTTAAGTTTTGGGTTGGTATAATCAAACAAAAAAATAAAAAAATTTAAGGAGTTAAATTATGATTGGAAAAGACATTTTCAATTTACAAAAAGAGCAAATATTGAGTTTTAAAGAACCAGATACAAATGTTACTAAAATAAAAGTTTTAGGCGTCGGCGGCGGCGGCGGTAATGCTGTTTATAGAATGATGATGAAGCAGATGAAGGGCGCAGAATTTTTTGTAATAAATACTGATTTGCAAGTTTTGAAGTTAATGTCTTCTGATAAACTTTATAAAATACAGATAGGGTCAAAAATAACAAAAGGATTGGGAGCCGGCGCAAATCCGGAAAAAGGCAGAAAAGCCGCACTGGAAGATAAAGATAAAATAGTTGAAATACTACAAAATACAGATATGGTATTTGTTACTGCTGGAATGGGGGGCGGCACAGGAACAGGCGCAGCTCCGGTAATTGCTGCGATAGCAAAAGATATGGGAATATTGACAATTGGAGTAGTAACCAAACCATTTTCATTTGAGGGCTCGCATAGAATGCGTCAAGCAGAAGAAGGCATAAAAGAATTGAAAAATAATGTTGATTCATTAATAGTCATTTCGAATCAAAATTTATTGAATGTTATAGATAAAAATACGCGATTGATAGATGCTTTTGTAACTGTTGACGAAGTATTAAGACAGGGCGTTCAAGGTATATCAGATTTAATCGTATCGCCTGGCATAGTTAATCGCGATTTTAATGATGTAAAAACAATAATGAAAGATAAAGGCGATGCAATTATGGGAATAGGTTATGGCAAAGGCGATAAACGTGCTGCAGATGCGGCTTATCGCGCTATACAAAATCATTTATTAGAAATAAAAATAACAGGCGCTAAAAATATACTTGTAAATATTACAGGTAGTTCTGATATGAAACTTTATGAAATAAACGAAGCTGTTTCAATAATTGAACAGCAAGCTGGCAGCGATGAAAATATATTGTTCGGCACAAGTATAGACGAAGATTTAAAAGATGTTATAAAAGTAACAGTTGTAGCGACTGGTTTTGATGAAAATACTATTACAACTGAACGAATTAAAGTAGCTGAAACAGCAATGCCGGCCGCGCGCGCAGCAGTATCTGTGGCCGCCGGTCAGCCAAGAATAGCAGTAAATGCTGGTCAGCGTTCGCCTTTCGGCGATTACCAGCCGATGACACAACCGCGTAGACAGGAAGATTTATATAAAGCGCCGACGATAAAATAAAAACAAAGTGTAAAAAAAATAAATATAAAAAAAATTAATGCTCCGGTTGTTAAATTACAATAATCGGAGCATTTTTTTTTATGTAAAACAAGAAAAAATAATTTTAGAGGTGGAAAAATGTTAGAATTGTCAAAAAGAGTAATTGATATGCCAGCATCGGCAATTAGAAAATTACACGATTATTCTGTTGCCGCAAAAAATAAAGGCATAAAAGTTTATCATATTAATATTGGGCAGCCGGATATCAAGACGCCTGAAAAGATGCGGCGCGCAGTAGCTGAATGCAAAGCGGAAATTATACCATACACTCCTTCTCAGGGTTTGGACTCGTATATAAAGAAAATGGCTAAATATTATCAAGCGCATTCTATAGATGTAAAAGAAGAAGACATTATAATTACAGTTGGCGGCAGCGAAGCGATAATTTTTGCGCTTATGGCTGTTGCTGATCCGGGCGATGATATAATTGTGCCTGAACCGTTTTATACTAATTATAATGGTTTTGCTCATATGGCTGGCGTTAATATAATTCCAATTACAACATATATAGAAAATGGTTTTAAGCTGCCGGGCATCGAAGCGTTTGAAAAAGTAAAAACTCCGCGCACAAAAGCAGTGTTATTTAGTAATCCGAGCAATCCGACAGGCACTGTATATACTCGCGAGCAGCTTGTAGATCTGTGTAAATTTTGCTATGATAATGATTTGTATATTATATCGGACGAAGCGTATTATGAAATTACGCAGCGCGATAAAATCATTACTTTGCTTAATTTAGAAGGGTTAGATTTTGATATAAGAAATCATACGATAGTAATAGATAGTATTTCAAAACGGTTCAGCGCGTGCGGCGCGCGTGTCGGTGCAATAATATCGAAAAACAATAATTTTATGAAACAAGTTTTAAAATTTTGTCAAGCGCGATTATGTGCTCCGTATTATGGTCAAGTTATGGGCGAAGCGGCATTAGATTTTGCAGATGAATATTTAGTGGAGTTATCGCAGGAATATCAAAAACGCATAGACGCTACTTGCGAAGAATTATCGAAAAATTTAAAAATAAAATATCATCATTCAGAAGGCGCATTTTATATTATGGTGAAATTGCCGATAAAAGATTCTGATGATTTTGCGGTATTTTTACTTAAAGATTTTTATTCAATTAATCCGCAGACAAAAGAAAAAGAAACTATTATGGTAGCGCCTGCGCGCGGATTTTATAAGACACATAATTTAGGTAGTGATGAAATCAGAATCGCTTGCGTGCTTGAAGCTGAAAAAATGCGCAGGTCTGTTCAAATTTTGAACGAAGGATTAGATGTTTATCTTTCAAAAAAATAGGGCTGAATATTTGATGATTGAACACAGCACTGGACTCGCTTCATTAGATGAAGTATTAAACGGTATAATTGCCGGCGATAATATTGTCTGGCAATTAAATGAAATTGATGATTTTTTTCCGTTTGTTGAAGCGTATTGCAGATTTGCAATTCAGCGCAATAAGCGTTTGATATATTTTAGATTTGCCAGACATCGCGAATTGATACCGAAAGATTATAATATCGAAACTTATTATCTCAATCCGGAAGATGGATTTGAGCAGTTTATTACGAATATTCATAAAGTAATACAAAGCGCCGGCGACGGCGCATATTATATATTCGACTGCTATTCCGAATTGACGATGGATTGCTATAGCGATAGAATGCTCGGCAATTTTTTTTTGTTAACTTGTCCGGAATTATATAAGTTAAAGACAATAACATATTTTGCAATTTTACGAACGCAGCATTCTTATCATGCGGTTAATCCGATAAAAGAAACAACTCAAATAATGCTCGATGTATATAAATATAAAAATGATTTTTATATTCATCCTTTAAAAGTAAGCGACCGCTATTCTGACACTATGTTTTTAGTTCATAAATGGCAGCGCGATAAAAATGAATTTATTCCGATCAAAGAAAGCGGCTATATAGCGCATATTTTGAATTCGTCTGTTTGGCCCGGCTTGCAGTCCGCTTCTTATCGTTTGATTGGTCCATGGGATAAACGATTTATGCGCGCCGAAGAGTTATTAGAATCTTATAAACGCGGCGAATGTACGAAAGAATTATTAGATAAAGTTTTTTATTCGCTTTTGCCTTTAATATTTACGCGCGAGCAAGAAATACTAGAAATGATAAAAAAATATTTTTCATTTGAAGAAATTATTTACATTTGGAAACGAATGATAGGCACTGGAATGATTGGCGGCAAAACAATAGGTATGCTTTTAGCGCGCGCGATATTAAGGAATCATAATAAACGCTGGATAGATATTTTAGAATGGCATGATTCTTTTTTTATTGGGTCTGATGTTTATTATTCGTTTCTTGTTAATAATGACTGCTGGCTGCTGCGTCAAAAACAAAAAGATCCTGAAACTTTTTTAGACGATATTGAAGAAGCGCAGCATAGAATATTAAACGGAAAATTTCCGGATTATATAATTAGGCGATTTTCGGATATGCTTGATTATTACGGTCAATCGCCGATAATTGTGCGGTCAAGTAGTTTATTAGAAGATAATTTTGGCAATGCGTTTGCCGGCAAATATGAAAGTATATTCTGTTCAAATCAAGGAACGCACAGTGAAAGATTAGAGCAATTTTTAAATGCTGTACGCGCTGTTTACGCGAGTTCGATGAGTCGCGAAGCTTTGGAATATCGCGCAAAACGCGGAGTTTTGGATAAAGACGAGCAGATGGCGTTATTAGTGCAGCGCGTATCCGGTGCGCCGAACGGCAAATATTTTTTTCCGCATTTAGCGGGTGTGGGTTTTTCATATAATCCTTATGTTTGGAGCGAAGAAATAGATCCGGCTGCCGGAATGATAAGATTAGTGTTCGGTTTGGGCACTCGCGCAGTTGACCGTTCTGACGATGATTATACTCGCGTAGTAGCTTTAAATGCTCCGTATAAATGTCCGGCTGGCAATATCGAAGAATTGAAAAAATATTCGCAGAGAAAAATGCATCTGCTCGACATATCGGAAAATGTTCATAAAGAAAAATATTTTGTAGATGTTGTTAAGGAATGCCCGGAATTTGAAGTCGAGAGATTTGCGGAATTAGACGAAAGCATAGAATTTGATTATTTCAATGATAATATAGCAAAACCGTGGCTTTTGAATTTTTCAAAATTATTCAGAGAAACAAATATTATTGCGGATATTCGCGAGATGTTAAAAACATTAAAAGAAGAATATCGCAGAAATGTCGATATAGAATTTACAATAAACTTTTCCAAAGAATTTGGCTATAAAATAAATCTACTGCAATGCAGACCGCTGCAAGTAAAATTAGATAATCAATTCAATGGCGAATCTTTGCAAAAGTTAGATGAGTCTAACATTCAAGATATTATTATAAAAACACATGGCGGAGTGATAGGGATAAATAAAATAATACATATTGATTATATTGTTTTTGTAGTTCCGGAAAAATACGGATTATTGCCTGAACAGCAACGTTATACTGTTGCGCGAATGCTCGGAAAAGTATTGCATCATAAACAATTGCAAAACAAAAAAATATTATTGATAGGTCCCGGCAGATGGGGCACAAGTATGCCGGCGCTTGGGATACCGGTATCTTTTTATGAAATTAATACTGTTTCGGCGCTTTGCGAAGTGGATATTATGCACGACGGATTGGTGCCGGATTTATCGTTGGGCACGCATTTTTTTCACGAAATGGTCGAAATGGATATAGCATATTTTGCATATTTTAAAATGAAAAAAGAGAATATTTTTAATTTTGATTTTTTTATGAATTGCGAAAATAAATTTAATGAATTATTTAATGATTTTTTTGAATATTCTGATATGATAAAAATTGTCTTTGAAAAAAATAATAATTTGATTTTAAATATTAATTCACAGCAACAGACTGCAATATTATATAAAAGGAAGTGAGCGCGTGACTGAAAAAGAAAAAAACGCGAAAAAAAAAATATTGATAATTTATGATATTGACGATAATTGGTGGGAAACTGAAAAGCGCGAAGTTTATGACAGCGTGAAATCATTAAAAACAGCGCTGTTAAAAAAAAAATTTGAAGTTGAAGATATTGAAATAAACCGCAAAGAAGATTTAACTATTAAACTTAAAAAATATTCTAATAACAATGTTTTAATTTTTAATTGGTGCGAGAGTATTCCGGGCTTGCCGCAAAGCGAATGGAAAGTGCCAGATGCACTCGAAAAGTTGGGTTTTGCTTATACTGGTTCGTCAGCAGATGTTTTAAAATTAAGTTATGATAAATATCGGACAATTGAAATTTTGAAAAAAAATAATATCGATATTCCCTTTTCAAAAGTTTATGAACATACTCATAATTTGGATTGGAATATTTATCCAGCGATTGTTAAATCTGCTGTTGACCATTGCAGTTTGGGGATATCGCCGAAATCTGTGGTTTTTAATAACGATGAATTAAAGGAACGAATAGATTATTATTTGAAGAATTATAATCAGCCGGCGTTAGTAGAAGTTTTTATTGACGGGCGTGAATTCCATGTATCAGTTTTAGGGAATGAAATTATTGAAGTGCTGCCTATCGCTGAAATGGATTACTCTAAATTCGAGGATATACACGACCGCCTATGCACATATGAATCGAAATTTGTGCCGGGCTCCAAACATTATTCTGGTATTGAAACTTTACTGCCCGCGCCGCTCACAAATGATGAGTTTAGAAAAATAATTGAAGTTTCAAAATTGAGTTTTAAGATTTTAGGCTGTCGCGATTATGCGCGGATAGATATTAGAATGCTTGACAATAAAATTTATGTTTTAGATGTTAATCCCAACCCAGACATCAGCGCAGACGCAAGTATGGCGTGCGCGGCAGAATTTTTAGGAATGGATTATTCTGATTTTATCGAAAAATTAGTTAATATAACGATTGACAGATACAGCGCCGCATCAGCAAAACTCAAAAAATAAAAATAATTTTTTGAGTTGAAAAATTTTTAAAATAAAATATTATTGCGAGAAAATTTTTAAAAAGTATTGGAGGAAGTATAACAATGAAATTAGCGAAATTCGGCGGTAGTTCAGTCGCTTCTGCTGAACGAATAAAACACATATTTGAAAATATTATTTTAAAAGATAAAAAATTGAAGTATATTGTATTATCAACATTCGGTAAAAAAGATTCTAATGATATAAAAATAACAGACCAATTAGAAAAAATTGCGGCGATATCTTATTATCAAAATGTTTATCCGAAAGAAAATATAGATAAAATAAAAAATAAATATTATACAGAAACCAAAGCGCTCGGATTGAATACAAAATTTTTAGACTCGATATTTGAAGAATTTGAAGAAATTGTAAATCGCAAATTTGATAATTTCGATAGATATTATGCTGCGTTAGTTTCGCAAGGCGAACGAATGTTTGTTAGCATTCCTGTAGAATATTTAAAAAGCAAAGGAATAAATGCAATTGCTGTATACCCAGAAAAATGCGGATTAATAACCGATTCAAATTATCGTAATGCTGGATTATTGCCCGGCAGTTTAGAGAATGTAAAAAAATATGTAGATTCTCATCCGGCGGATATTTATATATTTCCTGGATTTTATGCAGTTGATAAAAATGGCGATTTTACGACATTTAGACGCGGCGGCTCTGATTATACAGGCGCGATAATCAGCGCTGCGCTTGATGTAGAGTTATATGAAAACTGGACTGATGTCAACGGGATATTAAGAGTTGATCCCACGCTATTTAAAGATGAAAATATAACAGTTGAAACAATAAAAATAATTTCTTATCGTGAAGTAAGAGAATTAGCATACGGCGGCGCAAAAGTATTGCATAGCGGCACGCTCAAACCGTTGCGCGAAAAAAAAATACCTTTGCAAATACGCAATACTTTTGATATTAATAATGAAGGCACTCTTGTAGTTGCTAAAAAAGAAAAAACTTACGAAGTAGTGAAAGGTATTGCCTGCCGCGAAAATATTTATTTTTTGAATATTACAAAAGAAGATATGGATAATGAAATCGGCGCGGCATATAATATCGAAAAAATTTTATCTGACCATAAAATTTCGTTTTCGCAAATTACTTCAAGTATTGATTCATTGTCATACGCAATACCTGAACCTGAATTTTCTAATGATGAAGAGCGCAAAAAATTTAAAGATAATTTAGAAGAAGCGATAAACCTTATAAAAACTTCGCCTGAAATAGTGCCGGAAGAAATAAATTTATTGTATCCTTTTAGTTTAGTTTATATTGTCGGCGAAGGTATGTATAATACAATTGGATTATTAGCAAAATTTACTAAAATACTATCGTCAAATAAAATTAATATCTATACTACTTATCAAGTGCCGGAACAAGTAAATGTTATTTTTGGAGTAAAGCAATCTGACGGCAAAAAAGCAGTGAAAGAATTGTATCGCGCTTTGTTTATAAATAAAATCAATACTGAATATTCATTAGAAAAAGAAAATATAATTGTTTCATTAATCTCGATTGCAAAAAATTATTGTGCTACTTCTCTTAATGAAATAGCCGCGGAAGTAAATGTTCAAATAAACGGAAAAACTGTGATCATAGAATTTTCAAATATTTTTTCCGAAGCGGAAAAAAGATATATGGAGAATCTGCAAGAATTAGAAAAATTTGTAAAAATGAAAGACGGCATTGTAGCGCAGACAAAACAAATATTCAAAGAAAAATTGGAAAACGCATTTAACAATAAAATTAGGAAAATTTATTTTGAAACCAATTATGAACAAAACGAACGAATTTTTTTTATAACATTCGAAAAGGAATTAAAATATCCAATTTAAAAAGCGCATTTGATTTTTTTTATGACACAAAAAAAAATAATAATATTAGGCGGTGGTTTGTCTGGATTGGCTGCTGCTTATTTTTGCGAACAACAGAAACAGGATTATGCGCTTTTTGAAAAAGAAGAAAAAATTGGCGGATTATGTAAAAGTCATTACATTGACGGTTTTACTTTTGACTACACAGGGCATTTGCTTCATTTTACTAATGACTTTGCTAAAAAAATTGTATTTGATTTATTAGCAGAAGAATTAACTGAAAAGACAAGAAACTCTTATATTTTTTATAAAAAGAAATTTATACCATTTCCATTTCAACAGCATTTAGGATATTTATCAGAAAACGAAAAAATCCAGTGTTTTATTGATTTTTTAGATAGTTATTTTACTAAAAAAAATAATTATAAAAATTTCGAAGATTGGGCGCTCACATTTTACGGCGCAGGTATAGCAAAAAAATTTATGCTGCCGTATAATTTGAAATTGTATAAATATGATTTAAAAAAAATAACTACTGATTGGTTTGGCGCTTATATGCCGCAATTGAAATTATATGAAATGCTAAAATCACTTACAATTCAAAAAAATCAATATTGTGGCTATAATTCTATTTTTTATTATCCGCGGCAATGCGGAATAAATCAATTAATAACCGCAGTTTCTAAACATTTAAAGAATATAAATTGTAGAGCAGTTGTATATTCTGTGAATATTCAAAAAAAATATATAGAAGTTGATAATCAAAAAATTTTTTATGATTATTTGATAAATACTATTCCGCTTCCTGAATTTTTAAAATTGCTCATTCCTAAAATTAAAAATTTGAGCGCAGCGCTCGATAAATTAGAATATACTTCTGTCTATAATATAAATTACGGAATAGAAACAAATACGGCAAATAAGCTGCACTGGCTTTATTTTCCTGAAAATAAATTTCAATTTTATCGCTGCGGATTTTATCATAATTTTTCTAAAAATATGACGCCGTATAGAAATCAGCATTCTGCATATATTGAAATAAGTTATAGAAAAATTTTACAAAATATTAATGACTTACACAGGGCGATTAAAAACCAATTTTTTGATTTTGGCGTATATAACAAAAAAAATTCAAAGATTATATTAGAATTTCCGCTTGATATTAAATACGCTTATGTTATTTACAATAAACATCGAAAAAAAATAATTGAATATTTGTCGGATTATTTTTTTAAAAATTCGATAATATCCATCGGGAGATACGCTGAGTGGAATTATTCGTCGATGCAGGATTCTATTGTCACAGCATATAATAAAATAATAAACTTGAATAAATAAAAATCACCAAGCGCAGCGAAATCCGATAGTTTCGTCTTTGTACTCTTTTGGTTGGAAATAACGAAAGTTATTTCGGCATTCGTCTTTATTACTTCGCCAGCAGCCGCCTTTTAGAATTTTATATTTATAATTGTAATCATCTGATGAAATATAATTGCCAGGATAAGGCAAATACCAATCTTCGCACCATTCCCAGACAAGACCTGTAAGATGATATATCCCAAAGATATTACAAGGCGCTTGCTCGCTTAATCTATAATTAAACCACTCGCTATTTTTATTGGCTATTGCATTGTCTAAATTTTTGCCTGTCGCGTAAATATTTTTTTCTAATCCTTGAGCTGCGTAAATCCATTCTTTTTCTGTTGGCAATCGTTTGCCAATACGTCTGGCATAAGTATTAGCCATATTCCAATTTATATTTCTGACCGGCTCGTCTAAAAATTTATATTTTGCGATTTCGTCTTTATATTCAGGACAGACCAATAAAAAAGATTTGACTGATACAGGCATAATATCTAAATAAAATTCTGCAATTTCTTCTTCGAATACAGGGCGCTCGTTTAAATGATGAAAATTGCTGCCGATAAAAATTTTGCCGCTCGGTATTAATGCCATATTTTGCAATCTGATTTTTTTGATATAATCGCGCAGTTCAAAAAATTTATTTTTTATTTCCTCGCCGATAATTAAAAGTTTATCTGTGCTTTTACTTTCAGATTTTGAGCGGTTTTCAATTAAATCAAGACATTCTTCCGCTAACATAGAGTCATTAATATTGAAATCGCTGCGATAAATGTAATATTCTAATTCTTTTAACTGCTTTTCTAAATCATCTGCTGTTATTTTAGGATTGAGATTGAATTGCAGTTTATGTTTGAATATTATAAGATTATTTTCGTAATTTTTATATGTATTGTTATTATCAGTATTTTCTTTTAGTTTTGATAGTTCGGCGCTTGTCTGTTCTTTTTTCATTTTACAATATTAATATTATAAGAATTAAAAATTTGCAATAGAATATTTGAAAAAATTAAATAAACGGATAAAATTATAATGAATGTTATTATCGGCAGCAAATCTAATTTAGCAATGCGAATAGAAAAAATATCGCGTAATGGTTTAATAAATTTTTCTGCGATAGTGAAAATAAAATTTTTTAATTCTTCAGACAGCGGTATTTTCGAATTTTCTATGATGATGGCAGAAACCAAAAAAAACATAATTATTTCGATAATATCAATACAATTATAAAAAGCAGCAAGTATAACATTGATAAACTGATGAAAATTATAATCTATTCTGATAGTAAAAACAACAATAATAAAAATTATTATTAAAAAAATTGTAGCGGCAAGATTGTCGTCTTCTAATAAATTAAATATTTTTGATTTGTAAGTTAAATCTTTTAGCGGCGCGGTAAATTCTTCAAATGCTGCGGAAATACTGAAAGATTCAGTTAAAATTTTTCTATTAAGCATAAACAAAATAAAAATATAAACTTTCAATAGTATAGATAAAAAAGAAACTATTGCTAATTGTATTGCTTTTATAATATTTGGCGGCCAGATATTCAATGCCATAGATGTTTCGGTTGTATCGAGCATTATAGTTAAATAATTTATATTTCTATTTAATTCATTTTTTGTCATTGTTGTCATAAACAAAAAAAATTTAAATAAGAATATTATAAAAAAACCGAAAAAAATAATTTTAATGTTATTATGAATTTTTAATATTTTTTTTATTGCAAGTAAGATATTATTGATTTTTGAATTTATCTGATTGATTATAACTGAATTTGCAGATATTATTTTTAATTCGATAATCAATTTTAAAAAATACATTACAAAAATAAAATTTAAAAAAGTATGTATAATAGAAAAAATGAAATACCTTAAATTCACGATTTTAAACCTTTTGCAATAAATAAAACTAACTTATTAAAAATATCTAAATTAAACAATTTTTTAAAAAAATATGCAATATTTATTTTTTATATTGTTTTTTTAAACATTGTATTATAGAATAAAATGCTAATTTTTTTTGAAAAAAGTAAAAAACATAAAAAAATAATTTGGAGAAGAAAATGACAAAATTAACAGGAGCGCAAATTCTAATAAAGGTATTAAAGCAAGAAGGAGTAGAGTTAGTATTTGGTTATCCTGGCGGCGTGCTTATTCCAATATATGACGCTTTATACGATGCGGATATTAGACATATTTTACCGCGTCACGAACAGGGCGGTGCCCATGCTGCTGATGGCTATGCAAGAGCGACTGGTAAAGTAGGAGTATGTATTGGGACATCCGGTCCTGGTGCGACAAATTTAGTGACCGGTATAGCTACCGCATATATGGATTCTGTGCCGCTTGTTGCGATTACTGGACAAGTGCAGACTTCGTTAATTGGCGGCGATGCTTTTCAAGAAGTGGATATTACAGGTATTACAAGACCTATAACAAAGCACAATTATTTAGTGAAAGATGTAAATGATTTGCAAAGAATATTAAAAGAAGCTTTTCATATAGCGCGCACAGGCAGACCCGGTCCTGTATTAGTTGATATCCCAAAAGATGTATCTGTTGCTGTTGGCATATATAATTCAAAATTATCAGATAATATAGAGATTCGCGGCTACAAACCAAATTATAAAGGGCATATAGGTCAAATAAAAAAAGCTGTAGAATTGATTAATAAAGCCAAACAGCCGATTATCTATGCTGGCGGCGGAGTAAAAATTTCAGGTGCTACCAAAGAATTATATGAATTAGCAAAAACAATCAATGCGCCAGTTGCATTGACATTAATGGCGTTGGGGTCATTTCCGCCAGATGATAAATTGTATTTGGGAATGTTGGGGATGCACGGAACATATTATGCAAATATGTCTATAAATCATTCTGATTTGATTATTGCGATCGGCGCGAGATTCGACGATAGAGTAACAGGAAAACTTGAAGAATTTGCGCCGAACGCGCAGATTATTCATATTGATATAGATCCTGCAGCTATTAGTAAAAATGTGAAAGTTGACATACCAATAGTCGGCGATGTTAAAACTGTTTTGACAGATATGCTCAACTATGTAAAAGAAAAAGAACATAAGGAATGGTTAAAACAAATAGATGTTTGGAAAAAACAGCAGCCGTTAACTTATAATCAAACAGAAAGCGGGCCATTAAAACCGCAGTATATAATTGAAGAAATATATAATTTAACAAAAGGCGAGGCAATAATTGCAACGGAAGTCGGGCAGCATCAGATGTGGACTGCGCAGTATTATAAATTTACTAATCCGCGTCATTTTATTAGTTCCGGCGGTTTAGGCACAATGGGTTTCGGCTTGCCTGCTTCGATGGGCGCGCAATTAGGTTGTCCAGATAAACGAGTTATTTGTATTGCCGGCGACGGAAGTTTGCAAATGAATATTCAAGAATTAGCGACAATTCGCGAGCATAATATTCCTGTAATAATTGCATTGTTAAACAATAGTTATTTGGGAATGGTTAGACAATGGCAAGAATTATTTTTTAAGAAGCGATATATGGCGACTGATTTAGTGAAGAATCCAAATTTCACAAAAATTGCGAACGCTTATGATATTAAAGCATTGAAAATAACGAAAAAATCAGAAGTTGTTCCTGCAATAAAAGAAGCGTTAAAAAATAAAGAGCCGTATTTATTAGATTTTATAATTAATCGCGAAGAAAATGTGTTTCCTATGGTGCCTGCTGGCGCTGCGGTAAGCAATATGATTTTAGGAGGCGAGAATTAATATGCATCATATAATATCTGTTACAGTTGAAAATAAATTTGGAGTATTGTCAAGGATCGCAGGATTATTTGCAGGACGCGGATATAATATTGGTTCGCTTGCTGTTGGTCCGACTGAAAAGGAAGATATATCCACGATTGTATTAACTGTTAGCGGCGATGATAAAATTATCGAGCAGGTGATAAAGCAGTTAAATAGATTGATTGATGTAATAAAAGTTGTAGATTTAACAGAAAAAGAAATAGTGAAACGCGAGCTGCTGTTAATTAAAATAAGCGCTGAGCACACTACAAAAAGGTCTGAATTATTTCAAATTTGTGAAGTGTTCAAATCTAAAATTGTTGGGATAACAAATAAAAATGTGATAATTGAATTATCCGGCGCGCCTGCGAAAATAGATGCATTTATCAATATAATGAGACCGTATGGTATTTTAGAAGTTTCGCGCACTGGATTAATAGCATTAGCAAGATAATAATGGCTTTGAATATAGGTATATTACAATTCGATATAATCTGGGAAAATAAAGACGCAAATAAAAAAAAAATCAAAGAATATTTAGATGCGGCATTAACAAATTCCGATAAAAAAATAGACTGGCTGATTCTGCCTGAATATTCGCTGACCGGCTTTTCTTTTGATAAAAACAAAACAGAATTAACGCAAAGCGATTACGATTTTTTTGCGGAGTTAGCGCAAAAATATTCAGTGTATATTTCTTATTCTGGAATAATTAATAATGCGAATAATTTAATAACTATCAATGCTAATGGAAATGTAATTTCTAATTATTCCAAAATTCATTTATTTAGTTATGCCGGAGAAGACAAGATTTATAATGCAGGTGCACAGCCAGAAATTTTTGAAATAGAAAATTTCAAAATTTTACCGGCAATATGTTATGATTTGCGATTTTCGTATTTGTTTTGGGACAATGCCGAGAATACCGATATAATTTTAATAGCGGCAAATTGGCCAGATATTAGAAGTCATCACTGGAAAATATTAGCGCAGAGTCGCGCAATAGAAAATCAATGTTTTGTCTGCGCTGTTAATAGAATTGGCGCAGACCCGAAAAATAAATATTGCGGTGATTCGATGATAATAGCGCCGAACGGCGATATTATTTTAAATTCTGAAAATGCTGATGGGCTATTTACCGCAACAATTAATAAAAATGATATTATTTTTACTCGCGAAAAGTTTCCTGTATTAAAAGACCGCAAAAAAATAAAATATAAATAATAAAAATTGACTTTTAAAATTTTTTAGTGTATTTTATTTGGCGTGGTTATTAACGATATTTTAACTATATACAATCATAAATTTTTTTATACTTTTCTTTCAATCCTCAATATTATTTTTCTGATAATTGTAATCTATAAAATATTAACTTCCCGCCGTGATCCGGTTGGCGCTGTTGTTTGGTTGTTTATTGTTATATTTATTCCTGTAGTTGGAATATTATTGTATTTTTTGTTTGGCTGGACAAGGTTCCATACAAAAATAAAAAAACTCGCTAAAAAAAGCGGGCATATTCAGCAATTGCGCATTGCTCATTTAAGAGAAACAGATAAAATCAAAGCTGCGGAAATTATTGAAACTTACAAAAAATCTGTTAAATCTAATACTTTGCTTTTAAACGCTTTTGAAGAACAGCATCCGCCGTCTTACGGCAATAGAATAGAAATGTTAATTTCAGGAAACGAAGCGTATCCTGAAATGCTTGAGGCGATTGATAGCGCTGAAAAAAATATATGCCTGCAATCTTATATATTTACTGATGATAATATCGGTTATGAATTTGCCGAGCGATTAATAAAAAAATCTGAGAGTGGCATCGCTGTCAGAGTTATATACGATCCTATCGGCTCAATTAAAACCAAAAAGCGATTTTGGAAAATGTTAAGCAAACACGGAATAAAAGTAGAGTCGTTCGGTTCGTTAAATTTTTTAAAGCGCAAATTAAGATTGAATTTTAGAAATCACCGCAAAAATTTAATAGTAGATGGCAAAATTGTATTTTGCGGCGGCTTGAATATTTACGATGATAATTACTCTAAATATTGTCAAAATTCCGAATGTTTTATTCGCGATTATCATTTCAAAATACAAGGCCGCGGCGCAGGTTATTTTCAAGCTGTATTTGCTAGCGATTGGTTTTTTTTAACTGGCGAAAATATTAATGGCTTAGATTATTTTCCAGCGCTGCATAATGAGACCGGCGATTCGATAATTAGAGTGATTGACAGCAATCCGATAACTAATTATAAAGTTTATTCATTGACATTATTAGGCGCTATTATGCACGCTGAAAAAAATATAAAAATTATTACTCCCTATTTTTATCCTGAACCGGAAATATTATTAGCGCTCAAATATGCGGGGTTATCAGGCGTAGAGGTAGAGATTATTTTACCGGAAAAAAACGAGCATAAAATAATTGAATACGCTTCACAAAGTTTGTATAAAGAATTATTAGAATGCAATATAAATATTTATCATCGCAAATTGCCGTTTATACATTCAAAAGCGATGATTATCGATGATACTTGGGCTATTTTAGGTTCGGCGAATTTTGATTACATTTCAATGCGTTTAAATTTTGAATTATGTTTTGAAGCGATTGGAAAAGATATTATTGATAGATTAAATAAAATTTTTGAATATGAAAAATCTCAATCTGAAAAAGTTTTTGAGTTTGACCACAATCCGCTCAAAGTTTTACGCAATAATTTTTGTTCGCTTTTTGCGCCGGTTTTATAAAAAAATATAGAATAAATTAATTTTAAACTCGTCAAATAAAAAAAATGATTTTCAAGGAGAATTATTGAATGATCAGCAAGAAAAAAATTTTTGTGTTTATTTTGATTATTTGCATTGGCGTCGCCGCGTATTATTTTTTTAATAGAAAAAAAGAAGAAAAGTTGAATATTACAAAAGAAAAAATAGTAGAATTGAAGCGCGGCGATATTTTTGTTTATGTTAATGCAACAGGAATAATAGAGCCGAATTTCATAGTTGAGATAAAATCCAAAGCCAGCGGCGAGATAATAAAAATGCCGTTTGATGTGGGCGATAGAGTAAAAAAAGGCGAGTTGTTGATTGAATTAGATCCGACAGATGAAAATAGAAATGTGATGCGCGCGGAAGCTGATTTAAAACGCGCGGAAGCGGATTTGCAGATAGCCAAAAGTAATTTGGTAATGGAACAAAATTCTTATAAAAATTCGATATTGACTATAACAGCGAATTTAGAATCAGCCAAAATTTCGTATGACGATGCTGAAAGAAAATTTCAAAGAAATCAAGAATTATATGCGCAAAAACTTATATCAAAAGAAGCGTTTGAAAATTCGCAAAAGGAATTGGTGGTTTTGAAAGCACGTTATGATCAAGCGTTAGCGGACAGCGCTACAATTCCTGCGAAATTTGAAAAAATAAAAATTTATGAGAATAATATCAAAGCTGCGGAAGTAAGCGTTTTAAAAGCGCGATTAGCATTAGAAGAAGCGCGAAAGCGAATGAATGAAACTAAAATATTTTCTCCGATTGACGGAATAATACTTTCGCGAAATGTTTCATTTGGACAAATAATAGCATCAGCCACTTCCAATGTCGGCGGCGGGACATTGTTATTCACAATAGCGGACACCTCAAAAATGTATGCGATTGCCGATGTTGACGAAAGCGATATTGGCAAAATATCGATAGGGCAAAGCGTAGAATTGACTGTTGACACTTATCGCAATAAAAAATTTAGCGGAGTGATTGAAAGAATAAAACCTGAAGGAAAAACCGAAAGCAATATTACAATATTCAAAACCCGAATTAATATTAATGATGCTGATAAAAATTTATTATTGACTGGAATGACTGCTAATATTCAAATTGAGACGGCGCGCGCGGAGAATGTATTGATTGCGCCATTTAGCGCTGTGCAGACGCGTAAAGGCAGGCATTTTGTTTTAGCGGTAAGCAATGACGAAAACGATACGAGACCGAGAAGAATAGCGGTTGAACCGGGCGTGACAGACGGAGAGAATATAGAGATAACTTCAGATGAATTAAAAGAAGGAGATAAAATTATTGCCGCTGATTTTTCAGCGCGGCGCAGGATAAATCAATCGCAAGCTGGCGATAGACCGCGCGATCCCAACAGAGAATTAAGAAGAATGATGAGATAAAAAAATATGGAAATAGTTAAATTAGAAAATATTTGTAAAAAATATTATTTAGATGAAATTGAAATTGAAGTTTTGAAAAATATTAATCTATCTATAAATCAAGGAGAGTTTGTTGCGATTATGGGGCCGTCCGGCAGCGGAAAAACCACATTGATGAGTATTTTAGGTTGTTTGGATAGTCCTACATCAGGGAATTATTATTTAGAAAATCAGAATGTCAGTCATTTAACAGACAATGAACTTGCTAAAATTAGAAATAAAAAAATAGGTTTTGTATTTCAGACCTTTAATTTGTTGTCAAAATCTAACGCGTTAGAAAATGTTAAATTGCCGTTAATTTACGGAAGAGTGAAAAATAAAAATGAATTAGCTGAACAAGCATTAAATATAGTGGGTTTGAGCGATAGAAAAAAACATAAACCCGCGGAATTATCCGGCGGCCAGCGCCAGCGCGTAGCAATTGCAAGAGCAATAGTAACAACTCCGTCAATAATAATGGCTGACGAACCTACAGGAAATTTAGACAGTAAAACCGGATTAGAGATAATGAATATATTTTGCGAATTGCATAAAAAAGGTGTGACTATTATTCTTGTCACGCACGAACAAGATATTGCGAAATACGCTAAACGCAAAATATACTTAAAAGATGGACTAATTATTTCTGATGAGCGGGTGAATTAAATGTTGATTGAAGAATTATTTATGACATCAGTTCGCGGAATAATCGCAAATAAACTGCGGTCATTTTTGACAATGTTAGGAATTATTATCGGCGTAGCATCTGTAATCACAATGCTTGCGCTCGGCGAAGGTGCGAAATTAAAGGTTTCAAATTCAATTAAACAATTAGGCACAAATTTATTGTTTATTAGTCCAGGGATTTCGCGGCGTGGACCGATAAGAATGTCTAATGTGCAAACGCTTACTTTTGAGGATGCGGAAGCAATAAAATCTGAAATTCCGTATGTTGATAATATAGCGCCTGAAAACTCGCGGAATTATCAAATTAAATATTTTAATAAAAATACTAATGCGCCTGTTTACGGCACTATTCCGAGTTATGAATATGTTAGAAATTTTAAAACTATTGACGGCAGATTTATAAATGACAACGATTTGAAAACTATGAAACGCGTGTGCATAATTGGTCAGACAGTAAAAAATGAATTATTTGGCGAAGCGTTTTCGCCGATAGGTCAAGAAATAAAAATTAAAGGTATTACTTTTGAAATAATCGGATTGCTCGAAGAAAAGGGACAATCTAATTTTGGTGATAATGATAATATTATTATTGTGCCATTAACTACTTTTCAAAAAAGATTGGCTGGCGTGAGTCATATCCAGAATATTTCAGTTAAGATAATAAGCGAAAATTTAATGAGTGAAGCAGAAAAATTAATTGAAGAATTGCTGCGCAAACGTCATAAAATTAAGCAGGGCGCAGAAAATGATTTTACTATAAGAAATCAGGCAGAATTTTTAGAAACTATGAATGAAATTACTAAAACATTTACTTATTTATTAGCGGGTGTAGCGACTGTTTCGCTTATTGTCGGCGGAATAGGAATTATGAATATTATGCTCGTATCTGTAACAGAGCGCACTCGCGAAATAGGCATTCGCAAAGCAATTGGCGCAACTAAAAAAAATATATTATTTCAATTTTTATTAGAATCAATTATTGTCAGCGTTACAGGCGGAATATTAGGAATCGCATTGGGCTACGGATTTTCTTTTCTTGCATCAAAATTAACAGAATTTGATACTTATATTACTATTGACTCAATTTTAATCTCATTTTTGTTTTCTGTTTCTATCGGATTATTTTTCGGTATTTATCCAGCTAATAAAGCGGCAAAACTCAGTCCAATTGAAGCGTTGAGATACGAGTAGTTTTTTAAAGTATGTAGAGAATGCGTAGTGCCGAAAAGTCCCTATATTTTAAAACAGCAATGAAATATAATTTATATTTTTTTATACAATATTTTTTGAAATTTTTTAGTGGCGTATTTGTTATTGTAAGAAAAAATAATTTTTTTTTAATTATTGATTTTTATGCGATTGATGTTATAATAAACCGTCGCAATTGTTGATAATGATTTTTTAGACGTAAAATAATTAATATGATAATTTTCAGATTCAATCTCACAAAAGAATTTGCTAGCGGTCATTTATTCAGAGCAGTAAATTTGTATAATACTATCCTCAAATATTCTGATAAAATACCAAAAGACAAAATTTTTTTTTTTATTCATACTGATGAATTTGCGCGAAAATACCGAAAATTTTTAAAAAATAAAATATGTTTTGCCTTTAAAGATTTAAACTATGAATATAGTATGTTGGATATGATAGCGCAGACAATAACTCAAAAAAAAAAAATAATAATTTTAGATGTTAAAGATACAAGCGAGACATATATAAATTTTTTAAAGCGCTATAATTTTAAAATCATCGGATTTGACGATACTGGACCGGGCTCGAAATTTTTAGATTTTTTGATTGACGCTAATATCCATAAAATCTCTAAAAAATCTAATCAATTATTTGGCCCGAAATATATATTATTAGCGCCGATATTTTCAGAATACAATAAGCAAGAAAAAAAAATTTCTGAAAAAATCAAAAAGGGCTTGTTATTTTTCGGTGGCGCTGATAATAATCGCATTGCTGAATTTATTATGAATAATATAGACAAACTGAATTTTAAAGATTGTTCATTAAGAATTATTACTAATTTAGATATTAAAAGAAATCCGAATTATCCGAGAATAAGAATAATAAAAAAAATGGTTGCTCCTGAAGAAATTGCGAAATTATATTATGATTATGATTTTGCTATTATATCCGGTGGAATAAGTATATATGAATCTATGTGCTGCGGGTGTCCGTCGATTGTGATAAATCAAAACGCAGAGCAAAACAAGAATGTATCTTATTATAATGAACAATTAATTAATATAGGAGTGTTCAACGCTGAAACAGCGGTAGAACAGTTAAATACCGCATTTGTCAAAATTTCAGATGTCGCGGAAAGAAAGAAATTATCCGATTTATCTAAAAAAACAATTGACGGATTTGGTTATATGCGTATAATAAAAGTACTTGAAAAAATTATTGATGAGTAAAATTTATGAATAAAATTATATGGTTAGATGAAGAAAAAAAATTGCGCGATGCGCTGCTGCGCTTGCGCTGTGAATACGGTTGCGATTCATTAAAAGTATCAACAGAAGATGCAGGTATGTCATTTCGCGAGATTCGCGAAGTGTATAGATTATTTAATGACATTATGCCGATAGTAATGAAAATCGGCGGACCGGAAGCGCGCAATGATATAATAAACGCTGTTGAAATCGGAGTATCAGGCATTGTCGGACCAATGATTGAAACAGATTATGCATTAGAAAAATACATTGAGACATTATTAGAAGTAGCTGGCAAAACAAAATTTGAAAAATTGTCAAAGCATATTAATATAGAGACGCTGCAATCTTGCAAAAATATCGATACAATATTAAATACAGAATCAGCGAAATATCTTAATCAGATAACAGTAGGAAGAACAGATTTATCGCGGTCATTAAAAAAAAATATAGACGATGACGAAGTAATGCAATTAACAAACGAGATAATTCAAAAATGCAAGCGCCGCAAAATCAGCACATCAGTCGGCGGCAATATAACTCCGCAAAATGCTGAAAAAATAGCGAAGTTAATAGAACCGGACAAAATCAATACTCGCGAAGTGGGCTTTACTTTAAAAAAATGTCGGGACATTCGCAAGACAGTAGAAGAATGTCTTAAATTTGAAATGCAGTTAATTGAACATAAAATAGCGTTATTCAATTTTCAAATTAATACATTAAGCGATCGTAAAAAAAAGATATTAAAAAGATTAGATGCATAATTTTTTTTATTCTTCAATTGACAATTAAATTTTCATCAATATAATTTTTCAAAATTTTTTTGTTATAGGAGCAAAATTTGAAATGAAACGAAATCCATTAATTGAACAGCGTATTGAAAAAGTAAAAGAATTAAAAGACGCTGGCGTTAATCCATATCCTTATAAGTTTTTTAAACAATATGACATAAAATATTTATTGGACAATTTCGAGCAATTTAATGAAACAACGCAAATATCAACTGCCGGAAGAATAATGTTTATGCGGCTGATGGGCAAAGCGACATTTATGCATATTGCCGATGCTTCCGCTAAAATGCAAATATATTGCAGAGTCAACGAACTCGGCAAAGAGATATTCGAACAAATAAAAAAATTAGATATAGGCGATATTATTGGAGTTACAGGAGTATTATTTAAAACTCATTCAAATGAAAAGACCATATTAGTCAATAAATTTGAATTATTGTCAAAATCTATTCGACCGCTTCCTGAAAAATTTCATGGATTAAAAGATACGGAGACTCGGTACAGACAGCGCTATGTTGATTTGATAATGAACGATAAAGTCAAAGAATTATTTTATAATCGCAGTAAAATTATCGAAACTATCAGAAAATTTTTAAATTCAAAAAATTTTTTGGAAGTAGAAACACCGATGATGCAAACAATACCCGGCGGCGCAGCCGCAAGACCTTTTATTACTCATCATAATACATTAGATATGGATTTGTATTTACGAATAGCGCCGGAATTATATTTGAAAAGATTGTTAGTTGGCGGCTTTGAAAAGGTCTATGAAATTAATAGAAATTTCAGAAACGAAGGGATCTCAACAAAACACAATCCGGAATTTACAATGTTAGAATTATATTCCGCATATGATGATTATTTTGATATGATGAATATTTGCGAACAGATATTTCACGAAGCAACCAAAGTAGTTAATAACAGCGACGATGTAATTTATCAAGGCAATAATATATCATTAAAACCGCCGTTTGGAAGGCAGACATATTTCGGAGCATTAGATAAAGCGTTAAATACTGATACTCGAAAATTATCAGAAACCGAACTCAAAGAATGCTGCAAAAAAAATCATATTGAATTATCTGCAAATATGTCGCGAATAGAAATGATAAATGAATTATTTGAAAAATTAGTAGAGCCGACATTAATTCAACCGACATTTATATATGATTATCCGATAGAATTGTCTCCTTTAACCAAAGCACACCGCAGCGATAATCGGCTTGTTGAAAGATTTGAATTATATGTGGCAGCCACAGAATTAGCAAATGCTTATTCTGAATTAAATGATCCGCTTGAACAATATAATAGATTTTTAGAGCAACAAAAAATCAAAGAACAGACTAAAACCGATGAAATATTTGATAAAATAGATTTTGACTTTTTGAGAGCATTAGAATACGGCATGCCGCCTGCTGGCGGATTGGGCATTGGCATTGACAGATTGGTGATGCTGCTAACAGGCGCGGAATCAATACGCGAAGTAATTTTATTTCCGCAATTGCGCTATGAAGAATTTGACGACTTTTGAGCGTTTGAGATTTTACAAAAAAATAAATATAGACAATGCTAAAAATTTAATTTATTATCAACCATATTATGTTTTTTGATTTTTTTGTTAAATTAATTCTTTCAATTAATAATTCAATCCCTTGGCTTTGGGCAAATGTTATGCCGTTTATTATTCTAATAGCGGTAGTAGTGCTGTTTCACGAGTTAGGCCATTTTTTAGTTGCAAAATTATTCGGTATTCGCGTAGAAGAATTTTCTATTGGTTTTCCGCCGAAATTAATAAGCAAAAAAATCGGAGAGACAGAATATGCAATTTCATTATTGCCAGTAGGCGGCTATGTAAAACTCGCCGGACAAGATGATTTCGGCAAACAGCAAGTAAATATTGAAGATAAAGGAATGTATTATTCTAAACCGGCGTGGCAGCGATTTTTAGTAGTATTTGCCGGCCCGTTTTTTAATTTTGTTATAGGTTGGATTTTATTTGTTATAATTTTTACTAATGGCATAAATGTCGAATACAATCCCAACTATCCTGGTAAAGTCGGTTATGTATTTGAAAATTCCGCGGCAGCAGAAGCAGGCGTGCAGCCCGGCGACGAAATTATACAGGTTGGCAAACGAAAAATAACAAGTTGGAATGATTTATTGGAATTATCAGTCAATCCGCAATCTGACGAATATGAAGTATTAATCAAACGCGAAGAACAATTATTAACAAAAAAAATCAGACCGCGCAAAAGCGGCAAGCGATATTTGTTTGGCATTACTCAATATTTAGAGCCGCGGATTGGAACAATTATCGAACAGCAAAAAAATAGCGAAGCGCGAAACTTACCGCTCAAACCCAATGATTTAATTTTAGCATTAGATTACATTCCGATAAAACAATGGAGCGCTATTGACGAATATTTATTTCTCAATCCAAACAAAAATATTACTGCTACAATAAAACGAAATAATGAAATAATAAATGTTGTAATAACTCCTGAAAAAAATCAAAAAGAAAATATTGGATATTTAGACATCGAATTAACAAAATCAAATGGCGGCTATTTTATTTTAAAACCATTAATCGAAAAAATAGATAATACAAAATTTGAAAATATTGATATTCAAGCCGGCGATAAAATAATTTCAGTAGTAAAACTTAAATCTAAGAATAATTCTTTTGATGGCGCGGAAAATTTAGTTTTTGAAGATGATTTTGAATATAAAATCAATACAGGCTTAGAATTTATAAATTTTGTAGCAGCGTATCCTAATGAATATTTAGCATTGGTATTAGAACGCAATGGCGAAATAATAAAACGAGTAGTAAAGACGCAAGTAAAAAATTTAGAATATGGAACGCTTGATATTCATCCAATTCAATATATAGAAAACTATAATTTTACTCAAGCATTTAAAAAAAGTATTGAAAAATCAAAGGATTTTATAATAAGCACAATCCAAGTAATAGGTAAAATATTCACAAATAAAATGCAAGCGCGCGATGTATTAGGCGGCCCGATTACTATGTGGAAAATGACTGTTATCACTGCGGAAGCCGGCTATAATCATTTTCTAATGCTGATGGCGATTATAAGCATAAATTTAGGTTTTATTAATCTGCTGCCGATACCAATCATAGATGGCGGACATTTAGTAATTTATATTTATGAAATGTTGAGCGGTAAAATGCCTTCCGAAAAAACGCTGAATTTTATTCAACAAGCAGGATTAGTCATAGTTATTTCTCTTATGATTTTCACTTTTTACATTGATATAATTAAAATGTTTTAAACAAACTTACACTTCATAAAAGCAAAATTGAATTTTTAAAATATTAAATTTTTTTATAATTGTATTGAAAAATTTATAAAATTAAAATATAATTTATTTTAAACTAAAAAAAAGAAAAATTATTGTGATAAACGCAAATAAAAAATTAAAAATATTTTTATTATTTGTTTGTATAACATTAAATATATTTGCTGGCGCGAATGCCTATAATATAAATCCTAATTTTATAGGTTCAATATCTGACACTGGCTCGACAAATTTATATAAAGCAGATTATTCTTTGATAGGAGGAAATTTTATTGGACAATCAGAGAATAGCGCATTTTCTAATTTTCAGGGCTATATAAATTATCTTGACGCCGGCTTTGCTCCGTCTCATTATACTATAATCAGTAATAATGTATTTTTAATAAATCGTAATATCCAAGCGAATGATACGGCAATATTCAAAATATTTGATTTTGACAGCGAGCCGGTTAGATATATTCCGCTGTCATTTCAAGTAATAGATAAACCGCAAAATACTAACGGCGACACATTTTTTTCTACTGAAAGCAACAGCGCAGGCGAAGTTTATTTTTATTTCAAAGCCGGCGATAAGGTTGGTTCGTATATAGTCGAATCTTCTCATTTTGATATGGGCAAAAAATATATTTCATATTCTACAGAAGAAATGGTTATTCCAGCAAAACAATGGCGAATGATAGGCGTAAACAAAAATCCAGCAAATGAAAGCATAGACTTTTGTTTTAATGGCGGGAGACCCGATTACATTTATAAATGGAATCCGTTGGCAAGAGAAGATGCTGTTAATCAGCAATTCGAATTAGCGAATAGAATAATTAGCGGCGAAGGATATTTTGTGATATTTCCAAATGAGACTGTTTTGAATCTAACCGGTTCACTTATTAACGATACATTTGTAAAAAATCTTTATGTCGGTTGGAATCAAGTAAGTTCGCCTTATTATTATTTGACAGATTGGAAACAAATGAAAATACGAACATCAGATAATCGCATTATTTCGCTAACAGACGCAGAAACCGAAGGCATAATAATAAATAAAATATTTTGGTATAAAGATAATGATTATTATTGGGGACCAAATAGCGCAATACCAAATCCTAAATTATATCCTTGGACTGGTTTTTGGTTAATGGCTTTAAAAGAATGCAGTTTGATATTTTATCCGGGGTTCTCGTATTCTGCAAATGATAGAATAAATTTAGCGCCTCGTAAAAATCCGTCAATAAATGATTGGGAATTACGCGCAGCAGTCAAAGGAAATTTGAATTCAGATTTATTGAATTATATAGGCGCAAATATTTCTGCTTCAAAAACATTAGACCAAAACGATGTCAGAAAAGCCCCTGGATTTCCTGATTTTTTATATACCGGTTTTGAACAAAATAATATTTTATGCAAAGATATTCGTCAAGCGCCGATACAAACATTGGAAGAATGGATTTTAACTGTATCGAGCGGCAATAATACTTCTATTAGTTTAGAAATACCAGATATAACTAATTTGCCAGCTGAATATGATATATATTTAGTTAATCATAAAGACAATTTATACAAAAATCTAAGGGAAAATAATATAGTCCAGTTAAATCAATCTAAAAATTCAATAAAAAAATATTCTATTGTTGTCGGGCTGCCGGAATATGTCGCCGCTTATCTTTCGCCGCCGCTCACTCCGGAATTTACTTATGCTTATCCTAATCCGGGACCAAATAACGCTAATAAAATAAATTTTAAATACAATAATATTCAAGCGAACGGCAATTTACGGATGAAAATATTTGATATGGCTGGCAGAAAAGTCATAGATAGAAATATTGATTTGAACACTGCGCAAAATTTAACGCAATACGAATGGGACTGCCGCAATGAAGCAGGTAAACAAGTGTCTTCCGGCATATACATTTATGTTTTAGAATATAATTCTCCGACCGGCTCATATAAAATTAAAGATAAACTCGGTATTGTTAGATAATCAAAATTTTAGTTCATTAATTCATTAAACAAATTACTAATTGCTAAAACTTTTTTTATATTAGACAGTTTTTGTTTCTTCTTTTTTAGCGGGCGAATAAAAAAAATTAAAGACAATAGATATTACACAAAGAAAAACAATAATTATCAGCGGAATAATTTGCCAACTCAAACTCGCATTAATAAATTCCTTTTTTTTAAAGTCAAACAAAAAGGTTGCTGATTTATTACTTTCAAATTTTTCGGAATCAATATTATTGTCAATTTCTATTTTTTTTGAATAGTCATAAAGAATATCTGCGCGGATCGGAAATTTTTTAAGTTTTGTTTTTGAAATTGCGATGTTCCTTATCTGATAGTTTTTAGATATTTTTGTGTTGTTAATTTTATTATCAGTAGAATATTTAATGTAAGAATTATTTAATTGATTAAATGTTTCAGTCGCTTTTTTTATTAATTCATTATAGTCAAAACCATAATTTTCTTTTAATATCGAATCATTTTGGATATTATATTCGATTTCCGCTTGCGTTAGATATTGGTAAAAAATATATGAAAAAATTATAATTGAAAATATTATCGTAAAAATGATAACATAAGTTTTTTTTTCATTCATAAATTTTTAATACGGCAGGCATTTAATATAAAAAAACAATACGCTTGATTTTTTTTATCAAGCGTATTGTTTTTTATTTATTACGCTTTACTTTTTTTTGATAATTCAGCTGCTAATTTGCTTTTTAAACGCGCCGCTTTGTTTTTGTGTATTAAGTTTGTCTTTGCAGCTTTGTCTAATACAGAATAAGCGGTTTTCAAAAGTTCTTTTGCTTCGTCTAATTTGCCTTCTTCTGTTAAAGTGCGCGTTTTTTTAATATAAGTGCGCATCTTAGATTTTTGCTGAGTATTAGCAGTCTTGTGTTTAATTGATTGTTTTGCTTTTTTCTTTGCAGATTTAATGTTTGCCATTTATATTCTCCTTATAATAATATCAATAAAAATTATTTTCCGCCTGTTTCAGTTGTGCGTTTTTTGAGCCAAGGCATCATTTTACGCAGTTCATTGCCGATTTTTTCGTTCAATGCTTCTTTTGATAATGTCCGTAATGATTTGAATTTCGGCTGATTTACTTGCGTTTCTAATAACCATTCGCTTGCAAATTCGCCGGTCTGTATGCGTTTTAAAACTTCTTTCATCGCTTTGCGGGATTCTTCTGTTATAATTTTCGGACCGACTGTATAGCCGCCGTATTCTGCGGTGTCAGACACTGAATAAAACATCCATTCCATACCGCCTTCATAAATCAAGTCAACAATTAATTTCATTTCGTGGATACATTCAAAATATGCGATTTCCGGCTGATAGCCAGCTTCCACTAATGTGTCAAAACCAGCTTTCATTAATTCTGTTACTCCGCCGCATAATACAGCTTGCTCGCCGAATAAATCCGTTTCTGTTTCTTCTTTGAATGTTGTTTCAATAACGCCGGCTCTGCTGCCGCCGATACCTTTAGCATACGCTAACGCAATATTTTTCGCATTACCAGACGCATCTTGCGCAACCGCCACTAAATTAGGCACGCCGCGCCCTTCTAAATATTCGCTGCGCACTAAATGTCCCGGTCCTTTTGGCGCAATCATCACAACATCAACAAAATCTGGCGCTATAATTTGATTATAACGAATATTAAAACCGTGCGCAAATAATAAAACATCGCCTTTCTTTAAATTATTTTTTATTGAATTTTCGTATATTTTTGCTTGAATAGTATCAGGCAATGTCATAACTATTATATCCGCTTGTTTTGCAGCTTCATCTGCTGTAAATACTTTAAATCCAGCTTGTTCTGCTTTTTTCCACGCCGCACTGCCCGGATATTCCGCCACTATTACATCAACGCCGCTGTCTCGTAAATTTTGAGAGTGCGCGTGCCCTTGACTGCCGTAGCCCAATACTGCGACTTTCTTGCCGTTCAAATATTTCAAATCGCAATCCTTATCATAATAAATTTTCGCCATTTTTTCACCTCTAAACGCTAAAATTTAAAGAAAATATTATATATGTCATATTATATAAGTCAATATTTTTTTTGATTATTTTTTTGAATATTTATTTTTTATTATTGACTTTAAAGAATTTTTTTAGTAAAATAATTATTTATTTTGAATTTATTATTTGCGGGTATTTGATTTGAAACGGACTGCGATATTTTTTTTTAGTTGTTTAATAATAATATTAGCGATTTATAAAATAAAAATAAATGCCGCTGGCGGCTATTATGCTCCGCAGGGATTTACTGCTCCGACAATAATTTCAGCACAAAATGATTATAATGGCGAAATAGACATAAAATGGCTGAATATGAGTTCATCTAATGATACGCAAACAGGAGTATATCAAAGTTGGCTGATTTATTATGTCTATCGTAAAGCAGACGCGGATTTTACTGCATTAGATACGCAAGTAATAATGAGCGAAGGAATATTAGTAGATACAGTCTCGCAAATTGTAAACGATGGACATCCGCAGACTTTTACATATTGGTCCGATACGAGTGTAAAAATAAATAATCAGCGCTATTATTATTCAATTATTGCATTTGATAGATATGATTTGACTTATAGTTCAGCGTCTAATACAACAGCAATTACTTGCGATACAGAAGGCCCTATTTTAAAATATTTAGCATCGAATGTTCCAGGACATTTAGAATACATAAAAAAAGATAATGTTCAGATTACTGTTGTGGTTTATGAAAATAATCAACTTGTCTCATCGAACATCAGATTAAATTACGGATTTTGTTCGGATACGAATAATATTTCTAATTTGAATAATATTGATTCAGTTGGAATGATAGTGACAAATGCAGAGACACAAAATTATTATTATGTATCCGGCGTGTTGCCTGTAAGTAATGCAGGCGCGGATACTGTTGTTGTTTATTGGTTTACAGGAACGGATAATGCCCAAGGATTGACTGACGAGCCGCAGGATTTAACGTCGGACGGAAATTTATTAACTTCGCAGATTAGCGGCAGATTATTATTAGATAATGCTACTGCCGCTATTGTTTATATTGACGCGATTTCGCCAATGCTGCAAAATATTATTTCTCCTGATTCATATAGCGGCTATATATCTGGCGCAGATACGAATGTCATTATATCAGTTGTTGATGATATGTATATTGAAACGGGCAATTTTATTTTGAATTATAAAAAAGTAGGCGATGCTAATATCAATTCGATTTTGATGAATTACAGCGGCACGCCGTATAGCGGGCAATTTTCAGCGGTGTTGCCTTTATCGCAATTTTCTAATAATGATATTATAAAGTATTGGGTAACAGGTCGCGACAAAGCCGGCAATATCGTAGGTGCGATGACATTTATATCAGAGGCGACCGCGCGGGCATTAATAGTAGATACAGCGAGCCCGCAAGTATTGAATTTTCAAATATTGAATGCAATCAATAATTTAGAAGATTCGACATATTCGACAAATACATTTGCTGACTCGATAGTTTATTTTTATCTTAATGTTGCTGACAGCGTAGAAATAGATACTATTTATATGAAATTATATTCGCAAGAGAATAATCAAGATTCTACAAATTATATTGTAGGAGCGAATACAATATATTTTAATGTTATTGATGATACTACTCTGCGGACAGACACGATTACCTTTATAAATAACGGTAATGTTTATCCTGTAATTTATCTATCGGATACAATTGGCAATGTAAATATTTATGCTGTCGCGCAATATGCTGGCGCTACGCAGATTTATCCGTTAATATCAAAAATTATTAAAATAAATTCGGATTCGACACAGATAATAAATATCGAACATATAAATAATGATGTTGCGATTCGTAATACTGAATTAAACGCGGGAGATTCGCTTGTTATAACTTTCAATAATTCAATAGATACTTCGACAATAACAGCGTTTGAATTGGCTATTGTAAATGAAAATGGCGCGACATTAGGGACAATAACAGATTATATTTGGCAGCAAGATTTTACAAAATTGATATTTACAATACCGTCAGATTATGCTTTTCAAAATTATGACACTTTCGGCTTAGAAGTTTTTGTCCGCGATTTATACGGCAATTATGCTGATACTATTGCGTCCGCGATAATAGATATGGCAGGACCAGTATTAACTAATATTGTATTTGTAAATAATGATACTACTGCCGCATATTCGACTACAATTACAGCAGGCGACAGCGTGATATTATTTTTTAGCGAAGCGATGGATACTGCGATTTTGCCGAGCGGCGCAATTGCTAATCTTCAAAATTACATAAAGATAAATTTTGCGTCAGTCAAAAATTTTGGGACTACCGCGTATATACAATGGATAGACAGCAAGACATTGAGTATTGGATTAGGCGCGAATGTAAGTTTACAAGATGGCGATACTTTATCTTTGAGTTATTTGATGAAAGATATTTATGGCAATTGCGCTGATACTGATATTAATGCAATTTATAATGTAGTGATATTCGATACAGCTGGGCCAACTATTGTTCGCGCGTATTTAGATACTGTTTATGATTCAACAGGCAGGACAATAAATGTATTATTCAGCGAACCGGTCAAAACCGAAGATTTGTTAATTTCAAATTTTAGTAGTTCATTGAACATAACAGATGTTTTAGCACAAATTGATACTGATAAATGTTATATAAGATTTTTAAATATTGTAAGTCCCGGTATAGATACTATTGCTATTTCGTCAAGCGCGGTATTGAGCGATAGATCAATATTAAATAATTCGGCAACAGACTTTACCCCTAAACAGATTATAGATTTAGATAGTCCGTATATAAAGAATATCTATGTTTTGAATAATGATACAAATGCTGGCAATACCCAAATATCAGCAGGCGATACATTAGTGATAGTATTCAGCGAGCCGATGGATTTCAGGTATTTAACGAAATCTGTGTTTATGGATTCGTTTTCAATTAGCGGCAGAACTACGCCAGATACTTACGGCGCAAATTTTGAATTTGCAGTTTATAATGACAGCAAAGAACTGCATATTTTATTAGGAACAAGCGTATCGATTATTGATGGCGATACAATCAATCCTTCTCAATATGTGGCAGATTTATCAGGGAACCCTGATGTTACAGCAGATACAATGAGAATAAGAGACACATTTGGTCCGATATTAGTTGATTATTTTGTATTAAATAATGATACATCGCAAAATTCTATTTTATCAGTTGGCGATACAATAATATTTTATTTTAGCGAGCCGATAGACACATCGTTAATTATAGGGAATAATGCCAATAATTTATTTTTAGTGAACGGCCAATTATTAACGAAATTCGGCAGCGTTTCAAACTGGCGTTATGATGTTTATGGCAATACAGTAGCGATTACATTAACGAGTGGTTTTACAATACAATACAGCGATACGTTCGCTCTGAATCCCGCGATATTTAGAGATATTTATGAAAATACCGCGTTAACTGGTTATTATATTACATTGCGAGATAGTATTCCGCCGTATATAATTAATTGTTATTTTCAAAATAATGATACGAGTTATACCACATTTTCGCAATACGATTATTTATTTTTGAAATTTAGCGAACCGATGGATACAAGTATTTTAGCGCTCGGCAATGTTTCATTTGGAGCGGCATCAAGCGATTTAGGCGCAGGCGCAAGCGCGCAGTATATAGACAGCGTAACAATAAGAATAACATTAGGCTCAAATCCGCTATTATTTTCAGGCGACACGATATTTATTAGTGGCTTGAAAGATCAAAATAATAATGAAGTTGTGAATTTATTAAATAAAATATTTAATGATACTGAGCCAGCGATAATTTTATCTGTTGTATTTACTGACGCTGATTCGAGTTCGAATTTTTCAGCAGGCGATACTTTTACAATTGTGTTTAGCGAGCCGATGGATACCACACTATTTCCAAATGGTATTTATGCGAATTTAAATGATACAATTACAACAATAGGCAGGAATTTAGGCGTTAATATACCGATACAATGGTTAAGCGATACAACTTTAAATATAGGCATAGGCAGTAGTTTTACAATTAGACATAATGATATTTTTACTTTTAATAATGTAATTAAAGATGCTAATAGTGTGAGTTATACGCAGATCGACCAAACGGGCCGTTACGGCACATTCAAAGATACCGCTGGTCCTTATATAAATAAAGTTGAATTAGATGTTTATAATGATTCATATTGCCGCTTGGTAAATATATATTTTAATGTGGCGGTAGATACCGTAAATACAGCGATAGATACGGCAAATTATCAGATTAGTGGCGACAGCGTAATCAGCGCAACTGCGTTGAATTCTACGACCATCATGTTGCGCGTGCTAAATCCGATAAATGCGAGTATTAGCGCGCTTACAGCGAGCGCTAATATATTAGACGAGTATTTATCTGCGAATCAATCGCTTGTAGCGCAGAATATAGTCGATACCGTCCCTGTTAGCATATTGAACGCATATATAAATACTAATAATGACACTACAAATAGAACAATAGATATTTATTTTAATAAAGCTGTAAATACAGCGTATGCTGGTAATTCGGCGTATTATAATAATGTTTCGATTAATAATATAACATTTACGGATTCTACTGTTGCGCGGCTATTTTTAAATAATCAATTGAAGCCATCGTCAGACACAATCGGCATATCGAAATATATCAGAGATTTTTCAGATTCAAATATATTAAACGATACTGTCAGCGTTACGCCGATAGACACAACTCGTCCATATTTAACAAGAATACAAGTAATAAACAACGATGCAAATACTGATATAACATCCGGCGATACTCTTGCTTTATATTTCAGCGAATCAATAAATACTGCGACGGTAAATGTCAATAATGTAAAAACTATACTTGGCGTTAATTTAGGAGATACAACGGCAATAGATATATATTGGGGCTATTATAATACAATAATGTATGTTAAAATAGGAACAAATCCATCAATTATTTATCCAAGTTACATTAATCCGCAAGATACGGTTGTTTTTACTGATTATTCTGCCAATCAAGACAGCACATTATCAGAGTTATTAATACCTGATAATTATCCGCCTGACGCGCCGACTAATGTAATAATGCAGGATACTGATTTGCCTTACGCTAATGCAGGATATGATAATGACAATGCTATTAATATTTGGTGGACTGCTCCGATAGCAACAGATGTTGATTCGTATGCAGTGTATATATCGACCAATAACGGGCAATATGCGCTGGTTGATTATACGGCAAACACTTATTATAATTATACGAATTTGAATTATCATTATAGTTATAAAGCGGTAGTGCGCGCAATAGATAGAGCTGGTAATTACAGCGATACTTCTAATGCTACTGCAAGTATTATATCTGATACTTATGCAACAAGACCTAATGCTCCGCAGCCAACTGACGCAAACTATAATATAAATTTTGATACTGACAATGTAATTAATTGGCAGTGGACTACTTCGGATACTGATATTGATTATTATATGGTTTATGTTGATTCAGGTTATGGTTTTGTTTATTATGATACAACTAATGTCAACGAAATTCAGTTGACAGGAACTTATCGCAATACTTATCGTTTGCGAGTGCAGGCAGTAGATTTTGCTGGGAATATTAGCGATACATCATTAGCGTCTATTTATGTTACTGTTGATACCGGCGATGTTAGCTCGCCGAATAATATTATTCATACAGATAACGCTAATCCGGGCTATGATAATGATACCGCTTTGTATTTTACTTGGGCTGCTTCGCCCGATACAGATTTCGGTTTTTTTAGTATGTGGTATAAATTTGATAATAATCCATTTGTATATATCGGGACAACGACAAATAATTATTATACCTTAAATGTTTCAAATCCTGGGACATATATTTTACGAGTATATGCAAGCGATTCTGCCGGCAATATTAGTCCAGATTCTGCTATTTCTGCGGCTGTAATAGTAGATACATTTGTTGCGCCTGTAAATTTAACGCAACCATTAGATGGATTGACAAATCAAGTTTCTAATATTTTTAGTTGGACGCATTCAGCAGATGCGAACACTTATATTTTACAGATTAGCGCGACAAACTTTGCGAGTTTTGTTGTTAATACAGAATATCCTGCGGATACAAATTTAATAAATATAACGCTTGACAGCGGAACATATAGATGGCGAGTAATATCAAAAGATAATGCAGGCAATACTGCTGTATCAAATCCAGCGTATTCGACTATTACAATAGATACATTTGTGTGTCCTCCGAATATTATGTATCCTGTAAATAATTATGATACTAATAATCATTATCCGACTTTCAGTTGGAATTTAACAGATGCTGACACATATATTTGGTATTTTGGCAAACAGATCGGCGGAGTATTTAATGTTATTGATTCAAATGTATTTACGCGTTCGACGACTGCGACTAATCTTTCTCAAAGAATGGAAAATGACACATATTATTGGTTTATAGTTGTCCAAGACAGCGCAGGCAATATTAATGTAAGCGATACATATCAATTAATATTGAGCGGCGTAGATTATTTTAGTTCATTGTATCCTGCAAATAATACAGACACAAAAAATAGGATGCCGTATTTTGAATGGCAGGCAGCGATCGGTGCTAATGAATATTATATTGTATATAGTAAAAATTCTAATTTTGCGGTTTCATATAATTCAACAACTACGGCAAATACTTACATAACATTAAATTTAGCGCAAGTTAATACCACGCCATTAGGCGATAGAATATATTGGTATGTGGTGGGTCGCGATGTTTTAGGCAATACGAATACCACTGAAATCCGTAATATTTTTATCGACGGTTTTGCCGTCGAGCCTGATACGCGTCTGCCGATAAATGATACGCTTACGCGCAATACATTAATGCAGTTTAGTTGGGCTCGTCCTATTGACTCAATAAAATACGAATTATATATTTGCACTGATGTGACATTTGCTACCGCTATTCGCAGCATTGAAATTACAGATTCGCGCGTGTTATTTTACGATACGCAATTATTGGAAGAAGGTGAATATTATTGGTATTTGAAAGTATACGATGTATTTAATAATGAAACTGCAACGGCTATAAGGAAAATAACTATTGATTATACAGTTGGAAAACCGACATTAATAGAGCCGCAAAACAATCTATGTTCAACAGACCGCAGTCCGATATTGCGTTGGGCTCACGTGTCAGATGCGAGTCATTATACTTTGCAGGTATCAAGCGATAGTATGTTTAATAATATTTTAATAAGTTTCGATACACCGTATTTGCTTTATACAATTATTACGCCATTAGAAGACGGAAAATATTATTGGCGAGTAATTGCTAATGACACCGCGTTAAACACTAATGCGTCAGATACTTTTATTTATATTGTTGACAATATTGCTCCGCAGATAAGGTTGACGAGCGATAGTATGATTATATCAGGCGCGGGTTATACTGGTATAGTAATAGAAAAAAATATTGATACTGGTTATGTGGTAGTAAATAATGAAACAGCGTATTTGAGTTTTCAGCAGATGAGCGATACTTATTATCTTTTTACTGTTGATTTGAATACAATAACAGGTATCAATAATGTTTATTTATATGTAGCGGATTCCGTGGGGTTTTCTGCAAATACGACATTTGTATTATATCAAGGCGCGCAATTACTAAATTACAATCCGTCGGCTGCAAATGTATTTTCATTATTAGCAGACAGTAGGGAAATATTAATAACATCAAGCGCGAAAGATATGCAAATGCAATTAGCGTTGAATAGATTATCGGGACAAAACGATACCATCAGTTTAAATATTAATCTTGATAATTCTGCTAATACTCCTGTATTAATTTTAATTGAATCATTAGCAGATTCTAATTTGAGTTATGATACAAGATTTGTGCAGCGTTTGAATGAGACAAAGAATACGATTATGAGCATCAAGATATTTGATATATTCGGTAATCAAATACAAAGCGATGCGAGCAAAATTCAAAACGCTTTTATTGAGTTCGAGATAGATAAAAATTTATTAGCGAGCGCACCGTCTATACGGTCATTCGGCATTTATACAGTGAGCCGCAATAGATGGTATGAAATAAATGATATTGATATAGACGGCGGTGCGAAATTAATAGGCGATTATATTTATACTGATACTTCGATACGAGCGCGAGTGAATAGATTTTCTATTTATGCCGCAGTATTAGAATCAGCGCCGTATACAAATAATATTGAAAATATAGTAATATATCCAAATCCGTATGTTCCGAATGACGGCAATAATTTAACAGGCAGACCGGCTAATGAATATAATGATAATGGCGGAATATTTTTTGGAATAGATAATAATAATGACGGGACAATAGATTATGCTCTGCCTGTTGACGCTGAAATTACAATATATACATTATTAGGTGAGCGAGTAGCGATAGTCAAGCGCCAGGCGAACGGTATGCTTGTTTGGTGGGACGCAAAAGATAGCAGCGGCAGCGATTGTGCGAGCGGTTTGTATTTAGCGCTGATTAAATATAATGGTCAAAAGATAATAAAAAAAATAGCGATTGTAAGATAAAAAAATATAAGGTTGTAAAGTGAAAAAGTTAATAAAAAAACAAAGGGCATTTTGGAAATTATTAGCATTATTAATTTTGTTGAATATAAATGCAAATAATCTATTTGCGAGTGGCAGCGCCACATCTGGCGCGATATTATTGCGAATACCGTTTGATGCGCGGAATGTGGCGCTCGGCGGCGCCGGCGCAAGTTATGTCGGCAATATCAATTCTCTTGAAAATAATCCAGCAGTTGCGGCATTTAGCGATAAAGCGGTTATTTCGCTGTCGCATATAGATGTTTTGTCAGAAGCGAAAATGAATAGTTTTATTTATTCAGAACCGCTGTCTGAAAATATTGTGATTAGTCTGTATTCTAAAATTTTAAAATCTGATAATATACCGAAGACTCAGATGATTGAGATTGATTGTAATAGATATTTGAATCAGGGAACTTTTAATATCCAAGATTATTTGGTATCATTATCATTTGCTCATCATACTAAAAAGCCGCTGGCAATTTTAGAAACTAATATAATGGCGAGTTATGGTTTGACCTTAAAATATTTTAAATCGCAGATAGCGGAATACAGCGCAAATACATTTACAGGCGATGTTGGAATTTATTTTATGAAACCGTATTCTTCGTTTTCTTTTGGTGTGGCATTACAAAATTTTGGCGGTAAAATAAAATATATCAGCGGATCTGATAAAATGCCGACGACATTTAGAGCTGGTCTGACTTATAATAATATTGAATATTCAAAATTGATTTTTACAGGCGATATTATATGGCTGCGCGCTGAAAATTTGAAGGCAGGAATAGGTATTGATTATAAAATATCTCGTTCGTTGACGCTCCGTACTGGATATGACAGTAGAGATGATATTGGTTTGGGTTATACAATTGGCTTTGGTTTGAATACTAATATTTTTAGAAAGCAAGATGCGCTGCTGTCAATTGATTATGCTTATAAGCCGTTAGAAGAACTAGGCGATTATCATTATTTGACTTTAACGATAAATTATTAGTAAATGAGCTCAATAGAAAAAATCGAACAAGAAATATTTAGAGTTTTGAATAATTCTCCAATCGCTACTGCTTTATTCGACCAGGAATTAAAATTAATAAATACAAATGATGAATTATGTATATTGCTTGGGTATGATAAAAATACATTATTATCTTTGCAAGCTCTGGATATAGTTTCTGCTAATCACCGTCAATTATTTCTTAATGCTGCAAAATTGTGTTTACAAAAAAAAACAGATTTTGTTTTTAAATCTGAATTGATGTTAATTAATAAATTTCAAGAAAATGTATTTTGTAAGATTTCGTTGTTTTTGCTGCAAATAGATGGCGCTGTGCAGCCGTGTTATGTATTTATGGCAACTAACATTGGTATTGCTAAAAATATTTTTAATGAAATTAACAAATTAGCTTTTGCCGTTGAACAGAGCGCTAATACTATTGTTATTACAGACACAGAAGGCAATATTCAATATGTAAATAAAGCGTTTGAAAAAACAACTGGCTATACCAAAACCGAAGTGTTAGGTAAAAATCCACGAATTTTAAAAACAGATTATTTGCCTGAAGAAATATATAAAAATTTATGGGATACAATTAAAATGGGAAAGGTCTGGATCGGCGAATTTTATAATAAACGTAAAGACGGCACGACTTATTGGGAAAGTGCTATGATTACTCCAATATTTGATACAAATGGTAAAATAATGAATTTTCTTGCTATAAAAGAAGATATTACGAAGATGAAAGATGCTCAGGAACAACTTATAAAAGCAAAAGACGAAGCTGAAAAATCGAATAAATTAAAAACATTATTTTTAGCGAATATGTCGCATGAGATACGGACACCGATGAATGCAATTTTAGGTTTTGCTGATTTGTTATATGAATCTGAAAATTTGACAACTGAAAATAAAGAAATGCTTGATATTATCCGCAATTCTGGCAGACATTTGTTGAATTTAATAAATGATATATTAGATTTATCAAAAATAGAAGCGGGTAAAATAAAATTAGAATATAGTGAATTTTCTGTAAAGAAATTATTAATGCATATATATTCGATGTTAAATATAAAAGCAAAAGAAAAGAATTTATATTTTGATTTATTGATAGATCATAATTCGCCTGATTGTTTGTTTGGAGATGAATTGAGAGTTAATCAGGTGCTTGTGAATATAATTGGTAATGCGATAAAATTTACTAATACTGGCGGAATAACGATTTCTTATTCATATATAGATGATACCTGTATTTTTAAAGTCATTGATACTGGAATAGGCATTCCACAGGATAGAATAGATACGATATTTTTGCCGTTTGAGCAAGCGGATATATCAACTACTCGAAAGTATGGCGGTACTGGTTTAGGTTTGACAATCACCAAAAAAATAATTCAATTAATGGGCGGTTCGATTTTTGTTGAAAGTGAAGAGAATAAAGGGACGACATTTATTATCAAATTGCCTTTAAAATTTGTGAAACTCGAAAAAAAGGGGGATATTGACAATAGCATTGAAGAGTTGAATATTCAACTTACTTACGATGATATAGTAAAAAGTTGGCTCGATAATATTGAGAGAGATATAGGCGGCTCGGGTTTAGCGCGAAAAAGTTTGTATTTGACTATCCCTAAATTACCGGGAAAATTATTGAGATTAGAAGATGCAATTACTAAAAATATCAAAAGCGATATAAAATATCTTGCCGATGATTTAAAAAATTTAGCTACTACTTTTCGGATGATTGAAATTGTAAAAGTTTTAAATTATCTATTAGATGAAGTTAATTTAGAAAAATATAATATTGAAAAAATAAGAAAGTATTATGAGCAGTTGAAAAAAATACTTGATTTGATTCCAAAGAAATATTTTGGACAAGTAAAAGAAATTATTAGCGAGACAAAAGAAATTGATAAAATCAAAGAAGATGAAGAACAAGCAAAACCAAAGATACTAGTAGCAGAAGATAATACTACAAATCAGAAATTGATAAAATTATTAATTAATAAATTTGGTTATGAGTGCGATATAGCGGAAAATGGAAAAATAGCAATTGAAATGTTAGAGCTGCAAAATTATGATTTATTATTGTTAGATATGCAGATGCCTGTAATGGACGGATTAGAAGCGCTGAAATATATTCGCAACTCTGAAAAATTAAAAAATCTATATGTTATAGCATTGACAGCGCATTCATTAAAAGGCGATGCTGAAAAATATCTTAATGCAGGTTGCGATGGCTATGTTTCAAAGCCGATAGATAAAAATATTTTGAAAGAAAAAATAGATACGGCATTAATTAATTTAAAGAAAATCAAAAAAATTGAAGAAAAAATTGATGAAGCATTAAATATAAAAAAACAACAATGAATTTTGTTATATATGGGTTCATAGGAGGAATAAATAATGAGCGAATTTAGAAATTTGACGATTAAATTACGAGAAATAATAAAATCATATTATCCTCACAAATTTGATGAAAATGGAAAATTTACTATTTTGTTGATTGATGATTCATCGATAGCGCGGCAGAATTTGATTGATAGTTTGAGCGAAGCTGAATTATTTAATTTTATTGAGGCGGAAAATGGTATGGAAGGTTTGTATAAATTAGGGCAATTTGGCGAACAAATTGGTTTTATATGTCTGGATATGGAAATGCCGATTATGAATGGTATGGATTTTTATATTAAATCTAAAGAAGCGAATTTATTGAAAAATATTCCGGTTATTATGGTGACATCGATCGCTGAAAAAAAGAAGGTTATTGAATTAATTAAAGCAGGCGTGAATTCTTATATTCTTAAACCATTTTCGCCTATTGATTTTTTGAATAATGTTATACGAATATTGACAGAACATCGAAAAACTCAAACTATTACGGAGCAACAGCAGCAGTCTACAATTTCCTCAGCAAAAGATATTTATGAAAAACACGATGAAGCGCTCGGTTTTAAGACTGGAAAAATTACAGAAGAAGCGAAAAAAAAGATACTCGATAATCCTGATGACAATAAAATAGTAGATGAAAAAGTTATTGAAATAATCAAAAATAAAGAGACGCAGCAAAAAAGCGTGTCATTATTTTTTATTAATGAACGATTGAAAGCATTAATGTCTGAATTATTTATTGATTATCTGCAAAAGACAAATTTTATAAAATTTTATTTTGATGATTTTATTAATTTTGTTAGAATAAAAATGCAGCTTCAAAAAAAATGCCTTGATATTATTAATATGTTTGACGGTAAAGGGCTGTTATCCGCGTATTTATCATCAAAAGATTTATTTAATAATATTTATCATAAAATAATGAATACAAAAGGCGATTATTATGATTTAGAACGTACAGAAGAAATACAGATGGCTATAACATTATATTTATACGAATATTGGCGGCACATTATTATTGATTATATCAAACAGAATTTTTATATGGAATTTATTAAAATGTATGAATATTTAGTTTCTATTAACGCTTCAGAAGAACGAAAATATAAACAATACGAACAATTGATTATTAATTGGAAAAAAATCATAGCGCAGAGCAATCAGATAACTCTTGAAAATTTACAAAAAACGGACAGCGCGCAGGTTAAAACAAAATTGACTTAAATTCTTTAATTTCTTTTGTGTCCCAGCTATTTTCAGATAAATGCTGTATTATATCTTTTGCTGTCGCATTATTTCCAATTAGATAATATGCCATTGATAAATTAAAAAGCGCATTTTGATTTTGTTCAATTGATATTGCCGCTTCATAGTTTTCAATAGCATAATGATATTTTTTCATTTTAAAGTATATATCAGCTAATAACAAATATTTTATTTTTTTGTCTTTTATATCTAAATCTAAAAATTGTGAGAGAGTTTTTATTGCCGCATCTAATTTTTTTTGTATTATCTGTATTTGCGCTAAAAGCGCTAAAAAAGTGTTTTTATAGCGATAATCAAAATTGTTGTAATGATAATTTAAAATATTTTCGCATTTTTCATATAGTCCATTTTTAAATAAAGTAATTAAATAGTAATGCAGTGCGTCAGGATTAGCGGCAAAAATATTCGCATCTATATCTTTTAGTATTTCGTATGAGGCTTTGTAATTGCCGTTATTGTAATATTTTACGCTGTCGATAATTTTTTTTGTTTTAAAAACACTTTTTTTTAGAGTTTCACATATTTTGTATTGTTTAGAGTTTGTCGGTTGTAGTTCATAAATAATATTAGTTAGATTTTTCAAATCATTTTGTTTATAATAAAGATGCGCTTGTAAAATTTTTATTTTTTCAGATTCTCCAAATTTTTTTGAATCTTCAATTAATTCTGCAATTTCTGATAATTTATTATTTTTTATATTTTCAGCTATTAAACTTGAATAAATGTCAATAAAAAGATTGAAATTTAGAAATTTATATTTTTTCGGCTGGATAGATTTTAGTAATTGTTTGAGTTCGTCTGCCATAAAATTTTTGTGCAGCGCAAAAGTGTAAATTTCGAGCGCCCGATAATTATCTGTATTTGTTTCATATAATTTTTTTAATATTTTTAGAGCGTCAATATTTTTATTTAGTTTTAGCGCGCAGAGACCTTCATAATATTGCGCTTCAACTATTTCAAATTTAGCATTGTATTGTTTTAAATAAGTTGCGGCATTTTGATATTCGTTATTTGTTAAAAATAAGCGCGCTAGTGGATAATGTAATTGCGTTAAATACTGGTGTTTTGATAATACAGATATTATATCGGAGATGATTTCTTTTTTTAAATTTGCGTTTTGCAAATATTTTAATTCTGCCGCGTATTCGTTATGAATGAATTCGCTGATAATTGTTAAATTTTTAATAGTTTTAAGTTCATCGATAATATCATCATAGCCGTTTGTAATCAATAAATTAGATATTTCGGAGTCATAGGGATATAGAACAAACAAAATGGTTAATATTTTTTTGAATTCATCGAATATTGCGGATTTTTTATATAATTGTGCAAATGTTAATAGTATTTCTTTATTATTAGGCAAATATTGTGCGGCGTTTTGTAAAATTTTCAGCGCCGCATCATTTTTATTTTGTAGAATGAAGATATTTGCTAATTTGAGATAAGCGTCGTGATTAGCGGGAATTAATTTTAACGCAGTATTGAGCAGTTCTTCAGATTTTTTGAAATTATTAGAATTAGTGTATTTATCCGCAAGCGCAATATAAAAATTATATAGAGCATTGATAATATATTTTTCGTTTTTATTTGCCGAATATAGATTTTTTAGATGTTCGAGTTTTTTTTCGTCATCAGTCTGCATAGTTAAAATTTTTGCAATTTCGACTTGCGGGTTATTGAGTTTTTTTATATTAGAATAATATTTATGCGCCGTGTTGAAATCACCGTTTTTTTCAAATATTTTTGCAATAAGCATATCAATTTTATCATTGGTATTTTGGGCTGTTGATAATTGTTTTAATTTCGGCAATATTTTTTGAAAATCAGGAGTATTTAATATCGCTTCGCAATAATCAATAAAAATATTATTGTTTTTTAAATAGCGCGGGTTTTTGTCTAATATATTTATTATGCCGTTATAATCATTGAATAATTTAAAATATTCAATCGCAAGCCGCGTTTCGAATTTATCTAAATTATCATAAAAATATTTTTTTAGAATATATATTAATTTTTTGTTTTGCGTTTCATCCGCTAATTTTAATAATTTTTCTTTATCAAATTTTTCAATCCCGTATTTTTCTATTAATTTTTCATATTTAAAATATTCTTTTTTTTGATAATAGCGATTTTCAAGCGCTGTTAAATATTTATATTTTTCTTGGTCAGTTAAAAGATTGTCATAATTTAAGAGCGTTTCTAAAATCCATAATTTTTCATAAGTTTGCGGCAGTTCATCATAGTAAATTTTGAGATGGTAAATAGCATTATCTAAATTTTTATTTTCAAAAATTTGAGATTGAAGATAAGATAATAATAGTTCTTTATTTTCTGATAATTTCAAGATTCTTATTAATTGTTCAGATATATTTTTATCTGCATTTTTAAATTTATCAAAAGTGTAGGAAATGTAATCATTAATTAATTTTTTATTGTTAGTATTCGCTAAAACTTCTAAAAACAATATTTTCTCTTTTTCTGTTAATTGACCATTGCATAATAATAGCGCGCTTAATTCTAAATATTCGCCGTATTTTTTCAGATGAAAATAATAATTAGTCAAAAGTCGGACAGCCGCGAAATTATTAATATTATGATTTATTGATTTTGTTAGCAATTCGATTGTTTTTTTAGTAATTGTTTTTTCGCGGTCGCTTATTTCTCGCGCTAAATTAAAATATGCGTCGGATAATTTTTTTTTAATTTCATTATTAAATGGTTTTATCTTGATTAATTTTTCTAATATTTCCGCTGATTTTTCATAGTTTTTTTGTTCGTATTCGAATAATGCTAATGCAAGCAGCGAATAAAAATCATTTGGAGCAATTTTTAATAGCGCTTGCGCTGAATCAATTAATCTTTGCGGTTTTTCGCTGTATTTTATAATAATAGTATGCGCCTGGATATTGTGTTTATCAATTGCTGTTATTTCATTCGCAAATTTTAAAGCAAGATTATACTGCTTGATATTTTCAAAGTAATTCATTAATTTTATTAAAATTTCTAATCGTATATTTTTAGGCAATTCAAAATTTAACAGCCGATTATATTCGCTGATTAATAAATCTTTTTTGTCCGGTAAATTTGAATAAACTTCTATTAATGTCAAAATAAAGTTTCTTGAATTAGCAAATTCTCTTGATTTTAAATTGTCAAGATAATTCGCAGCAGCAGAATAATCGCCTTCTTTTGCTAATATTTTTGCATAATAGTAATATATTTGTTCTTTTTTTATATTATTTTTAAACGCAGTCAATCCGCGTTTGCAGTAATATTTTGCGCTTTCGTATTTATTGAGATTAATAAGCGCGTCAATAACCAGCAGAAATTCGTCTATTTCTAAATTAACATAGTGCGATAAAATATCAGCGCAGCGCAGTAGATTATCGTGTTTTTCCGCAGAATAAAAATGCTGAATATATTTTTTTTGGAGATATTGCAAATCAGCGGATTGAAAATGTTTAGAACTGCCGCGCAGGAATAAATCTAATTTTGTAAATTCGCAGGTTTTTATTAATAATTCAGCGTAAATAATTTTAAAATTTTGATTGTCTAAAATTTTTGTTTCGTCCAGTATTTTTATTAATGCGTCTAATTCATTCAAATCTATTAGCGCGATAAAAACATCTTTTAGTATTTTTGTCTCTAAATTTATTAAATCATTTAGCGCAGTAGATTCTATAAGCAGCGCAAAATTATTGTAGTTTTTTAATGTTATTGCTGTTTCAATTAATTTTTGTTTTTCGGTTGCTGATAATCCGGAAAACTTTCCGGAATTTAGAATATCATTATATTTTTTTAAATTGTTTTTATCTGAGCAATTGCTAATGAATATTATAAAAAAAAATAAAAATGAGAATAATAGATTTTTTGTCATATATCAATGATTTCGATTTATCTGTCTGATGCGTTTTTTGAAATATGCTATTAGCGAGTCAATATAGGATTTTTCAGAGTTTAATTTTATTATATCAGCGTTATATTTTGCAAATGTTCGCTCGATATTTTCTAATCTGCGTTTGTTGCAGTCTTTAAATTCTTCTAATATTTTTTTATCTGTCGTGTCTAAATAAATATCTTCGCCAGTCTCAATATCACGAAAATTTATAATTCCACAATTTTCCAATATCAAATCGCGAATGTCGGTAATAATCACATTTGTTAAATCGTGTTTTTTTGATAACAGCGCTAAATTTTTTTCGTAGTTTTTATCAAAAAAATCTGAAATTAGAAAAATTACGCTTTTGCGTTTAAATGTTTTTATTGCAAATTCTAATGCTTTTGAAATATTAGTTTGACAATTTTTCGGAGTGAATGTCAGCATTTCGCGGATAATACGCAGCGAATTTTTTTTGCCTGTTTTTGGCGGAAGATATTTTTCGATAATATCGGAAAAAATAATTACGCCAACTTTGTCATTATTTTGCAGCGCAGAAAATGCTAATATTCCGCTTAATTCTGCAGCTATTTCTAATTTGCTTTTTTGCGCAGTTGAGAAAAAAGCAGAAGAAGAAGCATCTATCATTAGCACGAGATTTAATTGACGCTCTTCGTCAAATACTTTTATATACGGCTTACCGATTCGAGCAGTAACATTCCAATCAATAAATCTTGTGTCGTCGCCCGGATAGTATTCGCGGCACTCTGAAAAATTTATACCCACGCCTTTGAATACGCTGTGATATTCTCCTGAAAAAACTTCATTCACAAATTTTCGCGAATGTATCTCTATATTTTTGATTTTTTTTAGTATTTCTTTGTCTATCATAATTTATTTCTGCTTGTGTCTTTAAAATTTTTGATTTTATTATATTTATTAAAACTAATTTTTCAATAAGTATTTTATTCTATAAAAAAAAGCGCAACAAGCGCATTCCTAAATAATCTGAATATTTTTAACAAACAAATGAATATGAAAAAATATTATTTTTTTTAGACAAATTTTTAAAGCTTTTTAGAAATATCTTTAAATTAATATTGAATAAATTATGAACATTTATTTAACAGTTTAGATTGTTTTTTGAATTTATGAAATACACGCTTTACAATCTAAAAAAAATAAATATAATCACTTATCTTAAAATTTAAGTGTTTTACTGATTTTTTATGGCTGAATTAGAAAGCGTTAGAAATTTAAAAGGCATAAATACAATTTTTTCAGACAGCGCATTTACTATCATTGGCAGAATAATAAACAATATTCTGTATTTTATTTTTATTACTTTTATTGTAAAAATATTAGGCGAAAAAAAATACAGCGAATATTCATTATTTCTAATGACTACACAATTTTTATATATAATTTTCTTGGTTTGGACGCAATCAGCGTTATTGCGTTATGGTCGTGAAGAATTTTTATTAAGAACAAAAATAAATAGAACATTAACATCGCAATTAATTTTAGCGCTGCCTATAATTTTTTTATTGATAATTTTGATATTCATATTTCGGCAACAGTTGTTGAATTATTTAGGATTCAGCAATTTTTTTATACCATTAATTATTCTTTATTTTATTATGAATTTTATAAATGAAACTTTGTATTATTCTCTTCAAGCGCTCGGCAACTTTAAAATTTTTGCAATTGCTCAAATGTCGGAAAAATTTTTTGCATTGTTTATTTTAATAATAGGGTATTTTTTATTAGACAATTCGAAATTATTTTTTGTGATTTTTAGTTTGTTAATAGGTTTTATTTTTGCGCAAGTATTTATTTTTTTCAAGACAAAAATAAATTTAATTTTTCCGTTAGAATACGACAAAAAAATATTCCAAAAATATTTAAAATACTCGATACCAGTAATATTCGGGTCAGCATCCGCATATTTTCTAAATTGGATTGATTTAGGTATTATCAAAGAAAAATTAGCAAAAGAAATAATTGGTCAATATTTTTATTGTCAGCAAATATTTAACGGGTTAACGCAATTAAATATGGCATTGTTTACAGTTATTTCGCCATTAGTTATAACTTTATTAGTAAAGAATCGTTTTGATTTATTGAAAAAAATTTTAGATGAATTGTCAATAATGGCTATTATGATAGCATTAGTTATTTTTAATTTTTTGTTTTTTTTCTTATATTTTTTATTACTTTATCTTTTTCCAAACAATCATTTTGCAATAGCGCAAACATTAATGATATTAATTTTTTCATCAACTTTTGCAATATTTACAAATATACTTGCTGCGTATATTATGGCATTTGAATTAATGTTTTTGTATTCAATTAATAATTTTTTGGCTTTATCTATAAAGATAATATTAAGTTATTTTTTTATTGATAAATTTGGAATGATTGGCGCAGCTCTTTCGACATTTGTTTATTTCATATGTAATCAGGTCTTTTATTCAATATTTATTTTGCAAAAGATAAAATTTTCACTGACAAAATATTTTTATTTAATTGCTTTGGTAATTTTTCAAATTTTTATATTTTTGTGTTTTAAAAATATTTTTATTTCTTTTTTTGCGAATTTAATTTTAATATATTTATTTGCAAAAATCGGTAAAATTTTTTCGTCTGAAAAATTATTGATTTTGAACGAAATCAATTTACCGAATATAATAAAAAATAATTTGATAAATGTTTTAAAATTTATAGGTTGAGTTATGATAGAAATACAGCAGTGTTTAGTGTGCGGCGCTGAAAAAACTAATTTTAAATTTGTATTTGAATTAAGCGATTGCTGGCTGAAAGTAGATAATATAAAATATAAAATTTTCCAATGTCAAAATTGCAAAATTGCATTTTTAAATCCGCGCCCTGATGATATGGAATTAGTGAAATATTACACAAATGAATTTGATAAATTTTATAATACTACTGATAAAGATTTAATAAAAAAATATTCATTTACATTACAGAAAAAATATAAGTTATTACCAGAAAAAAAAGGAAAAATATTGGATATAGGCGCGCAAAAAGGCGAATTTTTGGAATATTGCAAAAGACGGGGATGGACAGTAGAAGGAATAGAATTAACTAATACAATTCCCAATCCATATAATCTTCCGATAAAATACGGCAATTTTTTAGATATAAATTATCCGGAAAATTATTTTGATGTTATTACTTTATGGCATGTAATTGAGTATCTGCCGCATCCCCATTTAATAATCGAAAAAATATCAAAAATTTTAAAGTTGCAAGGATTATTAATTTTAGCAATGCCTAATTTTAATAGTTTAAATCTTCAATTTATGAACGCTGAAGATATACCGCGTCATCTATTTTTTTTCAATTTAGATAGTATTAGTTTTTTATTGAATAAATTTGGATTTTCAATAATTGAATATAACTATCATTCTGGCGTGCATAAAAATAGTATCAGCGGATTAATAACTTTTCTGATAAAAAGAAATATTTTAAAAATGGACAAGGAAGAGTTGCTGCATTTATATCATAATTATCCTAAAAAATTTGAAAATATATTTTTTAAAATTATTGATAGAAGCATTACTTTGCCATTACGTTTGATTTTGCCCTATTTAAAAAAATCACATAATTTTTATATTATTGCTGCGAAAAATTAATTATGTGCGGAATTTGCGGAATCTTTGAATTTTCAAATAAAGTGATTGATAGAGAAAAGTTAATCAAAATGAATAATACTCTATCACATCGCGGACCTGATGACAGCGGTCTGTATATAAATAATAATATTGGTTTAGCGCATCGAAGATTAGCGATTATAGATATAAAAAGCGGACATCAACCAATGTTAGACGACGAGCAAAAAATAGCAGTTGTTTATAATGGCGAAATATATAATTTTTTAGAATTAAAAGAGCAGTTGCAAAAATATAATTTCAAATTTAAGACAAATTCTGATACCGAAGTTTTATTAAATGCATATAAATATTGGAATGTTGATTGTTTAAAATATATTTGCGGAATGTTCGCTTTTGCTATTTGGGATGATAATAAAAAACAATTATTTTTAGCGCGCGACCAAGTAGGAATAAAGCCATTGTTATATTATTTCGGAAATAACAACTTTATTTTTTCTTCGGAATTTCAAGCATTATTACAATATCCAGAAATTTCGCGAAAATTAAATTTATCATCATTATCTGACTATATTTCTTTTCAATGCGTTCCATCAGAAAATACAATGTTTGAAGATATAAAACGATTAGAGCCGGGGCATTGTTTAATAGTAAAAGAAAACAAAATAAAAATAGAAAGATATTGGTTCCCAGACTATTCGCAAAAATTAAATTTATCAGAAAATGAAGCGATTAATGAAACATTCAATTATTTTAAACATATAGTCAAACAGCATTTAATAAGTGATGTTCCATTAGGTTTATTTTTATCTGGCGGTATTGATTCTACATTAGTGACGGCAGCAGTAAGAGAAGTTTCGTCAAATAAAATCAAAACATTTTCAATTGGTTTTGAATATGAACCATTGAGCGAATTGAAATATAGCCGAAGCGCTTCTAAAATATTAGAGACAGAGCATACAGAAATAATATTAAAGCCGAATGTCTTAAATGTCTTACCAAAATTAGTTGAACATTATGGTGAACCATTTGCTGATTCGTCAGCTATACCGACATATTATATAGCGCAAGAAACGCGGAAATATGTGACAGTCGCACTTGCAGGCGACGGCGGTGATGAATTATTTGCCGGGTATGATGTATTCGGGCAAATGAATTTATCTTATAAAATAAATTCGTTATTAACTGCATTTCATTTTTTATTTAAAACTGCAAGAAATATTTACGGCAAAAAAGATAGCAAACAAAAATTGCCGAAATTATTTAGATTTTTAGATATTATTTCAGGACAAAAAAATGATATTTATCCATTATTAAGATGTTCATATTATAATGAATTGAAAGTAAAATTATTTAATCAAGATTTTAAAAATAAAATTGATTTATTGAATTCATATAAGTTGTATAAAAAATATTATGAAGAAACAACTGCGACAAATTTAATTGAAAAAATATTGGATACGGATTTGAGATTTACATTGCCTTATGATTTGTTGACAAAGGTTGATATTGCGTCAATGGCGAATTCATTAGAGATACGCGTGCCATTTTTAGACAAGCGTTTTATTGAATTTGCATTAAAATTACCAAGTGAATATAAAATTAAAAATAAAACAGGAAAATATATTCTCAAAAAAATATTAAAAAAATATTTTGACGATAAATTTATATATCGCAAAAAAATGGGTTTTTCAATACCATTGGCAAAATGGCTGCGTGAAGAAATGCGAGAATATTGCAGAGATATTTTATTTTCAGATGCTGAAATTAATCGAAAATTTTTTAATGAAGATTATTTAAAAAAAATATTTGATGACCATATACAAATAAAAGAAGATAACTCTGCGACATTATGGCTGTTAATGAATTTTAAATTGTGGCTAAAAACATTTAAGGTTGATTACAATGTGTAAACTAAAAGGGGCAATAATAGAATTTCGTAATCCTGGAAATACAATAGTTGTACAACAAAATAACATAAAAAAATTATTTATAAATAAATATAATGCTTATAAACAATATTTCGATGAAGTATACTTTTATACATTTGA
>JAKPEO010000013.1 GCA_029551925.1 bacterium
AGCGTATTATTCGAGCGTGATATACACGATATTAGCGCTTGTGGGAATAAACGCTGAATTCGAGCAGATGAATAATCTCGGTCGTCTTGATTGCGCAATAAAAATCAGCGATAAAGTTTATATTTTTGAATTCAAACTTAATCAGCCGGCAGAAGAAGCGTTAAAACAAATAAAAGAAAAGAAATACGCTGACAAATACGAAAAAAGTTTGAAAAAATATCTCATCGGCGTAGAATTATGCGATAATTTGCGGAATATCAAAAATTATGTGTTTGAAAAAATAGAGTGAGATTATTAAAGATATAATGATTGAAAAAATAGACAAAAAAATAAAAATATCAAATTAAATAAACGAATAGAATACATTAATTTAAGTTAATATGGAAAATATCGCGGAACCAATAGACAATATTCAAAAGACAGTCGGTATATATACGCTGGTTAAATTAAGTATCCAGATTTAGTATGGTAGCGATTATATTGTGTATTTATCATAGACAAAAATATGTTTTATTTTATAAGAAAAAAAATATATCAACATTTTAGGCATAAATTTCGAAAAAAATATTTGAAATTATTAGAGAAATGCCAGAGCGCTAAAAAAACAGGAATTAATTTAGGCAATAGTGAAGGCAAATTTTATAATTTATATAATGTTGATTGCTTTTATGGCAATCAAGTTGATATTGTAGCTGATCTTAATAAAATTTTTCCTTTTAAAGATAATAGTATTGATATTTTATATTGCTCACATTTACTTGAACATTTGCCTGATAAAATAAAATCAATGAATGAAATCGGGAGAATACTAAAATCTAATGGCTATGCTATTATATTGTTGCCGCATATTGATAGTCATTATGCTTTTGCAGACCCGACACATAAAAGTTTTTGGTGTATAGAAACATTTGCATATTTTGATATTAATAATGATTTATTCAACCGTTTCCATAAAATTTATGGTATAATTACAGGTTTTAAAATTATTGATTCTTTTAAAGATGAAATTACAATACATATTATATTACAAAAAAAATAAGGTTGATATAAATGCCTAAATGTTCTGTTATAACAGCGATTTATAATTCGTCAAAATTTCTTGATAAATGTTTATTAGCGCTTTCTTGCCAAACCGAAAAAGATTTTGAATTAATAATTTCTGACGACGGTTCTGATGAGGATATTTCGGATTTATTAGAAAAATATAATAAATTTTTTAAATATCAAATTAAATATGTAAAACAACAGCGTAATGGTATTCGCAAAACTTTAGCATTAAATAAAGGTGTATTACAAGCAACTTCTGATTATTTACTTTTTATAGACCCTGATTGTTTAGCAGAACCTACTTGGGTAGAAACGCATTTATTAGAGCGTGAAAAAAATAGATATTTAATTGGTAGACGCGTTTCATTTCGTGAAAAATATATGAAATATATAAATGATGATTTTATTAAGTCAGCGAAATTTTGCAAATTGAATTTTTTTAATATTTGGCAAGCAAGTATTGGCAATATAAAACATTTCGAAAAGATGCTTAAATTTAATAATAAATTGATTAGATATATTATTCATTTTAAAAAATCAACTTATATTGTTGGTTGTAATTTTTCATGCTGGCGCGCTGATTTTGAAAAGATTAATGGTTATAATAATGAAATGGCTGGATTAGGCGGCGAAGATGTTGAACTGCATATCCGTTTTCAAAAAAATTGATATCGTGAAAAATCTATAAAATATAAAACAACAGTTTATCATTTATATCATCCTGATAGAAAGAATGACGATTTAAAAGAAAAAATCCTGCAAATAGCATATAATCCGAATTATTTGCGAGCAGAAAGCGGTTTAGAAGAAGCAAAATATATTGAATAACAAAAGTATGAATATATCGATTATTTTACCAAATTATAATGGCGTTAATTTATTAAAAGATAATTTGCCATCGTTAATCGAAACTTTAGGTTTATCTTAAAAAATTAAATGAAAAATATTTAATTATTTGTATTTTAATTTTAGTTTAATTAGGTGAAGAGGATAAACTGAAATTAAATAACTATATTGATAGAAATAATTTACTATTTTTGGATTATGGACTATGATATGTTTTTGAATTTTGAATATTTAAAATTTATTTTAGAAAAAGTAATTTAAAAATTTTTTTGTATTATTGATTTTTTTATAATCTTCTGGAATACCAATATCAATAAAATAACCGTTAAAGATTTTGCCGTATAATTTTTCTTTTTTTATTAATTCAGGAAAAATTTCGATTTCAAGGGAACTTTTTTTTAGAGGAATATAATCAAATATTTTTTTATGAAAAAGATAAATGCCGCCATTAGCTAATTGTTCAGTTTGTTCACTAATTCTTTTTTTCTTCTCAACAAATTCGATAATTTTATTATCTTTTGAAATTCTAATATTTCCATATCTAACAGAATTTTTACTCTTAAACATACTTATAACACCAAAAGCATTTTTGTTTTTTTGCATTTTAATAAGTTCGTTAAAATCAATATTAAAAAAAGAATCACCGTTCATTAGAATAAAATATTCATTATTATCATTTAATAAATTTTGTGCTTGTTTTAATGCGCCTCCTGTCTCTAATAATTCTTTTTCTTCAGAATAAGATATATTTACTCCAAATAATTTTCCATCTTTAAAATATTGTTTTATATATTCGGCTTTATAGCCGATGAGAATTATTATTTCTTTAATTTTCCATTTTTTTAACTGTAATAAAAGATATTCTAAAAATGGTTTTCCTTGAACATCAGCCATTGGTTTTGGAATATCGTTAACTACACTTTTTAATCTTGAACCTAGACCACCAGCTAAAATTACTGCTTTCATAATTTATTTATTTTTTTGTATAAAATCATTAATAATATTTAAAACATAATCACATTCTGTTTTACTTAAATCCTGATGAACACCGATATGTAAACCATTATGCCCCATATATTCAGCGTTTGGAAATTCGCCATACTTATAACCTAAAAATTTAAAACCAGGACACTGAGTGGGCATTGATAAAAACAAACTGCGCGTTTCAATACCATTTTTTTCTAAATAATCTTTTAATTGATTGCGCGTGAATTTGGCTGTATCATTAAGAATAATAGGAAGTGCATGTGGACCAATTTCTTCATAATCTTCTTTTGTAATAGTTGCCAAATACGGCTGAAATTGTTTGAAATTTTCTATTAAATAATATAAATTTTTTCTGCGTTTATCAAGAATTTGATGATAGTTTTCAAGAGCCCCCAATCCTATCGCTGCTTCTAATTCATTCATTTTAGAAGAGAAACCGATTCGTTCAAAAATAAAACGAATATCCATATTATCTGGATTAGCAAATCTTTTATTGCAATACCCACCGCTTATATTAAGTAAACACTTCTTGCATTTGCAGGCTCTTCCATGACTGCGGAGTGATAATAATATCTCTGAAAATTCTGGGGTATTAGTAGTGATTATTCCACCTTCGCCAGTTGTTATTATATGCGCTATGTATAATGAAAACGCGCCAATATCCGCTAAATTTCCCGCTGGTTTGTTTTTATAAATTGTTCCGTGTGCCTCTGCGGCGTCTTCTATAACATACAAATTGTAAGATTTTGCAATAGCATTGATTATATCCATATTTGCTGGTTTACCCATTAAATGCACTGGCATTATTGCCCGTGTTTTTTTAGTAATTTTTTCTTCGATTTTTTGCGGGTTTATATTTAATGTTTCTTTTTCAATATCAACAAAAACCGGTGTGAAACCAGCATGTAAAACAGCATTACCCGTTGCTACAAATGACAGCGCAGGCACAATAATTTCATCGCCGCGCACTGCTCCAAAATCGTATAATACTGCCATTGCTAAAATATCAGCGTCTGTTCCACTGCTAACTGCTACTGCTTCTTTTACACCGATAATCGCAGCAAATTTTTCTTCAAATTCTCGAACATATTTACCATTTGAGATGCGATTATTATTAATTGCATCATTAATTAATTTTTTTGCCGTATCGGTTATTGTGATAGTTCCAAATGGAATTCTCATTTTCATTATTCTTCATTCCTTGAATAATAAATTATTTGGCTGCCCATTGTTTCAAATTCAAAAGGGACATACAATAGATTTTTAAATACTTTTAATAATTTTTTTTTATTTTCTTCTGGGACAAAAAACAATATAAATCCCCCGCCACCTGCCCCTAAGATTTTACCACCTAATGCGCCATTTTTAATTGCTGTTTCGTAAATCTCATTAATATAATTAGTTATCACTCTATCTGATAAACTTTTTTTTATTTTCCAACTCTCATTAAGTAATTTTCCAAAATCATGTAATTGAGAAATATCATTATTTAATATTTTAATTGCATCGTCAACTAAATCTGTTAGTATTTTATATTCCTCTTCTTTTTTTTTAACACTTTCCATTTTATCTTTTTCAATCTCATCAGCATATCTTGTCCACCCGGTAAAAAAAAGCATTAGATGATTTTGTAAATTTTTGATTTTGGCAGTTGATATTGTAATCGGACAAACATCTATTAAATGCTCGCCTGCAAAAGTTATTTTATTAAAACCACCAAATGCCGCAGCTACTTGGTCCTGCGATCCGACACTTTCTTTTATCATTTCTTGCTCAACATATATAGCGTCAAGCGCAAGTTGTTTTTTACTTATTATTTTTCCTAATAAACCATAAAGTGCTTTTAGTAAACCGACAGTGAAAGCTGAACTTGAACCGAGTCCTGTGCGTGCTGGCAGATCGCCGTCATGATGGATTTCCAATCCGCGATTAACATTCATAAATCTAAAACATTCGCGAACTGCTGGATGTTTGATTTCTGAAATTTCTTTGATTAATTCAATTTTAGAATAAACGATGCGATGTTTATATTCAAAAAAAGGCGGCAAATGACGAGCGCTTATATAACAATATTTATTTATAGTTGTTGATAATACTGCGCCGCTGTGCTCTTTATACCAGCAAGGGAAATCAGACCCCCCACCGAAAAAAGATATCCTAAATGGCGTTTTTGTTATTATCATTTTTTCACCTTAATATATATTTTTTTGAAATATAATAATTATATGTCTTTTTAATTCCTGTTTCAAGATTAATTTTTGGTCGCCAGCCAAGTTGATTAATTGTTTTGGTATCCAAAACTTTAACCGGCATACCATCAGGTTTGGTTTTATCAAAAATTAGATTGCCTTTAAAATTTACTATTTTCTTTACTGTTTCAGCAATTTGCTTTATTGAATAACCATTACCCGAACCTATATTAATCTCTAAAACATTTATTTTATTTTGTAATAATTTAGCAATTAAAAAGACAACAGCGTTTGCAAAATCTTCGGCAAAAATAAAATCGCGTAGCGGCTTACCGGTGCCCCAGACAACAACCTCTTTTGTATTTTTTATTTTAGCGTTATGAAAGCGCGCCAGCAACGCTGCAATTACATGCGCTGATTCTAAATCAAAATCGTCGTTTATGCCATATAGATTTGCCGGTATTAAAGTAATATATTTTTTTTTGTATTGTGTTGAGATAGCTTTACACATCTGCCAGCCGCAGATTTTGGCAGTAGCATACGCTGTATTTGTATCTTCGAGCGGACCAGTTAATAAATCCGTTTCTAAAAGTCTATGTTCATAATTTTTAGGATACATACACGAACTGCCAATAAAAAACAAATTATTAATATTATTTTCAAATGTAGCAGTAATAACATTAGTCTGCGCAATATTATTTTTCAAAATTAAATCAGCCGGTTTTTCAATATTAAATTTTATCCCGCCGCTGAACGGTGATTGTAAAATTACTAAATCAGGTTTTGTTTTTTTAATATATTTTCTTGTTTTCAATAAATTTAAATAATCAATATCATCAATTATCAACTCAAATTTTTTTGATAATATTTTTATTAAATTTACACTTACAAATGATTTTGGATAGGTAATTAATATTTTCATAATTTTACCTAATTTTCTTTAATAATTTCTTTTATATTTTCAATTGCTAATCCTTGTAAAGAATGCAGATATTCGCGCGTTCCATTTTCAAAAACAAATTTATCTTTAAATCCGAGCCGTATTAACTTTGCCGATAAATTATAATCAGCGATAATATTTGCAATAAGAGAATCAAGTCCGCCGCGATTAATAAACGCTTCTTCAAGAGTAATAATCGTATCATATTTTTTCAATATTTCAGCAAGCGCTGTTTTGTTATAATTAGTTAATAAAAACATATCAATCACGCCGCAATCTATATTCTCTTTTTTCAAATCAGCGCTAACAGTTAACGCTTTATGCGTCATATAACCAGTAGCAACTATACATTTTTTTTTAGCGTCGCGTAATTCTACAAATCCGTCATCAAAATTTATATTATCTTCTACGCTGTAAATACTCGGCAAAATTTTGCTGTCAAATCTAATATATTTCGGTATTTTTTTTTGTAAAGAATAGTTGAAAAATTTTTTTGTCAAAACAACATCGCTCGGCGAAAATAAAGTTATATGCGGTAATAATCTGATTGCTGTAATATCTTCAAGACAATGATGCGTAGGGCCTGAAAGCACATAACTTATGCCAGCGCCCACGCCTACTAAATTTATATTCAGCGGTTTTAATTGAGTCATTAACGCAATATTAGTGCGTATCATTTCATAAGCGCGCATTGATAAAAATGCGGCAATAGCGTATATGTAAACATCAAACCCTTCGAGCGCGAAACCAGTCGCTATATTAACAAGATTCTGTTCGGCAATACCGACATTCATAAAATTATCCGGAAAATCTTTACGAATCTTATCGAGTATCGGCGCGCCGAAGTCTGCGGATAATAAAATAATTTTATCATTTCGCTGCATTTCATTATAAATTTCAGTTAATAATGCATCGCGCATCGCGCTTGATTGTTCAAACATTTTAGTTCAACTCCGCTAATAAATTATCGACTTGTTCTTTTGTTAATGATTTTATATGACATAAAGAATCGGTTTCTAAAATCGGCACGCCTTTACCTTTGACTGTATCAGCGATTAACACTTTTGGCATTGAAATATCCGAAGTCTTTAAATCAATTAAAGTATCATAAACCTCTTTGATATTATGTCCATCTATTCTTTTTACATACCATTTAAAATTTTTAAATTTTTCTTCTAACGGTTCTAAGTCTATTATATTTTTACAATAATCAAGCATAGAAATTTTATTATTATCAATTATCAAAATTAAATTATTTATTTTATTATGTCCAGCAAACATTATTGCCTCCCAAACCGAGCCCTCGAATAGTTCGCCATCGCCAGATAAAACAAACACAAAACCATCATTTTTTTTCTTTTTCAATGCTAATGCTATACCGCAGCCAGTGCCGAGCCCTAAACCTAACGAACCGTTAGTAGTTTCAAACCCAGGGATATTGCAATCCGGTATTCCGCCGAGTAAAGCGTTTGGTTGACAAACTTTTTGCAATTCTGTTTTATCAAAAAATCCTAAATCAGCGAGCAAAGGATACATTGCAATAGAGCCGTGCCCTTTACTTGAAATAAATCTATCGCGATTTTCGTTATTAATATTTGCCGAATCAACTTTTAAAATTTTACCATAATATAGCGCAGTTAAAATTTCGATTGGCGATAACGACGAAGCGATTCGCGTCTCTGGCGCTAATGAATGTAACTTCAAAGTTTCTTTACGCAGCCATAAGGCGCGAGATTTTAAATAATCATAATCACATTTCATTTTCTAATAATTTCCTTTTTAATTTTATTTCGGTCATCCTATCTAAATGCGCAAGCGTTGTAGCGCCGAATTTATTTAAAATTAATTTTCTATAATTTTCATTTTGAAAATATTTATAAAATACGGTATCGCGAAATTTTAAAATTTCTTTTGCTGATAAATATCTGGACGGCAACGGTTTGGTTTCATAACTATGCTGCGAATAACCGAGCCAAGTATCCGGCAATAACTCTTTTTTATTTGCAAATTCGTCATATAACTTTGAACCCGGATATGCCATTACTGTATAAAAATTTATAAATTCGCAATTAAGTTCTACTGCAAGATTAAAAGTATTTTGCATTGATTCGAGATTATCTTCTGGCAGCCCAAACATAAAATTGCCGATAATATTAATATCATTTGCTTTTATCATCTTGACAACTGTTTTTATATCAGCATTAATTTTTTTGCCGACTGCATTGCGAACGCGCGCATCCGCTGATTCAATACCGAGCGCCAGCCAATTAATCCCGGCTTTTTTCATTTTTGATAATAACTCTGATTTAATAGTATCTATCCGCGCATAAACCCAAATGTTCAAATCATAGTCGCGTTCAATAATTAAATCGCAAAATTTTTCTACGCGTTGTGATGATAAAACAAATAACTCATCGGCAAATCTGATATTTTTCACTTTATATTTTTTGACTAAAATATCAATCAAACTTATTACTTTATCTATTGACCATTGTTTAATCCCCGGCTTGCCATAGACTGAATTTATACAACAATATGAACAATTATATTGACAGCCAAGCGAACTAAAAATCGAAATATACGGCGAACGCACATCAGAAAAATTGGGTGTTTTGCTGTCTTTAAAATACTGAAAACAATGCCAGTTATGCGCGCGATAAAGATCGACATTTTCTAATAAATCCCAAGCATAACCGGGCAATTCATCATCCAAATCTTTTTTCAAATCCGCGGATTTAAAAGTATATTCTATATCATCTTTTTTTCGATAATATAAATCTGGAATTTCTGTTATTTTTATTTTTCCAGTCAAATATTTTATTAATCCTAACGCCGCGTAAATGCCATTGTTTGCTAAAATAAAATCAGCGTTTGTTTCTTTAAAAGTTTGGCGCGGCAGCGCTGACGGATGCGTTCCGCCAATAGCGACTAAAATATCTTGATTATATTTTTTTATATCTAAAATTATTTTTATTGCGGCGGGCATTGATTGTGTTGACGCTGACGGATGATTGCCATAAACTAAAACAACGATTAATTTAGGATTATATTTTTTTTCTAATTCTTTTATTGTATCTATATCCCAGCCAAATAAATTAGCATCATATATAGCCGCTGAAAAATCAAATCTACGAATTTTTTCTGCCATCAATAAAATCCAGATAGGCGCATCTATACCGCTAAATTCGTCTGCTAAATTTTGATAAATTTTTTTTTGATTTCCCGGATTAATAAATAAAATATCTAAATTCAAATTAATCGCTCCATTTTTTTCATTTTTTCAGTGATTTTTTTGGGGCTAACAAAATTTTATTGAAAATTTAGATATTGCATTTTTTTTAAATGTATAATTTTATAAGTTTTGATTAATTCTTTTATTCCAAATTCAAGTGAGTATTTTGGAATATAACCAGCTTTTTCAATTTTTTCGTTGCTAACAATATAATCACGTTTGTCAGGATCTTCGCCGATTTCTGCAACTGTAAAATGAAAATCAGGGATAAATTCTTTGATTTTTTCACAAAGTTCTTTTTTAGATAAATTCGCTGTTGACAGTCCTAAATTATAAATTTCATCTTTAAGTGCATCCCAATTTTCTAATCCATAAATAAAAGCGCCGACTACATCGCGAATATGAATATAATTACGTTTTGCGTCTGCTTCGAATAATACAACAAATTTATCTTTTACGGCGCGATAAACAAAATCATTGACTAACAAATCAACGCGCATACGCGGCGAAGCGCCAAATACTGTTGCTAATCTAAACACAATATAATTGCCTGCCGCAACAATTAATTTTTCAGCTTCAACTTTTAATCTGCCGTATAGCGAAATTGGATTTAACGGACTTTCTTCAGTACAAAATTTATCTTTTTCGCCGACACCGTATCCGCTGTTTGTATTTGGATAAATAATTTTTTGAGATTGCTCGCGATATTTTAAAATCAATTTTATACCATCAACTATCACGCTTTGCGCTGACCATGGATCTTTATGACATAATGGCGCGCCAGTCAAACACGCTAATGGAATTATAATACCAACGCGTTGAATATTTTTTTTTATTAAATTTTCGTCGCGGCAATCACCAGATATAAACTCAAAATTATCTGAATAACAAAAATTTAATAACGTGCTCTGGTCATACATTAAATTATCTATTACTATTACTTTATAATCCTTTTTTAAAAGTTCTTCAATTAATATTGAGCCGATATATCCAGCGCCGCCGGTTATTAATACTGTTTTAGTTTCAGACATTTACTACCTAATTTTACATATATTTTTTTATAATAATATAATGTTTTTTTTAAAAAACAATTAATTTTTGCAACATAATTTTGTTATTTTGTTAGATTCGGAAGAGTAAAATTGCAATCACATTTTTTTTAATTGACTTTGATTATTGAAGTTTATAAAATAATTAAATATGAAAAAACTACCGATAGGCAAAAAGGATTTTAAAAATTTAATAGAAGATAATTGCCTTTATATAGATAAAACAGAATATTTATATAAACTGATTACCGAAGGTTATTATTATTTTCTCTCGCGGCCGCGTAGGTTCGGCAAATCGCTGATGGTGTCAACGCTTGAAAATATATTCAGCGGCAATAAAGAATTATTTCAAGGATTATATATTTACGATAAATGGCATTTTAAAAAATATCCGATAATAAAAATTGATTTTAATGAGATAAAGAAAGATACGCCGATTATGTTAGAAAAAAGTTTAATCGAGCGTTTGCAAGAAATTTATATTGAAAACAATTTAAAATATGAAGCCGAGACATATAAAAGCGGATTTTCGAAATTAATTAAACAACTTGGTGAAAAAACAAAAGTAGTAATCTTAATCGACGAATATGACAAACCGATAATAGACACATTAACAGATTTAGAGGTCTGCAAACAAAATCGCGAGATATTAAAAACTTTTTACGGCACAATCAAAGCGCTTGATGAATATATCCAATTTTGTTTATTAACCGGCGTGACAAAGTTTTCAAAGACTTCGATATTTTCAGATTTGAATAATCTTAATGATATAAGTTTAAATGTAAAATATAATTCAATACTTGGCTATACGCAAGAAGAGTTTGAAAAATATTTTGAAGAATATATAAAAGATTGCTGTTTAGTAAAAGGTTATGAGCGTTCGGAATTAATAAAAAAAATCAAGCGCTGGTATAATGGCTATAATTTTTCAGGCGCAGATAATTTATATAATCCTTTTTCAATATTATTATTTTTTGATTCATATGAATTTAAAAATTATTGGTATGAGACAGGCACGCCGACTTTTTTGTTAAATTTATTGTATGAAAAACAATATGATTTAAGCAATTTAGA
>JAKPEO010000043.1 GCA_029551925.1 bacterium
CACTGTCGGATAGTGTTTTTAATTTGTTCGTCAGAGTATCCGGCGTTTTTGAGTTCGGTATTTGCAAAGTCATTACCTGCGTTTATACCAAGCGTCATAAACTGATTTTTTACAGCGTCAATTTTGTTAGCCGGCTGATTTGCGGTATTTTTAGCGTCAGATATATTCTCGGTCGTCCCAACGGCAGAAGTCGCGCCTGCGGGCGCCGTAGCCGTATTTCCGCTTTGAATATTTGGTATTAATACTCCGCGCGGAGCAACTGTCATATTTATTAAATCTTTTTTTGACATATCGCCGCTTTTTTCCGCTGAAGCATTGCGTTTTTGTATTTCTTCGCTGACAATAGCTAAATCCTCAGTTATTTTAACTTTTTGTTCGTTCGTTAAATTTTCGTTATCAATATTCGCAACCTTTTCTTCAAGTTCGTCAAATTTAATATATAATTCCGCGTCAGTTAAATCAGCGTATTCAGATTGTTGAGTTTCAGAAGAAGAAGGTGCGTTTTTAGTATTTTTAATTTCAACAGTTTCAGGATTTATTCCCAATTTTTTATATAACATTGAACGAATATTATTTAATCGATTATATTCAGCCGAATCCGATGGCAGTTCACTCATTGTATCTAAAATATTATTAAGTTTATTTTCGGCGGTTAAATTATCCATAGAATCAATTAAATCTTTATTTTCTTGATTTATTCGCTGTTGCTCTAAATTATCAAATTCATCTATAATTTTATTTTGTATTTCGGATAACCATTGTTTAGTTTCTGCGGATAAATTTAAGTCAGTATCATTGATATATTGTTCTATTTTATTAATAAAAATATTCACATCTTTAACAGCTTTTTCATTTATATTCTTTTGAAAATTTTTTATTTCATTATGAAATTTAAAATCACTATATGCGCCAACTCCGCCGCCAATTACTGAAGAAAGAAACATACTCGGCAAAACATTTTTCCCTTCATCAATAAAATTTTCTAAAAAAGGAATATCTTTTTCCGGTAGTTTAGAATTTTTTATTATTTCCTGTAATGTTCTGCCGGTAATTTCAGAAGTATCAACTAATAATTTTTGCAGCATTTCAGTAGATATTTCTTTTACGGTATTAATCGGAATTTGTTTAATATGATTGATAATATTTTTTTTGATATTTTGATTTAATAATGATTTAGCCGAGCCGGTAATGGTATCCATTAAAAAATTTTCGGTAGCCATATAGGCAAGTCCGCCGATTAATGATGTCGGCAATGATATTTTTCTGTCTATACCGGCAGCGTCAAGTTCTCTTTGTATTTCGCCCGCGCCCTGAAGCGTCCAGCCGATCATAGGCGTTATCCTCGCGCCTTTTGTTATTGCTTTTGCTGATAATCCTGCGGATTTACCTAAAATCCCTGCTATTTTTCCGCCGCTAAACATATAAGTCATTGATGCGGCCAAGTCAGCCAGACCGACAAACATACTATCAATAATATCATCACTTCTTACTGGAGTTTCGCTATATATTCTATCTAAATTTTTGCGCGTATTATTTAATATTTCTCTATATTTTTTATCAGTTGTAAGATGAGCTGTGAAATACGCTATATCACTTCCTATATTTTCTAACGAACGTCCATATTGCGTCGCCGCTTTTGTAAAAATATTAGCGGGTTCACCGGCTCTTAAATTCGTTTCTTTAATAGCGCGTGTCATCATTTTATTTATTTGATTAGCCATCCGCTGAATATTATCTTTTTGCGTTATATCAGCGGCAACAGTCCGCATAATTGGCTGTAAAATTGATGATTGAATAATATCGCCTACAGGTTTACTTGCTGTTAAAATTATATTCTGTATGCGCGCTAACGCTTTATTAGAAAATGATAAATTTTCATAATATTGTTTGCGTTTCTTTTCTGCGTCGATTTCATTTTGCGCTTTTTCAATTAAAACATTATAATCTCTTTCTATTTTTTCAATATTTAATAAATCAGTATTAAACCGTTTTATTTCATCATTAATTTTTTTTAATTTATCAAATGGAATATTATTATTTTTTTTAACATCTTCTAAAATATTCAAATTATTTAATAATATATCACGCGCATTTTGTGTTTTATTAAAAAATTTATTTTTTTGATAATTTAAATTTTCTTGCGCGCCCTCTTTTTCATACCATTTAAAAATATTTTTTATTTTATTAGCTTCTTCAGTATCAGTCCAATTTGTTTTATTAAGTTTTTTAATATCTTCATAATTATCAGATAAGCGCTTTAATAATAAATAATCAGGATTATCGTCGGTGATTTTCTTGTTTTTTATTCCTTGATTTATAACCTCTAAACTTTTCATTACACGATTAGGATTATAATTATAGATTGCGTCCGCTTCCTTTTTTATAGCCGTGATATGCTGTTTTGTGTTTATAGGCGTTCTATCAGCAAATAAAGTTAGATAATTTTTCGGATGTTTATTAAAATCATATTTTTCCTGCTGTTCTTTAGTTAATGGTTGCGGTTTCATATTATCCGGCAATCTTGAATCAATATTTTCATTTTTGCGTTTTTCCGCAAGATACGCCGAACGCTTTGATTGCAATTCGCTGAATTTTTGCGGATTATCACGATTTTTATTAAGTTCTGTTAAAAAATATTCGTTTGAAATTGATTGTGAATTTTCATTATCAGAATTTGTTGTTTGTGTGATACCTGGTTTTTTCCTGAAATTGAAGACAGAAATATTGTGTCATTTATGAGTTTGATACAGTTTGACGGCTATAATCCGTTGGAGTTCACACAGGTAAATTATTCATTGGCTAAACCTGAACGATTGAATGGCGTATTAAATAAATTTAATTTATCAAAAAAATATTTTGATACTATTTCTGAATATCTAAAAGCCGGCAAATTTACACCCGGTGATTTTATTATGAAACTTGAAGAAGCGGGCTTTACAAATAAAAATAAATATAACGAAGCTGTTAATTCGCTTTTATCAATTTCTGAAGAAAACGAATGCGGCGGCATACACGAAGGTTATTGGGTTGACCATTGGCTTTATAACCTTGATTTGATTGACAATTATCTTATGATTTATCCTGATAATTATAAAAAATTATTTGTTGATAACAAAGATTATTATTATTTTGATAATCCTGATGTTGTATGCAATATGACAGAGAGATTTACATTAATAGGCAGAGATGTTTATCAATATAATTCTGTATATAGAGATACTAACAAAAAAAAGCTAATAAATCAGCGCAAACAAAATCCGATGATGGCGCGCACTAAATACGGCAAAGGGAAAATTTACCGTTCAAATTTAACCGCAAAATTATTGTGTCTGATCGCAAATAGAATGGCTTCATTCGATCCTGAGTGCATAGGTATTGAAATGGAAGCTGATAAACCCGGCTGGAATGATTCAATGAACGGGTTACCCGGCATTATCGGTTCATCATTGTGTCAGACATTTGAAATGGAGCGCGCGGTTAATATGCTGATAGATGTATGCGCTAAATTGGACGGTCAGTCAGTAGATATTTATATAGAATTATTCAATTTTATAAAAGCGCTTGATTCGCTAATCACACGCTATTTAAAATCAAAATCGAAAAATAAAAAATATGAGTATTGGCTGGCGAGCCACACTCTGAAAGATAATTACCGGAACATAACAAAATTCGGCGTTAACGGTATTGAAAAAAAAATCAGTTTTCGCGAGCTTAATAAAACAGCGCGAAATTTTTTGAAATTTATTACTGGAATTTACAGTAAAGAAAATCAATCGAAAGTTTTTGATAAAAACGGAATTCCTTATACCTATCTTGTTAATAAAGTTATGAAATTTAAATATTTGACTGATAAAAAAGGGATGCTGCTTAAACATAAGACCGGCAATCCGCTTGTAATGCCTGAATCATTTAAACAATCGCCGCTACCGTTATTTCTTGAAGGACCGGTTCATTATTATAAAGCGCATCCTGAAAAAGCGCCGGCTGTTTATAAAGCTGTTCGAAACAGCGCAATGTTCGATAAAAAACTTAAAATGTATAAAGTTTGCGAATCATTGGAAAACGCGCCTTTTGAAATCGGGCGCGTAAAAGCGTGGGGCGCCGGCTGGATAGAAAATGAATCAGTTTATACTCATATGGAATATAAATATATCCTTGAAACACTAAAAAGCGGCTTATACGAACAATTTTATAAAGATATACAAACAATGCTGACTCCGTATATTCCAACGGAAATGTATGCGCGCAGCCCTTTTGAGAATGTGTCTTTTATAGTCAGCAGCGCGTTCCCCGATAAAAAAATGCACGGGCGCGGGCTGCAGCCGCGACTTAGCGGAGTAACCGGTGAAATGATTGATATTTGGATACATTTGGCTGCCGGCAGTCAACCATTTTATGTTGACACTGATAATAAACTGATATTTAAACCGCAACCGGTGTTGAAATCAGAATTTTTTAATACGCGCAAATCAGAATTTCTTTTGGCAGAAGGCGATAAAAAGATATCTATTAAACTGCCGGCTGATTCGCTTGCGTTTAAATTGTTAGGCAATACTATAGCGATTTATTCTAATCCGCGCAGAAAAAACACTTTCGGTAAGAACAGGGTTGTTCCTGTTAAATATAATTTCTGCTATAAAGGCAGCAGCAAAATTATCAATATTGACGGCGCTGAATTAAGAGAACCGTATTCCCGCGATTTACGGTCAGGCAAAATTTCTGTGATAGAAATTGAATTGCAGTAATTATTTTTGTTGAACAAACAGAAACACGACAAAATTTATAGGAAGTGAAAATGAATAGTAAAAACAAAAAACGCTTAATTTTATTTGCTAATAGAAATCCGTATGTAATAAAAAAAGAAGAAGGAATTTTAGTTGCAGAGAAAACTTGTGGCGGGTTGGTTACTGCAATTGATCCGATAATGCAGCAGACCGGCGGTGTCTGGATGTGCTGGAAACCGCTTGATACCGAGCTTTGGAACCCACCTAAACATTCAAAGTTTAAATTGTCAGAAGGCATCAAGGTTCCGCTTGAAAATCCGAGCTATTTAATGAAAGAAGTGACTTTAAATCCTATTGAAGTGAATAATTATTATAATGGTTATTCAAACAATGTGCTGTGGCCGCTGTTTCATAATTTTATCGAAAAATGCAGGTTTAAAGAAACCTACTGGCATTATTATTCGCAAGTAAATGAAAAATTTTCTGAATCGTCTAAAAATCTGATACGCAATGATGATTTAATCTGGATTCACGATTATCATTTTTTATTATTACCGCAAATGCTGAGAAGGCATCATTCAAAAAACAGAATTGGATTTTTTTTGCATATTCCTTTTCCGCCTTACGAGATTTTTAGAATACTGCCGCAGGCTAAAGAAATTTTATCATCATTGCTTGAATGCGATGTTATAGGTTTTCATATAAAGAATTATGTTTATAATTTTATTAATTGCGTTCAGAATATCCTGAAAATCAACATTTCATTTAATAAAAATTTTCTCGTTTATAATAATAGAAAAATATTAATCAAAGATTTTCCGTTGGGTATTAATACTGAAATGTTTTTGAATTTGTCTAATAAAGAATCAGTCAAAAAATTAACGAATAAAATCAAGAAATCTTTGAATGTAAGCAATATCGGGATTGGCGTTGACCGTCTTGATTTTACTAAAGGGATATTGCAGCGGCTGTTCGCTATCGAACATTTTTTCGAAAATAATGCTGAATATCGAGGAAAAATGTCGTTTGTTCAGATAATAGTCCCTTCGCGCACAGGCGTAAAAGAATATAAAGAAATGCGTAAATTAATTGAGGCAAGAATCGCGCATATAAACGGAATTTTCGGTTCTTTTGATTGGAAACCGATCCATTATTTTTATAGAAGCTACAATCAGGAACAATTGATAAGTTTTTATCAGGCGGCCGATTTTGCGTTGATAACTCCGATAATTGATGGTATGAATTTAGTTGCGCAGGAGTATGTATTATGTTCAGCGCAGTCAGCTAAATTGATACTATCTGATTTTGCGGGCGCGGCAAAGATACTTAATAAAGCAATAACTGTAAATCCATATAATATTGCGGAAGTCAGCGCAAGTTTAAAAAAAACATTGGAATTGAGTGAATCAACGGCAAAAAAAAATCATCAGTCGCAGCTTGATTATATTTTAAAATATAATGTTTTCTGGTGGGTGAAGAATTTTATCGAAGCTTTGAAAAATAAAGCGCGGGATTAAATAATGAAATATTTTAATGTTAAAAATATTAATCAAGATATTTGTATATTTACTGATTTTGACGGCACGCTTGTGCCTTTCAAGAAAAATCCGGATAAAGTTGTATTGCCGAAATCTGAACAATTGCTTATCAAGAAATTGTCGTCAAAAATTAAAGGATTTATTTTTGTGACTGGCAGAACAGCCGCTGATATAAAAAAAAGGATTGGAATTTTATCTGATTTTAAAATAGTTGCAAGTCACGGGCTGGAAAGCCCGCTGCTTACAGCGAGTCAGAAACATACTTTCAGGAAACAGACAAAAGAATTGTATTATCTATATAAAAAAGAAAAAAATAATATGGATTCGAAAATATTAATTCAAAATAAGATATATTCTGTATGTATAAATTTCAGGAATTGCGCTGTTTCTGAAAAAAGCAGTATAATAAAAAATATTAAAAATATTTTTTTGGAAAAATTCTGT
>JAKPEO010000051.1 GCA_029551925.1 bacterium
TCCTTAATTTTTTTTAAAACAATTTTATGATTACATTCATCAAATAAAAAAAAATTGATTTTTTTTTATATTGTTTTATAATTTGGTAAATTATGAAAAAAATATTATTTAGTATTTGGAATTTCATTATCTCAATAGTGGTAATATTAGCGGTTATTTTAATGTTGCGGTATTACTTCGAAGTTACTCCTGCAAAAATTCAAATGCTCGAAAAATATCAATTATTTATAACTATATTATTCATTTTTGATGTTATAATAAGATTATCTGTTTTAAAAATTGAATACTTGAAAAGTTCGGATTTTGTGATTGATATAATTTCTTGTATTGATATTATTAGCGCATTAAAAATATTTAGGATATTCAGATTTGCGCGGATTTTAAGATTTTTGCGAATAGTTAGAATTTTGAAATTTAGTAGAATATTCGAGCAAGCAACACCTAAAATAAGAAATACATTTAATTTTACCGGATTAGCCGGATTAATAGTTATTATTAGTTTAGGATTATATACCAGTAAATTTATTCGTGAAAGATTAATCAAAAGCGAAATAAATTATACTTATACTCTTTTAAAAATTAGTTTGAATAATGCGAATGCGTCAACCGATAGTGAATTTTCTTATGAGAATTTTATAATGTCAATTAATAATATCAAAAATTTATTAAAAGTTGAAAAAACCGACGATGACGGAAGGATTATACAATATAATACTTTAAATTTAGCAACAGCAGATTTTGACAAGTATTTGAATGATAATTTTTTTCAAGATGATTTATTAAATATAGAATATCAAAATATTAAAACATTAATATCAATAAAAAATCTTAATCATATAGCAAATAGAATAGAATTTTATTCTTTGATGTTTGCGATATTTTATTATGTAATTTTATTTGCAATTTTTTATTTTCTGTGCAATGATGAAAAATGAATTAAGGATAAAAAGATATAAAAATGGGTTACAAAAGAAATAAAACTAAAAAAGTAATGGAAATTATTATTTTTTTAATAATAGCTTGTGCAATTGGTTTTAGTTTTTTTTCAATGGATGAATCGCTTGATGTAGTAGAAGAAAAAGTTAATAAATTAACTGTTTCAACAGACAATAGACCGTCAGTAGCGGCCCTGAAAAAATCAATAGAAAAAATGTCAGCAGACGAAGCCGAAGACGCATATCTAAAATATCAGCAGCAATTATCAAGATAACATTTATTTTTTGTAAAAGCGTCTAATTTCAAATTTTGAGAGTATTTTATTTTTTTTTGTGCCTTTTCCCTTTTAATAACAAGATAGAAACTTCGTATATTGCTAAAATTTGCATTTTTATATAAAAAAATAAATATTAAAGCCGCAAATAAAATAAAAAACAAAAAATTATTAATAGAAAAAAATAAGAGATTAAATTTTGTATATTATTGTATTTTATGGAATGCAAATTTTTGTTTTATTTTTTTGAAAATTAATGAAATCAGATAGAAACAAACTGAAATTAATATTATTACAGCGCCGGTTGGCAAATCGAAATTGTATGAAAAATACAGACCGCAGCATCCAAACAAAATACCAAGACAAATAGATGTGATAATTATTTTTTTTAAATCATTGAAAAAAAAACTTGCGATGCTCGGAGGAATAGTCAATAATGCAATTACAAGTATTATGCCTACTGCTTTTATAGATAAAATAATGGCGATAGTAATAAAAATAGTCATAGCGAAATTTATATTTTGTACTGGTAATTTCAAGACAACAGCAAAATCATTATCAAAAGCAATAGCGCGCAAAACATTAAAATAAACGACAAAGAATATTAGCAATATTATATTTAAAAGCGCAATATGTATTAATTCGTTTTGCGTTATTAATAAAATATTTCCGAATAAATAACTAAATAAATCAGTTGAGTAGCCGGGGGTAAGATATATAAATATTATGCCGATTGCCATACCAGAAGCAAGCATAATTCCGATAATACTATCACGGCGTTCTTTTATATAACGGATAATTAATTCTAAAATTATCATCGCTAATATTCCGAATACAAATGCTCCGGCAAATATATTAAAGCCAAAATAATGAGCGATACCAATCCCGCCAAAAACAGTATGAGCAATAGCATCGCTAATAAAAACCATTCTTCTCACAACAATGTAAGAACCGATAATACCGCAAGTAATGCTTAATAATATAACTGCGATTATAGAATTTCGTATAAATTCAAATTGGAATATTTCGGGCATTAATGATCACCTAATACTCGATGCGGTAGATTGCCGTGAGCAATTAAATCTACCGGGCAATGATATGCGTTTTGTAGCATTTCACCTGTTATTTTACCAGAATGATGATAAAATAATTTTTTATTTAGACAGCATACTTTCGATACATACCCGGATATAATGCCGATGTCGTGAGTTACTAAAATTATTGTTTTTTTAGAATTCAATTCTTTTAAGAAATCGTAAATACAATTTTCAATATGCGCATCTAATTCTGCTGTCGGCTCGTCTAAAAGCAAAATATCAGATTCAGTAGCAAGCGCGCGGCAGATAAACACTCGTTTTTTTTGACCGCCAGATAATTCGGATATATGTTTATTTTTCCAATCAAGCAACCCAAATTTTTTTAATAATTCTTCGGCGATTTCGAAATCGTTTTTTGAATAAAAAAAATTGAAATTTTTTTTGAATTTCAAGCGGCCTGATAATATCACATCAATAACGCTTATCGGAAATTGCCAATCGAATTTATTTTCTTGCGGCACATATCCGAATAAATTTCTGCTTTCATTTGGACGTTTGCCATAAATTTTTATGCTGCCGGTTTTTATTTGCAATAATCCGAGCAGCGCTTTTAAAAGCGTGCTTTTACCGCCACCGTTCGGTCCGAGTATAGCAATAAAATCTTTTTCATAAATGTCTAAATTGATATTTTCTAATACGAGATTATCATCATAAGCGACATACAAATTTTTAATTTCTATTATTTTGTTCATTTTAGAGTTTCAGCAAAAATAGCGGTTATTTTTTTTAGATTGTTAATATAATCTTTTGAAAGTTCATTAATTAATTCTACTCTTCCGTCGATTTCTTTGGCAATAAGTTCAGCGCTTTTTTTATTAAAGTTTTCCGATGCTAATACAATTTTTATATTATTTTTTTTAGCGGTATTGATTATTTGTTTTAATTGTTTTGGCGTGGGTTCTTTACCGTCGATTTCTATCGCTAATTGCGTTAGATTGAATTCATTAGCGAAATAACCAAACGACGGATGAAATATCAAAAATTTTCGGTTTTTAACATTTTTTAATTTTTCTTGCGTTTGATTTTTTATATTATTGAGTTCGCCAATTAACTGTTCAAAATTTGAACGGTAGTATTCTGAATTATCAGTGTCAATAGAAATCAACGCGTCGCGGATATTAGCGCTCATTATAATAGCGTTTGCGATAGAGAGCCAAATATGCGGGTCATTGTTTGAATGATGATGTTGGTTTTTTTCTTTTTTATCGTGATTATGCGCGTGTTTTTGCATTTTTAATAATTTTATGCCTCTGCTGGCATCTGCAATTTTCATTGATTTATTAGTATTAAAAATTTTATCGAGCCATATTAATTCAAATTCAATGCCGCTTCCTAATTTTATATACATATCCGCTTTGTTTAATTCTGTAATTTGCGCGGGCAGCGGTTCAAATGTATGAGGATTGTCGCCTTCACGCAGCATTGTAAAAACTTTGACTTTTTCGCGGCCGATATTTTCAATTAAAAATGCGAGCGGCTGAATAGAAGTAAAAATTTTTTTTTGAGCAAATAGTGAATTAACAAAAAATAATAAAATTACACACAACAAAAAGAATATTTTTTTCATTTTTTATTTATTTTCATTAATATTTTTTTTGATAATTATAGAATTTTAAAAGTTATTTCTTTTTATATATTTTTTTTAAAAAAAATCAATAAAAAGTTTTAGAAAAAAAACTTAATTTTATAATAAAAAAATTAATTGACAAAATTTGATGTTGATTATAAGTTATCAAAAATATTTTATTGTTTATATAAAAATTATGAAAAAATATGCATTGATAAGTGTATCTAATAAAACTAATCTTTTAAATTTAGTATCTACATTGGCTCAGTATAATTATACTATTATTGCGACAAGCGGCACGGAAAAATTTTTAAAAATTAATAATTATGAATGCGTCGGAGTAGCTGAATTTAATGATTTTCCTGAAATATTGAATGGCAGAGTAAAAACATTACACCCTAAAATTTTTGCCGGATTGCTCGCAGATAGAAATGATACCGAACATTTAAAAGAATTAGAAAAGTATAATATTCCACTTATAGATTTGTTGGTTTGTAATTTATACGATTTTGAAAATTTTATTAATAACAATAAAGATGGTTCATTATCTCAAATAATAGAAAATATCGATATTGGCGGAGTTGGACTAATTCGCGCAGCTGCAAAAAATTTTGAAAATGTTGTGGTTTTATCTAATCCTGAGCAATACAAGGAATTTACTATAAAATTAAAAAATAATGATATTGACTTATCATTTCGTAAAAAATTAGCAATACAGGCATTTCAATTAATATCTTGTTATGACTTTGTAATTTCAAATTATCTTCGCGGAAAAATTATAGATTCTAATATTGTCAATTTTACAGAAACAATAACAGATTTATCGTATGGCGAAAATCCGCATCAGTCAGCGTTTTTAATAAATACTGTTTATGATAAATATTCAATTCATCAATTATATGGTCCTGCCATTTCATATAATAATATTCTTGATATAAATGCCGGATTAAGATTATTAGAAAATTTTGAAAATGATTTTTTTTGCGCTGTATTTAAGCATTCTGGTCCTTGCGGCGCGGCATTAGGCGTTAATATGAGCGAAGCGTATATAAAGGCAAATAAATCTGATCCTGTTTCTGCTTATGGCGGCGTAGTTGTTTTTAATAATATCGTTGACGCTGAAACCGCAAGATTCGTTATTAAAAATTTTACAGAGGTTGTTTTAGCGCCGGATTTTACAATTGAAGCGCAGCGGGTATTCGCAGAAAAGAAAAAAACACGTCTTATTCTTTATTATAAAAAAAATAAAAATTATAAATTGGAATATAAATCTACTTTTGTCGGAGTGTTATTTCAAGAAACTGATTTTTTTGCTTTATCAAATGAAGTTGTTTTTAATAATGTTACTAATACTCCTGTTTCGGATAAAAAACGATTGGATATAATATTCGGACTTAAAATAGTAAAAGCGATAAAATCTAATGCTATTGTGCTTGTTAATAATAATATGGTAATTGGCATTGGCGGCGGTCAGCCGAATCGCATTAATTCCGTGCGTTTGGCTATTCATAATGCAAAAAAATACGGGCATGATATTGACGATGCTGTTTTAATATCCGATGGTTTTTTTCCGTTCAGCGATAGTATTGAATTTATTAAGGACTATAATATAAAAACAGTTGTTCAGCCCGGCGGCTCAAAACGAGATCAAGATATTATCGATACTTGCAATAAATACAATATCTCTATGATTCTTACAGGCCGCAGACATTTTTATCATTAAGTTTATTTATTATTTTTATTTTTTTGTGATTTAACAGTTAAATTTACCACTAATGGTATAACTATCATTGTTAAAATCCCTGATATTAAAATACCGCCGGTAGAAGCCATACCAATATCATTTCGCAATTCAGAGCCAATGCCTGTTCCTAATGCCAACGGTAACATACCTAGCACAGCGGCAAGCGTAATCATAATAATAGGTCTGCATTGATCAACTGCCGCTTTTGACATTGCTGCGCCTTTTGGCAGCCCTTTTTGCAATAAATTATTGTATTCGCTAATAATTAAAATTGCATTATTAACAACAATGCCAATTAACATAACTATCGACATACTAACAAAAATTGAAATGCTTAATCCTGCAAATTTTAGCGCTAAATATACGCCAGGTAATGTAAGGGGTAAAGTCAACATAATAATAAATGGCTGTTTATAAGATTCTAATATTGCGGCAAGAGTTAAAACCAATAACACAACAGCGATAATAAACGCTTCGCCAATAGATTTTTGACCTTCTTCCATTCGTTCATACATACCTGTAAAATTAAAATTATATTCTGCTGTTAAATTTAATTTTTGTTTTATTATTTCGCTTATTTTTATAGCGGCAATTCCTAATGGCAAATCAGGATTCAAATTTGCATATAATTTCGAGATGCGCTGTTTGTTTTTACGAGTAATTTGTATAGGCGTAATAGTTTCATTAATATCAGCCACATTTTCAAGTGTAATAGATTTGCCGTCTCTTCCTGGTAATAAAAAATTTTGGATTTGTTCTTTGCCTAATTTTTCAGATAATTTTACATTAATATCATAACTTCTATCGCCGCGTTTAAATGCCGCAGCTGTGATACCTTCAATATTTGCCCGCAATATATATCCTAAATTAATAGCGGCAAATCTCAAATCAGAAAGAACCGCGCGTTTCGGCGTTATGCGCAATTTTATTTTACCGGGCCGAGTAGAAATATCGACATCTTTAATTCCTTTTGTCATAGATAATTCATTTTTTAATAATACGGCAAATTCATCTAATTTTTCTAATGACGGTCCGGCAAATTCCAATTCTAAATCAGATGTTACTCCGCCAACAGGCGAAGGAGTATTGATGCTTATGAAACAGTCAGTTATATTTTGCAATTTTGGTCTGATAATATTTTGAATGTCATTAAGCGTTAATTTTCGTTTATCTTTATCAGTTAAAATCAAAACAATTTGCGCTAAATACACGCCTTCTGATGATTGACCGATTACTCCTTCGACTTTGCCGATAATAGTCATTATATTTTTTAATTCAGGCGTAGATTTTAAAATTTCTTCTATTTCTTTCACGCGTAAAGTTGTTTGATCTATATTATAATAAGTTGGGAACTCTAATTTAACTATCATCTGCGCCATATCTGTTTTAGCGACAAAATCAAAACCGAGTTCCGGAAATTTTTTGATTGAATACAAAAAGAAAATTAAAATTAACAACAAAATAATAATTGTAATGGATTTTCTGCGGATAGTCCAGACAAGAAAAATACGATATTGTCTTAAAAATTTTTCAAACGCTTTATTCCAAAATTTTTCTAATTGCGCGATAATAAAATTTTGTTTTGCGTCTTTTTTTAAAAGCAGCATTGCTAAAATGGGAGTAAGAGTAAATGATATAAACAGCGAAATTATTGTCATAATCAACATTGTTAAAGCTAATGGTCTAAGAAATAGCCCGACCATACTGCTGAGCATTGCGATTGGAAATAACACGACTAAATTAGTGCCCGCGCTTGCTATTACTGCTATTGCCACTTCTGCGGTAGCTTCGAGCGCTGATTTTTTAGCGTCGCCAGTTTCATTAAATTTTGTGATAATCGCTTCAAGCACGACAATTGAATTTGTAACTAATATACCGACAGACATACCAATAGCAAGTAAAGTTGAGATATTCAATGTGAAATTCAGCAATTGCATAAAGAATAGTCCGATAATAATTGTGAGCGGCATTGTGATTGCTACGATTATTAATGACCGCAAATTATACAAAAATAAAAATAAAATTGCGGCAGTAAGTAAAATTCCTTGAAATACATTAAGCCAAGCATCTTTAACTGTAGCTTCAATATAATTCCCGTCGTCCTGAGCCCAGATTAATTCCATACCTTGCGGCAATTGTTGAGATAATTTATTATACATTTCTTTTACTTTTTTGACGATTTTTACAGCGTTTCCATCGGATTTTTTTACAATGCGCATAATGATTGCTTGATTGCCATTAATATAAGCGCGCTGCCGTTCTTCGCCTGATTTTAATTTTACGGTCGCCACATCGCGCAAATAGCAGCGCTGTCCTAAATTATTAGCGATTTCTAAATTGCCGAGTTCTTCGATTTCGTCAAAGTCGCCTTTAAATTCTATTGAATATTCTAATAAATTATCTTTTATTCTGCCTGACGGTATTGTGCGAATATTTGATTTTATTACATTGACTATATCTAAACTCGTCAGTCCGCGCGCTGCTAATTTCTCGCGGTCTAATAATATTTGCGCTTCTAATTTTTGACCACCTAATAATGATACATCAGCCACTCCTTCGATAGTAGAAAATTTATCGCGTAAAATATTATCAGCGTAATCGTATAATTCTTCAATCGGTTTTGCGCCGGTTAACGCAATATTAATTATTGGTTTTGCATTAACATCGAATTTGATGATTTTAGGATCTTCCACGCCTTCTGGAAATTCATTTTTTATCATATCAATTTTTTCGCGCACATCAGTCGCCGCTAAATCTACATCTGTTCCTAATTCAAATTCTAATCGAGTATTCACCACATTTTCCATACAAGAAGAAGTGATATGTTTTAATCCGGCAATAGACGAAACTTGATTCTCTATTTTTTTTGCGACATCAACTTCTAATTGCTCTGGACTCGCGCCGGGATAAATTGTGACAACTGTTATATACGGCACATCAATTTTAGGAAATAATTCAACGCCTAATTTTCGATATGCGTTTATTCCTAATAAGGTTAAACCGATTATTAAACATAACATCGCGATTGGACGCTTAATTGATGCGTTTGATAAAAACATATTTGCCTCCGTGTGAGTATAAATTTAAAGTTGTCAAAATTCGCAATTACTCTATTATCTTAATTTTATCGTTTTCTTTAAGCTGCGATTGCCCTTCAATAATAATTTTATCTGATTTTTTCAAGCCGCTGATTATTTCTACATTTCCATTTATTTCTAAACCGGTTTGCACTTCGATTTTTTTTGCGATATTATTATCTGCGGTAAATACAATCTTTTTTGAATGTTCATTTAAAATTGCAGATTTAGGCGCGGTAATTGCCTCTCGCTCTTCGGATAAATAAACAATAACTTGCGCAAGTGAACCTATTGCGATTTTTTGATTTTCATTAGCAATTGCCGCTCTGATTTCAAATACTCGCAGCTGCGGATTTATTGTCGGACTTTTATAGGTAATTACTTTTGATAATGTCAAGTCATTTATATTGACATCTATTTTTGTTTTGCCGATTATTATTTTAGAGTAATGTTCCGCCGGCAAAAATGCGCAGACCTCTAAATTATAAATATCGTCAATTTGAAATATCGGCATCCCGAAACGCAGCGTCTCGCCTTCTTTTTGAAATTTTTTTGAAATATAACCGTCAATAGGCGCATAGACTTCGGCATCTGTCAATTTTTTTGCGCTTATTTCTAATGCTGCAGCAGCTTGATTTATTGCTTCTTCTGATAATTTTATTAATACATTTGATTGTTTGAGCGCAGCTAATGATTGTTTGTATCGAGTTTCTATTTGTTCAAACATATCTTTGGTAATAACATTTTTTTCTAATAATCTTTTGCTGCGTTCGTAATCTATTGTGATTTTTTCGTTTTCGCTTTTTATACGCTCGTAATTCGCCTGTGCTTCCGCTAATTTATATTTTGCCATCTCTAAATTATGTTTTTGAATTTTATGGTTATTTTCTAAATTCTCTGTTTCTATTTTAAAAAGTTTGGTTTTGTTTTTTATTACTTTTGCGCCTTCATCTACATATAATTTTTCTAATATGCCGTCTAATCGCGCAGATACTAATACGCTTTCTTTTGTTTGAATATTTCCTTGAACTTGCAAAGTTTCGGCGATTTTACGCTCTTTGACTTCCAAAATTTTTACAGTTGTAGTTTTTTCAGATTGCTGAGCAATCGTATTTTGCGCATTTTCTTTTTTTTGATTGCAAGCAAAAACTAATAAATTTAGAATTACTATTAAAATTGCAAAATATTTAGATTTCATAAAATTCAATCCTCCAATTTTATATTAATAATTTTTAATATTTTTTTGTAATAAATTCATAAATTTTCAATAAACCAAATTTTAAATTTAATTAGTTTTTAAATTGCGATTTATTATATTATACAGCGCAGCAATTAGAATTTGACGATTATATTGCGCTTTGATAAACGCTGATTTTACTGTGTCGTAATTTGCTAATACTTGCAATAATTCGCTTGAACTAACTAAATTTTCTTTATGTTTTTCTTTAATGTTATTTAATCGCGCTGTTTCGACCGCTAAATTTTTTTCTATAATTTTTAAGGTTTCATCAGCATCTTGTAAATTATTATAAGTTTCTAATACTTGCAATAATACGCTCAACATCGCTTCTTCCATTTGCAAATAATAAATTTCATTTGATTTTCGCGCTTTTTGATATTCCGCTATATCCTTAAAGCCATTAAAGATTGAGATTACTCCGGACAATCCTAAAATAGTTTGATTCGCATATTTTGTATATTCATTATTTGTATGCGTGAAATTAGCGAATGATATTAAAGTGGGCAGAAAATTTGAAATTGCTATTTTTATTTTTTCGTTTGAAATATCGAGATTTTTATTTGCTATTTTGATGGATAGATTATTTTTTAACGCTTCAAGCATTAAATCCGTAAGAGTTTCTTTTGGCATTTCTAATTCTTGCTGATGCTTCAGTTTTATATCCGCTAATGGCGAATATCCTAAAATATCTAATAATTTTGCGCCCTCTATTTTTCGCAAGCGATCGTAGTGATTGAGTTCTGAATATTTTGACATTAAAAATACTTTAAGTTCTTCTAATTGCCAGTCTAACAAGAGATTTTCATTTTTGCGCGTTTCAAAATCTGAATATAATGCTTTCGCCGCATTAATTTGGCTGACCAAAAAATTTTTATTTTCTTCGGCAATCAAACATTTATAATAATAGAGAATAGTTTGAAATTTTATCATTTGAGCAGTGTATTGTTTTATTATATCGGATAATTCTGTTCCGCGTTTATACGATGAATAAACAAACCAAGCAGCTGGCGCAATTATAGGCAGTTGTATTTCAATCGCGCGGTCGGTAATAGATTTATCTTGAATTATGCGATAAGTATTGGGTCCGGCTAATTGTTCTGGTTGATAATGCCACTCTTTAAATCCGAGCGTAAAATTTATTTTAGGTAAAAATGCGCTGAACGCTATATTTTTGTCTGATTCTGCTATTTGCTTCTGCATTTCGCTTTTACGAATCGCTAAATTGTTTTTTAATGCTAAATCAATGCAATCGTTCAAACTTAATTCTGCTGGCAATTCATTTTTTGTCTTTTCTTCTATATTTTTTAAATAATCTGTCTCTGTTATTGTTTTTTTATTTGTCGCGCAATTGCATATAAAAAATAAAACAAATAAAATAAAAATAATTTTATATTTCATTTTGAGCGCTCCTTTTTTATATTACTATTTTTGTTTTTAGTAGATTTTATGGCGATAAAATTAAATAATTTAATAAATGATTTTACTTCGTTTGTTATAGACATATATTCTCTTAAACCTTCGCCGCGTTCGCGCACCAAATATACCAGACAAGCAAAAATCATTTTAGCTGCGTAATCCGGATTTTCTATCTTTATTTCTTTATTTTTTAGCGCTTGTTTTAAAATATCTGAAAAAATGTTTATTATTAATTCGTCGTCTTTATGCAAATCGCGTTTTAAATTTTCATTACAGTCTATAGATTGCAGCAATAATCGAATGAAATTTATATTTTTTTCTATGTCTTCTAACATATATTGAAATATTTTTTTTAATTTATCCGACACCGTGATATTTTCATTTTTTATTTTTTGAAATTGTTGAATAGATTGTTTTTTTAATTTTTGTATAAGTTCTTTTAGTAAATCGTCTTTGTTTTTGAAATAAATATAAAGCGTGCCTTTCGCAATATCTGCAAATTTGGCGATATTGTCCATAGTGAAATTATTAATATTTTTGGTTTGCTTCAAAAACTCAACCGCTGTTTCTAAAATATGCTCTTTCATCATAGAATTAATCGTCTGTTTCCTTTTGGCTTTAAGGTTTATTTTATTCATATTTCTTTACCTTGCCTTATTTTAAATTTTATCATTTATGACTTATAGGTCAATTATAATGACTTTCAAGTCATTTGTCAAGTTTTTTTTATTATTATTCAATATTTTATGGTTGATTTTTGTTTTTTATTTTTGTTTCGCAGATTTGCGCCTGCGGGTATTATTATTTTACTAATCTATCGTAGTTGCGCCAGATTCCAAGCTACCGGTGTTTTTTTTTTAGAAAAATAGATTTATTTCATTGATTTTTTTAGTTGTTAAAATATAATACAACAGATTATGGAAAAGGTATTAGTGACTGGCGCTGCTGGTTTTATAGGATTTCATTTATCAAAAAGATTAGCTGATACGAATTATAAAGTAGTAGGCATAGATAATATTAATGATTATTACGATGTGCGGCTGAAATATGCGCGGTTAGAACAATTAAAAAAATGTAATAATTTCAGATTTGAAAAAATGGATATATCCGATAAAATGGGATTAGAAAATATTTTTCAAATCGAGAAATTTGATTATGTTGTAAATTTAGCCGCGCAGGCGGGCGTGCGATATTCATTAATAAATCCATACGCTTATATAGATGCCAATATCAGCGGTTTTTTGAATATATTAGAGTGCTGTAAAAAATTTGAAATAAAACATTTATTATTTGCCTCGTCGAGTTCTGTATATGGCGCAAATACAAAAATGCCGTTTTCTGTAAAGGATAATGTCGATCATCCTATATCTCTTTATGCTGCGACTAAAAAGAGCAATGAATTATTTGCGCATACATATGCGGCGCTTTATAATTTAAAGGTTACCGGCTTGCGATTTTTTACAGTATATGGTCCGTGGGGCAGACCTGATATGTCATTATTTATTTTTACAAAAGCGATAACGGAAGGAAAACCTATTGAAGTTTATAATAATGGCAATATGTCCCGTGATTTTACTTATATAGAGGATATAGTCGAGGGATTAGTCAGGTTATTGCCTATAATTCCAGAACCTGATAAAAATTGGAATGGCTCGCATCCGAATCCTGCGAGCAGTTTTGCGCCGTATAGATTGTATAATATAGGCAATAATAAACCGGTAGAATTAATGAAGTTTATTGAAATAATAGAAAAAGAGGTAGGAAAGAAAGCCATCATAGAATTCAAGCCGATACAGAAAGGCGATGTGCGCGATACTTATGCTGATATTGACGAATTAGCGGCAGTCACAGGTTTTAAACCAATTACTCCAATAGAAATTGGCGTAAAAAAATTTGTAGAATGGTATAAATCATTTTATCAAACGCAATGAAACATTTTAAATTGCTGTTTTTTTTATATATTATTTTTATTGTTAATTTTGAAATTTTGGCTGTTGAAAAGACCGAGATAATAAAAGAATATTTATCGAAAATCGAGCAGCAAGAAAAGAGCGAGAACCAAAAAAAATTAGACGAAAGAAAAATCGAAAATAGAATTAATGAAACAGCGCAAGAAAAAAAGTCGCAGTTTAGAAATAGAATTTCTGATTTTGACGCGCAGTTATTCCCATTAAAATTAGATAATACCGCGAAAACGCAGGAAAAATATAATCCTAATTTTATAGATAAAAATGAAGAATTGAAAATACAGGAAGAACAAAGTAAGGCAAAAGAAGAGCAGCAAAAGGCAAAACCGCAATTGTCAAAAAAAGAAAAGCAGCAGATTAATAAAGTTATAGTTGAAAAGAAACCTGTAAAAGAGTCAAATAAAAATGTAAGAAATATTGAGCAGCAAAAAAAAATTGATAAAGCGATAGAAATTCAAGAAAAACAATTTCAAGAAAAACAACAGAGAAGAATTTCAGAGGATAAACTTGAAAAATTGCAAATACCTGCGAGCGTTTATAATGAAAAACTTGAATTTCCGCAATTATCTGAAGAAAAAATGAATTCATTATTAGAAGAAAATAATCCAGAAATAGATTTGAATCGTTCGCAGATAATATTCAATGATTTATTGATAGAAACTGAAAATATTAATAACCAGAGCCGTAAAGATTTTAATATAAATATTCCTGATATTGAAAAGCAGAAAAAAAGCGGATATATCAAAACAGTCAAAGATTGGTTTGCAAATAATTTATTTATTATTTTAGCCGGTTTAATAGCATTGAGTATTATCGCGATATTTATTATAAGGAAAATAGCGTTAAAAGACGAGTTAGTTCATTTAGATGAAGAATCGCAGATAAAAGCGCGCGATTTTTATAAAAATTATTTTAAGAGCGAAACAGAAACTTTTGAAGAACCAGACGATGCTGAAAATACCGCTGAAAAAAGCGATAATAATAATGCAGATGATAATGCTTCAAAAATTGAAAAATTGCGAAAATTATCAAAAGAATTTTCAGGGAAGAAATGAGCGAAATAAATTTAGATTTATACAATCAACCGAAAACTATAGAATTTTTAGTCAATTCTTTAAGGCATAATAGATTAGCACATTCATATTTATTCAGCGGAGTAGAAGGTTTAGGCAAATTAGAGATCGCTCGTTATTTTGTTAAATTAATACAATGCTTAAATCCAAAAGATGATTATCGAACGCCATGCGGTGAATGCGGCAACTGCCGAAAAATCGAGCAGGGTATTTTTGTTGATAATTTAGAAATAGATATTGCCGAAGATAAGACTACTATCTCAATTGACCAATTTCGCGAAGAATTAGGCAAATTTTTGAAATACAGCGCGAATGAAAGCAGATATAAGACCTGCATAATAAATCAATTTGAAAAGACGCGCGAAGAAGCGATGAGCGCTATTTTAAAGACATTAGAAGAACCGCCAAAAAATTTTATTTTTATATTAATTACTGGAAATGTAAATCAATTAAAGCAAACAATATTATCAAGATGTCAATTAATAAAATTTAGAGAGCAGACATTAGAACAAGTAGAAAGCAGGTTGATAAAATATTATAATTTAGATAAACCGAAGGCGCGGACATTAGCGTTATTAAGCGCAGGCCGTATAAAAACAGCATTGTCTTATATTGAATCAGATATTTACAATCAGCGAGTGCTGCTGCTTGAAAAACTATCAAAAATATTATTAGAAAAATCATTTTTTGAGAATCATTGTTTTTATAATTTTATTGCGGCTAATTTTTTAAAGGCGGATAAAGAGAGCGACGGAAAATTAAAAGATAAGCGGAAAAAAATTATGTATTTACTTGATATTATCTTGCATTTTTTTAGGGATTTGCTTGTAATCAAGCAATTTAATGATAAAAGATTTATATTGAATATTGACTTTGAAAAAGATTTGAAAAAATTATCAGAAAATTATTCGCAATTAGAAATACAGAAATTTATACACAATACTATATACTGCGAGAAGTTATTGTATTTTAATGTTAATCCGAATATGATATTTGAAAATATTTTTTTATGAAGGGCTGAGTTATGACGATAAAGGAAATATTAGTATGCGGCAATCCGCGGCTTCGCGAGAAATCAGAAAAAGTAGCAAAAATTTCAAAAAGCATTGAACAATTAGTTAGCGATATGTTTGACACTTTACAAAAGGCAAAAGGCATCGGTTTGGCTGCGCCGCAAATAGGAGTATTAAAAAGAGTGATTATAATAGACCTGCATACAAAAGACGAAGATTATACGGGCGTAATGATAAATCCTGAAATTACAAAAAAATACGGCGAAAAAACCGTAATGCAAGAAGGTTGTTTGTCTATACCGGAAGTATATTGTGATGTTGAGCGTCCAGAGTTTATTGATGTCTCATATATGTCGCTATACGGCAAAAAGGAGAAGATGATTGGCGTAGGCAAAATGTTGAGTAGAGTGATACAGCATGAAGTTGACCATTTGAACGGAGTATTATTTATTGATAGATTAAATAAAGAAGAGCGTATGAAAGCCGCGGTGATACTTGAAAAATCGAAAAACATCGAGAAACAGAAACCAGAGAGTAATTTATGAAAATTTTATTTATGGGCAGTTCAGATTTCGGCGCAGAATGTTTAGAATATTTAGTCGCTAATAATATGGTAGATGTTGTAATCACTAATCCAGACAAACCTGCTGGACGCGGGCAAAAATTAAAAATTACTCCGATTAAGGAAATAGCGTTAAAACATAATTTAGAAATTTTTCAGCCGTATGATATTAATTCTCGCGAAGCGCTTGAAAAATTAGAAAAATTAAAATTCGATTTGATAATAGTAGTGGCATACGGCAGTATAATAAGTCAGGAATTATTATCGTTATTTTCAAAAAAATGGATTAATATCCACGCTTCGCTATTGCCGAAATATCGCGGCGCGAGTCCGATTAATTATTGTTTGTTTAACGGCGATAGAGAAACCGGCATTACAATAATTGAAATGAATGAACGAATGGATGCAGGCGATATATTATTACAGCGGAAAATAGAGATACAAAAAGACGAGACATTCGGCGGACTTTATAAGCGTTTGCAAAATTTTGCTGTTGATGTATTATCTGATTTTTTAGAAAAATTCCAAAAAAATCGGCTTGTCAAAATCCGTCAGGACGATTCGCAAGCGACATATACTAAAAAATTAACAACTGAATTTTGTAAATTAGAATTTTCAGAAAGCGCGGAATCTTTGTATAATAAAATTCGTGGGTTAAGTCCGCAGCCGGGCGCTTGGGCTATGTTAGAGCCGCAGAATAAAAAACTAAAAATTTTGCGAGTGGCTCTGAATATATCTGAAAAAATAATTAATAATAATAACGAATGCGGAATAATAAAAGAAAAAGACAACAGGGTATTTATTAAATGTGGTTGCGGAAATTATTTGGAGTTGTTAGAATTGCAAATAGAAGGAAAAAATGTTATAGACGCTAAAAGTTTTATTAATGGCTATTTAAAAAATCGCGAAGAACATTTAAAATTAAAGTGATAAGAATATGATAGATATACATTCGCATATTTTATTTGGCATAGATGACGGCGCAGCTGATTTAGAAGCGTCAATAAAAATGGCGCAGCAAGCGTATATAGACGGCGTGACTGATATAATAGCCACGCCGCATTATATTAAAGGAAGTTATGAAAACACTGCGGATATAATAATAGCCAAGACCGCAGTATTAAATAGAGAATTAAAAAAAATGAATATAGATGTTAAAATTTATCCGGGTGCAGAATTGTATCTTGATATTGATTTATTAGACGATTTATTCTCAAAAAAATTAATGTCTTTAAATCACAGTATGTATGTATTGATTGAGTTTCCGTTTCAGAGCATTCCGCGCGGAACAGACGAATTGATTTTTAAATTGCTTGTAAATAAATATATTCCAATAATAGCGCATCCTGAACGCAATTCGGAATTTTTGCGCAAGCCGGAAAAATTATACGGATTTATAGAAAAAGGCGCACTTGTGCAAATGAACGCTGGCAGTTTATTAGGAGATTTCGGCAGCAGCGTTGCGAAATTATCGAGAGTATTTCTACAAAATAAATTTGTGAATTTTGTCGGCAGCGATGCGCATCATTATGAAGGCAGAAATTCTAAACTTACAAAATGGATTGAAGAAGCTGCGAAGTATGTGGGGATAGATTATGCGACTGATATGGTCACGAAATTTCCTAAAAAGATTATAGATTCGATAGAAATAGAATTTCCAGAACCTGTGATGCTTGAAAATTCCGAACAACTAAAAAGCGGATTTTTAAAAAAATTTTTAGACCAATTTTTAGGATAATATTGAAATAGATAGATGATAAATTTCAAAAAAAAAATTTTAGATTTTCAACGTAAAACCAAAAAAAATTCTCCTTTATTAAAAATAGAAACTCGCGGCTCGAATGCGTTTTTAAAGACAAGATGGATAGTTTTATTAATAGTTTTATTTTGTTATTTTGTTATTGATTATTATAATATTATTGACCCGTCTCTTCAAAATCCGCTGCTTTTTTTTTTTTGTTTGTTATTAAGCGTCGGATTTAATTATTATTTATATGTTTTATCAAAATCAGAAAATGGGCTGAAACTTATTATGCCTGTTATAATTATATTTGATATGTTAATAGTGACTTTTTTAATTCAGTCGTTCGGCAAGAGCGACAGTCCTTTTTTTTTATTGTATTTTTTGATTATATTTGGTGCCAACATTAGATACGAAAGCAAAATATCAGCGATTGTTACGATATTTTGTGTTTTATTGTTTTTAATAGTTTCATTAAATGATTTGCGATTGCGCGGCGAAGTGAGAATAATGAATATTATTGTAAAAATAATTTCGCTGTCTTTATATTTTTTTGCATTTGAATGGGCGCGTCAATTCAAAAAGCGCACGCAAATATTGAATGCTACTATTGCAGATACTAATAATAGATTAAAAGAAATCAACGAACAACTTGATTTTCAGAAAAGGGAAGTAGATAAAAAAAATAAATTGTATCGTGAAATGTTGAGTTTTGTTTCGCATGAATTGATAGTGCCGCTTACTCCGATTATTTCAATTTCGTCTTATCATAAAATGCAAGTTGATCTGTCTATCGACGAAGTAAAGAGCAGTTTTGAAATGATAAATGCTAGCGCCAATAAATTAAAAAATATGATTGACAAGTTTTTAGGATTATCTAAAATAGAACGCGGTGAAGTGATAGTAGATTACAGAAAAATGGAGTTGATAAATGATATAATAACGCCGTCAATAGCAGAATTGAAAATGCGCGCAGATGAGAAAAATATGCGGATTTTAATGCATCCTGCGTCAAATGTGACAAGCGTTATTATTTATTCTGATCCTTCGCTATTAACTGTTGTTTTTAATAATTTATTTTCTAATGCGATAAAATATGGATATGCGAATACTGATATTACCTATTTGATAAGATTAAAATATGATAGATTAGAATGCAGCGTTATAAATTTTGGCGACGGCATACCGCCAGATAAATTAGAAGCGGTATTTGAAAAGTTTGTTAGATTAGATGATACCAGACATAAAATTGAAGGAACAGGGTTAGGATTATTTAATACTCGCGAAATAATAAGAAAACTTAATGGCGATATAAAATGTGAAAGCGTTCTTAATCATCTAACAACTTTTACATTTTGGTTGCCATTAGAAAAAGGAGATGATATTGATGAATATTAAGAATCAAATTAATTCTAATATGGACGAATATCAGCAAAAGGTTTTAGTAGTAGATGATCAACCTGAAACTATATACGTTATTACTTTAACGTTAAAAAATTTGAATGTAAAAATATTGTCCGCTTCAAATGGTAAAGAAGCGATAGAAAAAGCGGAAACTGAACAGCCGGATATGATTATTTTAGATATTCAGATGCCGATAATGGACGGTTTTGAAGCATGCGAAATCTTGAAAAAGAATGAAAAAACAAAAAATATTCCAATAATGTTTTTGACTTCAAAATTTACAGAAATCAAAAGTAAAGTAAAAGGATTAGATATGGGCGCAGATGATTATTTGCTAAAACCATTTGAGCCATTAGAACTTGCTTCGCGCGTAAAAGTTATGTTGAGATTGCGCGATGCGCAGATGCGGTTAGAACAAAAAAATCGGCATTATATGGAAATGCTTGGATTTATATCGCATGAATTGAAAAATCCGCTTACTTCGATTTTGGGCTGTGCTGAAACATTGAAAAATGGAATAGTGGGCGCGCTTGGACCAGACCAACAAAAATTTATTGAAATAATGGACAGGAATGCTGCGTATATTCAATCTATGATAGAGCGCTATTTAAATTTATCAAAACTTGAAAAAGGCGAAATTGTGCCGGATTATCGACAATTTGAATTTATAGAAGAAGCATTGCTGCCAGTGCTGCATAATCTCAAAATAATTATTGAAAAAAACAAAAAAACGCTAATAGAAGATAAAGAAGCGCTGAAATCAAAATTTATAATTAATTCAGATTTAGAATTAATAAAAGTTATTTTAAATAATTTGTTTAGCAATGCTATCAAATACAGCGACGACCGCGGAATAATCAAATATTTTGTTAATTATAGTGATAATAATGAATATTTGATTTTAAAAGTTGAAAATTCGAGTATCGGCTTGACTGATGAAGAAACAAAAAATGTATTCAATAAATTTGGAAGATTGAAAAATGCTATTACATCAAAGCAAAAAGGCACTGGGCTCGGCTTGTATAATTCTCGAGAAATATTGAAAATTTTAAAAGGATCGATTTGCTGCGAAAGCGAAAAAGGCGAGTATGTGCGTTTTGTAGTTGAAATACCAGTAAATAGAAAATAATTTTTTTGATTATAATTTTCCAGAAAAAACGAGTGATAATTAAAATATGGCAGATGTAGTTTTAAAAAATGTAAGCAAGAGTTATGATAAAAAAAATTTGATAGTCGATAATATATCTTTGGAAATTAAAGACAAAGAATTTGTGATACTTGTAGGACCGTCAGGCTGCGGAAAAACCACTACTTTGCGAATGATTGCGGGGCTCGAACAAATCACAGCAGGCAAATTATATATTAATGGAAAATGCGTGAATGATTTGCCGCCAAAAGATAGAGATATAGCGATGGTCTTTCAAAATTACGCGTTATATCCGCATATGAATGTTTTTGAAAATATGGCGTTCGGTTTGAAATTGCGAAAATACGAAAAGAAGGAAATCGAGCGCAGAGTAATGGAAGCTGCGGAAATATTAGAATTAAAAAATTATTTATATCACAAACCTAAGGAATTGTCAGGGGGGCAGCGTCAGCGTGTAGCAGTAGGTCGCGCGATAGTTCGGCAGCCGCAAGTATTTTTATTTGACGAGCCATTATCAAATTTAGATGCAAAATTGCGCGTGCAGATGCGTGCAGAGTTAAGCAAACTCCACAAAAAATTAGGAGTTACGATGATATATGTGACTCACGACCAAGTAGAAGCAATGACTATGGGCGATCGCATTGCTGTTATGCATAAAGGAAAAATTCAGCAATTTGATACGCCGTTAAATATCTACAATAAGCCGAGTAATAAATTTACCGCTGGTTTTATCGGCAGCCCTTCGATGAATTTTGTAGAAAGTAAATTGCTAAAAAAAGATAATGGTTATTTTATTGATTTTTTAGGTGCGGAAATTAAATTGCCTAATAAATTTCAAAATGAAAAATTGGAAAAGTATATTAATCAAAAAATTATTGTTGGTATTAGACCAGAAGATTTTATTGAACCAAATTTTCAACAATTTAATAATAATCCGAAAATTAAGGGAATTATAGAAATTACTGAACAAATGGGCGCTGAATCCTATTATTATTTTCGCTGCAATGATAAAATGATAGTTGTTCGCACTAGGCATTTATCATTAAAAATTTCAGAAAAAATAGAAGTTACTTTGAATCTTGAAAAAATCCATTTATTTGATGGTATAACAGAAGAATCAATATAAAAAAATATTTTTGAAAGTAGGGCACTAAAATGTTTGGATTGATTATGATTGGCGGTCGCGGTACAAGATTTTGGCCATTGAGCAGAATAAAGAGACCGAAACAACTAATAGATTTTAACGGTTCAGGCGAGATGATAAAAATTACGGTAAATCGTTTAAAACCGTTAATTCCAGATGATAAATTATACATTGTTACTTCAAAAAATATTGTCAAACCCGTAAAAAAAATACTGCCGGAAATAAAAAATGTAATAGGTGAGCCGGAAGGGCGAAATACTGCGCCGTGCATTGCTATGATTGTCGGATTATTATTGAAAGAGTCCGGCGATGAAGTAATGGGCGTATTTCCCGGCGACCATTTTATTGCAAAAAAAAAGGAATTTATCAAGATTTTGCGATATGCTGAAAAAATAGCAAAATCTAATGATGCATTGATTACTATTGGAATAAAGCCGACAGCGCCGCATACTGGATATGGTTATATTGAATATTCTGAAAAAATAGATAACGCGTATAAAGTCAGAAAATTTTATGAAAAACCTGATTATGATACAGCGCGTAATTTTTTAGAGCGTGGCAATTTTTTGTGGAATGCTGGAATTTTTGTATGGCGCATAAAAACTATTGCCGAAGCATTTAAAAAACATCAGCCGAAAATTTATGAATCTATTTTGAATATTAGTAATGCTTCAAAAAAAAATCTAAAAAAAGTAATAGAACAAGAATATAGTAAAATGCCGAAAATTTCTGTTGATTATGCGATTATGGAATTAAGCGATAATATTTTGACTATTCCTTCAGATATTGGCTGGAACGATATCGGCAGTTGGTCAAGTATGACGGAAATAAATAAATTAGACGAATTTTCTAATGTTTTGAAGACCTCTGAAAATGTGATTGTTAATAGTTCGAATAATATAGTATTTTCAAAGAACAAACTTGTTGCGCTTATAAATATTGACAATTTAGTGATAGTAGAAGATGAAGATGCGCTGCTGATATGTCCGCGGAGCGCAGACCAAAAAGTGTCTGAAATAGTTAGAATATTGGAAAATACCAAACGCGAGAAATATTTATGAATAAATCTTTATAATAATATGACTTGATTTTTTGCGATTTTATTTTTGATTAAAAAAGAAGCCTAATATTTTTCATTGTATATGCGCTGAATGATATTTTTATTTTTTTCAAATAGCGTTTGATTTGCCAGACAATAATTTATAATTTTTTCAAAAGTAGCGGGCGTTTGGATTTCATTTAAGTCGTTAATCATTTGCTTTATTATTTCTGCATCTTCTTGACAATCTACTGTTAATCTGAATTTATTTGGACAATCTATTTTCAAATATTGAATATTGAATTTTTCTGGGTTTTCATAAAAATATGGAGTAACATGTTCTTTATGATAACTTTTTATGTTTTCAGCATTGTAAATAACCTTTGATAATTGTGATTTATAAATTTCAGCAGCCATTCCCAACGGCAGTCCTTGTATCGCTGAATAATCTAAATTTAATGTAACTGCAAATTCTATTAATTTATCAATATGCTCAAACGAAATAAAAGGATTATCGCCAGTCGCGCGGACAGTATAATCAGAAAAATAAAGTGTATCGGCAATGACATATCTTGACAGCACATCATCAATGCTTCCGCGCACAGTGTCAATATTTAAAGATTGACATAGTTCAAAAATTTTATCGTCTTCGGAATTATTAGATGTAGCGACGATTATTTTATCTAAATTTTTACAGAGCCGCAATCTGTCAATAATAATTTGCAATAGCGGTTTACCTGAAAAATTATATAATGATTTTCCTTTTAATCGCGTAGAGCCCATTCGCGCTTGGATTACCGCTTTAATGATTTTTTGGGGATTATTTTCAGTCATTTTTGGAAAAATAAAAAAGCGCCGATTCAGTCAGTTATCGGCGCTAAAACCTCCTATAATGATTAGGTCCAGTTTTATAAAGTAAAAATAATCAAATTAAATTCGCTACTACTTCGGCATCTAAATTTGAATGAACGCTCGCAGTAATTTGCGGATTTGACGCAACTGCCGATGATATTTGTTTCATCACTGCGACAGCATCATTTAAGCCATTTAGATTTACAGCAGCAGACAGATTGTTTTCGCGTGTAATTGATACAATTACATCATTTTCGATTGTTTCTTTTAAATCTTTAATGTTTTGAATTTTTGGAACTTTCTCTTCTTCGTATTTTAGCAGCGCTGTCTTGCCTTGTAGATATAGGTTATCAATCTTCATTTTTAGCACCTCCTATTGCTTTTAATTTTAATCCTTACAATATTAATCGGCAAAAATGAAAAAAAACTTTAATAGACTTTTGAGTTTTGTTTTATTATACTATTTATCAAAAACTTAAAAAATAACATTTAATCCGTTAAAATTTGTTTTTTGATGTATTTCTTATTATTTTATTTAATCAGTTTCCGCGAAATGAACGCATAAGTGTAAATATTGGCAGTAATGTTGCAATAGCAATGAATCCGACGATTACACCAATCACTAAAATCATTATCGGTTCAATAATCGCAGACATTTTTTTAATTTTCATTTCGATTTCTTCGTCATAATAATCTGAAATAAAAATCATCAAATCATCGATTTTTCCTGATGATTCGCCGGCGGCTATCATTTTCAATAAAGTTTCAGGAAATATATCAGCGCGCGTAAAGGCATTAGTCAAAGTATCACCGATTTCGATGCTGTCCGCTGATTGTTTGACTACATTTTCTATAATTTTATTATCTACGATAGTTTCCAAAATACGCAGCGCTTTTAATAAAGGCACGCCTGAACGATACATAAATCCGAGCACAGCGCAAAAATTCGATAATCTTGAATAAAAATAAATATTGCCGAAATACGGAATTTTCATAATCAGCGAATGCCATTTATATAAAAATGTCTCGTTATTTTTTAGTAATTTTTGAAGAAACAGAATAGATAAAAGTATTGTTAGTATAATGAAATACCAATAATTTGAGAGAATATTACTCGCTATAATTAAAATTTGTGTGGGCAGCGGTAATTCTATTAATCGTTTATTATAAATCGCTACAAATTTCGGCAGTATAAAAATCAATATAAAAGATACGATTAATACCGCTACTGAAAAAATAATTATCGGATAAGTAAGCGCTGTTTTGATATTTGCTTTTGTATGTTCGCTTTTTTGCATTAAAATAGTTATTCTATCCAATACCTGTTCTAATTGTCCGCTCAATTCTGCAGCTTCAATCATATTTACATAAGTATATGCGAAAATGTCCGGATACAGCCGCATAGCGTTGCTTAATGAATCGCCTGTTTTGATTTTTTCGATTATATTATACAATATTCCTTGAAAATATTCGTTTTTCATTTGTTTGGCTATAGATTCTAAACTTGCGATAACAGTAATGCCTGCTTTGATTAATACTGAGAATTGCCGAAAAAATAAGAATATTTCGTTTGATGATACTCGTTTATTAGATAGTTTCAGCCATCGTAATTTTGTTTTTTCTTCTTTTATCGAAACGACAAAATAATTGCGCGATGCCAAAAATTTTCTGACATTTTCAATAGATTCGTCTTCTTTTTTGCCTGTTATCAGTGTTCCGAATTTATCACGCGCTTTGTATGTGAATACTGGCATAACAAATTACCTTCGCCACTTGTAAAATTTTATTTTATGCTTCTTCATCAGTGACTCTCAATACTTCCGCGATGGTTGTTATACCTTCGCGTACTAATCTAAAACCGTCTTCGCGCAATGTTAAAGTGCCGTATTTTTTCGCTATTTGCTTGATTATATGAGCGTCTGATTTTTTTATTATTTCAGCGCGTATTTCGTCGTTTGTAATTATTATTTCAAATATTGCGATTCTCCCTTTATAACCTGTATGATTGCAGTTATCGCAGCCGCCGCCTTCATATAATTCTAAATTGTCAGTATAAATCTCATAGAATTTTAATAATTGTTCCGTCGCCTCGTCTATTTTTATTTTTTTTTTGCATTTCAAACAAATGCGGCGCACTAATCTTTGCGCGATTACGCAATTAACTGATGTTGCGATTAAATACGGTTCAATGTCCATATTTATTAAACGAGTAAATGAACTCGCGGCGTCTAATGTATGTAGAGTGCTGAACACTAAATGCCCAGTAAGCGAAGATTGTATTGCTATTCGCGCGGTTTCTTTATCACGTATTTCGCCAATCATAATAATATCCGGATCTTGACGTAATATTGAGCGCAAGCCATTTGCAAATGTCAAGCCGGTTTTAGGATTTACCGCTACTTGATTAATATTGTTTAGTTCATATTCAACAGGGTCTTCGATTGTAATTATGTTTTTGCTGCTATTTGTGAGTTCTAATAATGACGCGTATAATGTGCTTGTTTTGCCGCTGCCTGTTGGGCCTACAACTAATACCATACCTTGCGCGCGCCTGATAATTTGCGAATATCGCGATAATGTCAATTTTGAAAAGCCTAAATCGTTTATTCCGCGCAATAAATTGGATTTGTCTAATATTCTTAATACAATGCGTTCGCCGTAGATTGTCGGCAGAGTCGACACTCTTATATCGATATCGCGACCGTCAATATTCATTGTTATTCTGCCGTCTTGCGGAATGCGTTTTTCCGCAATATCAAGATTCGCTAAAATTTTTAAACGCGAAGTTATTAGCGGCTTATATTTATCGTGCAGCGCGCTTAATTCGTTCATAATGCCGTCTATTCTGCATCTGATATTTATTCCTGTTTTTTGCGCGTCAAAATGTATGTCGCTCGCTCCTTTACGCACTGATTGAGTAATTATATCATTTACTAATTTTACAATCGGAGAATCAATGGCTGTGACGATTTTATTATTTTGCGCTAATTGATTTTCGTCAAATTCTGTTAACTCCAATGCGCTGACATTATCTGCTTTTGAATAATAAATAGCATTGAGAAATTCCATTATTTCAGATTCAGCGGCTACTCCGATTTCTATTTCTAATTTTGTTAATGTATGAATTTCGTCAATTACAAAAACATTCAGCGGGTCAGCCATTGCAATTGTTAAAATATCATTTTCTAATTTAACAGGAGCAACTTTATTTTCTTCAGCTAATTTTACCGGGATATATTGCGCTAATTCTTTTTTCGGCGTAAGTTCTTTTAGATTTAAAATCGGAATTTTTAGTTGTTTGCTTAAAAATGAAAGCAGCGTCTCTTCGCTGATATAGCCCATTTTTTTGAAAATAGCGCCTAATCTGTCATTGCTTAATTTTTGCGCCAACAGCGCTTTTTTCAGTTGGTCTTCGTTTATCAGACCTGCTTCTAATAATAAATCGCCTAATCTTTTTTTTGTGCCTATCATTTTTTTATTTCGCTTTTTAGTTCGTCATTTATTTCATTTAATATTTGTTTATTGTATTTTTCATCGACAATATGCGCGCTTATGAACATTATTAATTCCGTTGATTCTTTGCTTCTGCTTTTGCTTGTAAATAATTTTCCGATGAGCGGAATATTGCTTAAAAACGGGACATTTTCATTTGTTTTTACATTTTTGTTTGATACTAATCCGCCGATTACTATTACATCGCCGTCATTCACTAATAACTTTGTATATGCTTCGCGCACTGATACAAACGGCACTTTTGTTTGAGTGTTGCCAGTGCCAAATGTTTCAAATCTTATAAAATCAGTGACTGACGGATAGATTTCAAGCGTGATAGTTTTATTTGCGGATATTCGCGGTAATACAGACAATTTTATTCCGAATTCTTCGATTTTCACTTCCGGTTTTAATACTAAATCTACGCCGCTACCTGATTGAGTATATGAACTGACATACGGGAGTTTATCAGTAACTTTTATCTGCGCTAATTCGTTATTAAGCGTCAAAACATATGGTCTGGATAATATTTTACTTTTTTTGTCGCTCGAAATTAATTTTAATAAACCATTCATATCTATTTTATTTAGAGTGCTGAAATTATAGTTATTTGTCGCTGCGGCTTTTTCTGCGCCTGTCGCGAAATTAGCGTTATATTTGAATTGTCCGCTCGCTTCCCATTTTATGCCTATTTCGTCTGTTAAATTACTTGATAATTCTGCTATCACAACTTTTATTAAAACTTGCTGCGGACTATTGTCTGATTCGTCTAATATTTTATCTATTATCTCAAAATAATTTTTAGTATTATGATAAAAACACCTAATTCCTAGTTGTGTAATCTTAGTTGTTGTGT
>JAKPEO010000059.1 GCA_029551925.1 bacterium
TCTGGACAAATAACTTTATATTGGACAAAACCAACGCTTGATGAAAACGGCAATGCTCTCGGCCTCGGCGACACGCATTTAGCTGGCTATCGTTTATATCGATATAATCAGCCTGATACAAATAATTGGGAATCGTATTTAATTTATACGGCGGATAATGCGAATGATACGAGTTATACGGACACAGATATTTCTTCTGGTGCAACATATTATTATCGTATAGTAGCATATGACAGTCATATAACAAATGGTCAGCAATTTTATAATATAAGTTGGTATTCAAATGCAGCGCAAGCGATTGCGCCAGTAGTTCCATATTATGGACCAAACTGGTATGTCAACGCATCAACTGGTAATGATACAAATAACGGTTCAGAGACCTATCCGTTTGCAACGATAACGCGCGCATTGCAATCTGCTGCTGCTTATGATACGATTTATATAGCGGCCGGCACATACAGCGAAACAGTGGTGATAGATACTGACGGCATTTCGTTGATCGGCGCGGATTCGATGACTACTATAATCGACCCGGTCGGCGATTCGAGCGTGACAAATCTTTATGGGATTTATGCAGTTGTTAGAAATAATTTAACAATTAATAATTTGAAAGTTACAGATTGTTATTACGGAATTTATTTTGATAATGTAGATAGTTCGATAATTGATAATGTTAATATAACATATTGTGCAAGTGATGTATATCCTAATAATAGTTCAGGTATTAGAATAACTAATAATTCAGAAAATAATATTATTAAAAATAGTTTGTGCGAATATAATATGGATGGTCTTTCAATAATCAATTCAGATAGTTTGATAATATCTAATAATAATATGTCAAATAATTTAAGCAGGGGAATTTTATTATTTGATACAGCGACTAATATTATTGTAAGAGATAATATTTTAAATAATAATGAGTATGGAATTTGTGTTGAATCATATGGTGAAACAGTAGTATATCAAGATAATATTTCAAATTATAATAGCAATATAGGTGTATATTTTCATACTTCTAATAAAATTCAAATCTTCAATAATATTTCGAGATATAATAGAATAGGATATTCTTTATACAGCACAAATAATAGTTTATTAATTGATAATTTAAGTGCTAATAATACTGAATATGGTATTAGATGTATGGAGATAAATAATGATACCATAATAAATAACAGAAGTTTGGATAATAATGGCGATGGATTATGTATAGAAAATGCGCAGTTTTTGTATATAGCAAATAATTTATTTAGCGGAAATTTGAAATATGATGATTATAATTTGGGGGTAGGAATAAGTATTTCAAATTTACAATATTCTGTTGTTAAACAAAATAGTTGCATTAATAATTCTGGCGGAGCAATAATGATTTCTGGGAATACAGCAACTGATAGTATAACAAAAAATAATTTTATTACTATTACAGATACTTGGATTGTAAGTAATACTTATGATAGCGCAAATATTTATTTTAATTATTTTGGTTTAACTGATAGCATTGTAATACATAGTAAAATTTTCGGGGATTATCCAGCGAGTATAAATTTTGTGCCATTTAGATTAAATATGATTGATACGACTTCAGGAGTAGATATTATTGCGCCAGCAGCGCCATCAACAGTATCAGTTGAAACTTTTGTTACCGGCTGTACTGTGAGTTGGTCAGCAAGTAATACAAACGAAGAAATCGGCGGCGCGCTTACAGATTTGGCTGGCTATAAGATATATCGGAGCACAAATCGAGATACGAGTGATTGGGGGATAGAAATAGCGATAGTTGATAGTGGGACCTTAATTTATGTAGATACTGGAGTAAATGCAGGTGAAACATATTATTATAGAATAACAGCGTTTGACAGTCATTCACCATATCCAAATGAATCGTGGTATTCTGATTCAATTGCAAATAGCGTAATGATAACATTGTCGCCATTTCCAGAAATAGAGATATTGCTTCTTGATAACACGGATACTGTGATAAAAATAATAAATGTTTATGGGACAACAAATAATACCAATATAGGTGATACTGTCGAGATATTGACAAATGAAATATTTCAATCTGTTTATATTTTGAACAATGCAAATGCTTCATTTTTGGGGACAGCAGAATTAACTGGCGTTGGCGATAGTGTGAGTGTGGTTTTAACAGACGCATTTGGCAGAAAAGCGTATGATACGATAGTGGTAAATTATTATTCGTCGCCGCAGATAAAAATAAATACTCCGCCGGCAAATTACGATACACATACACAAATAATCACAATAAGCGGAACAACATTAAACACGCAATCAGGTAATGCGATAACAATAATGACAAATGCTAATTTTAATACAACAGTTGTAATAACGAGCGCAAATGGCAGTTGGAGCGGCACAGCGCAATTAAGTGGTATTGGCGACAGCGTATGGGTAATGTTAACAGACGCATTCGACAGAAAAGCGTATGATACGATAGTGGTAAATTATTATGCAAATCCGACAATAAGCATTATTTCACCATCAAACAACAGCGCGACAGCAATAAATATAATTAGTATTAGTGGTTATACTTCAAATACAAATATTAATGATACAATTGAAATTTATGTTAATGACAATATTCAATCAATTGTAAATCTAAATGCAATAAATGGTGGATATAGTTTTAATATAGTTTTAAATCAACCAACTAATATTGTAGTGGCAAAATTGATAGACAGATACAATCGTATAAATTATGATACAATTACAATTAATTATTATGATACTCCGAGTATTGCCATAGTATCGCCTGATAATAATATAGACACATATTCTCAAATAATAACAATAACTGGGACTACGCAAAATACAAGGACTGGCGATACTATCCAAATTTATTTGAATGGCGTTATTAGTTATCAATCATTGCTTGCGAGCGCAAACGGCAGTTGGAGCGGCACAGCGCAGTTAACTGGTATTGGCGATACAGTTATTGCGCGATTAGTTGACGATTTCGGCAGAATAAAATACAGCGAAGTATTAACAATAAATTATTATCCGTTATTTAGATTAAATACGGTAGTAAGAGCGGCAGAAGATTCCGCGTATTTATCAGGCGCAGAAGTATTATTAAAAAGAAATGGCGTAACAATAGACACTCAGTTGACAAATGTTAATGGTATAGCTGTATTTAATAATTTATCGTATGACACATATAGTTTTGATGTTAATAAATCGTTGTATAATCCGATATTAAATGCTGGTTTGCGTTATTATTCTTCTGGCGAGACAATACAAATCGCGATGCAATTAAGTAATCGCGCGCCGATTGCAGTATTAAGCGACACAATAATAAATAGCAGCGCTGGCGAGACAATTACTATTAGCGCGCAAAATTCATACGATCCAGATAGCGATGCTCTGTATTATTTTTGGACACAATTAAGTGGCGCAACATTGACAATATCCGGATTAATGACTCCACAAATTTCATTTAGACCTACGCAGTCTGGCGAGTATATTATTCAATTGCAAGTATTTGACGGAATATTATACAGCGCGGTAGAGACAGCGACAATAAATATTGTTCCATCAAATGTAGCAAAAATTGAGATATTAGCAAATACCTATCAATTGCAATCTGTTAATACATACAGCGATACGATAATTGTGAATTGTAAAGACGCTTATAATAATGCTGTATCGAATTATACTATTAATATATCAATGTTATATCCTCGCGCGTATTCCACAGCGCCGATATTTACTAATAGCAGGATAGGCAATAGCTCGCATATAAGAATATTAGTTCCTTCAAAATCTGGATCGTACATATTTGCTATTAATGCCGACAGTGATACTCAATATGTAGAGATTGAGACAAAAGAATGTGAATTTTATAAAAATAGATGGGCGATGTTCACGCCGATATATGCAAATAGCAATCTGTATGAAATATTGACTTCAATTGGCGGCAGCGCGATATATAGATGGGAACCGAACGCAGAAGAAGACGAATTCGGCAGCAAATACAGAGTAGCGCAAACATTAACAAGCGGTAGCGGATATTGGTATAAATTTGAAAATTATTTTGAAGATACATATATTGTTAATCCGAGTGGGACAGTATCTACTAATCCTGTTGTAATACAATTAAATCGCGGTTGGAATCAAATAGGTAATCCGTATTATTACTATATAAATTGGGATAGTTGTTTGATAAATAATTTTTCGCCGCGCGCCGCTGAACAGCAGGGCTTGATACAGAATGCTATTTATATGTATAATCGAACAGATACTGGAAGTTATGGATATATAAGAATACCTGATGAGAATGCTAATATAGACGGATATTTAAAACCGTATTTTGGCGGGTGGATTTATGCTAATGCAAATTGCGAATTGCGATACAGCAATATTCCGACAGTGCCGAATATTAGTTATTTAGATAGAGCGCCGAACAGATTTGCGCCGAGGCGCGGCAGTCCGCAGAATTGGCAGATAAAATTTTTAGTTCATACTAACGAAACATTTGATGACCAGAATTATATTGGAGTAGTAGAAGACGCATCAGAAACGAATGATAAACTTGATAAATACAAAGCACCTGTAATTGCCAATTATGCCGAATTAAGTTTTGTTGGAAAAGTATCAGAAGGTGCAGTGAGTGGCAATAAAAAATATGCGACAGATTATCGCGCACAGTTTGACAAATATGGCGAATGGGATGCGGTCTTGAGCAGCGATATGAAAAACACGAAAATTACGGTAAGATGGGAGAATATTGAAAATTTACCTGAAAATTATGTTGCGTATTTGCAAGATTTGCAGAGCGGCGAAATAATAGATATGTCAGTGCAAAGCGAATACATTATAATGACAGGTAATAAACGCACACAGCGTAATTTCAAAATAAAAATAGGAGATAAAGAATATGCACCGCTGATGTTTGCAGTGCTTAATGCAGACAGTGTATATGTTTATCCAAATCCGATAATAGTATCGCAGCACGGCGAAAATCTTAAATTTCGCGCAGAAAATGCGAGCGATATAACGCTGAAAATTTATGATATAAGCGGCGAAAAAGTAATAGAGATAACCGCGCCGCTGTCTGGCAGCGAATATACTTGGAATTTGCGAAATGGCAAGGGCCGAAGAGTAGCGTCAGGCGTATATTTGTATATTTTAGAATGTCGTGACAGCAGCGGTAAGACTCTTACAAAACGCGGAAAATTTGCGGTGATAAGATAAAATAAAAAATGAATGTGCGAATGTGCGCACATTCGCACATTCATAAAAATCAGCCGCATATTTTTTAAGGGATATAATTTTATGAATATTTATTTATGCGGGTTTATGGGCGCTGGTAAAACAACAATCGGCAAAAAACTTGCGGAAAAATTGAATTATAATTTTTTAGATACTGACGAATTAATCGAACAAAAAGAAAATAAGCGGATAACAGAAATATTTGCAGCCAGCGGTGAAAATTATTTTAGAAAATTGGAAACAGGTATTTTACTGGAATTATCAGCGCAAAAAATAGATGATACTATTATATCTACTGGCGGCGGTATAATCATTAAGGAAGAAAATATTGAAATTATGAAAAATACTGGTAAATTAGTATATTTAAAAGCGAGTATCGAAACTATTATAAAACGCGCAAATCCGGAAACGCGACCATTATTAAAAGGACTGACATTTGACGAAATGTTTGCGAAAATAAAAAAATTACTTGCATTACGCGAAGAAAAATATTATCTTTGTGATTATATTGTGGCAGTTGATAATTTGTCGATAGACGAAATATCAACTAAAATTATAGATTATTTTAAATTAGCGGGGCGAAAATAAATGAAATTGAAATATTGTAAAAACGAAATAAAAAAAGTATTGATAAGCGAAAAACAGATAAATTCCAAAATTAAGGAACTTGCAAAAAAAATTACAAAAGATTATGAAAATAAAGATTTAGTAGTAATATGCGTATTGCGCGGCTCAATAATGTTTGTATGCGATTTGATAAGAAAAATAGATTTGCCGCTTGAAGTTGATTTTTTTTGGGTTAAAAGTTATCAAGAAATGGACACTACCGGCACTGTAAAAATTTTGAAAAAACCTGATAGCGTTTTAAAAAATCGCGATATATTATTGATAGACGATATACTTGATACAGGTCATACTTTTGCAAAATTAGTAGAAGAAATACAAAAATATCAGCCGAAATCATTGAAAATAGCGGCTTTTTTAGATAAGCCGTCGCGAAGAATAGTAGAAGTGAAACTTGATTATTGCGGCTTTGTTGTGCCGAATGAATTTGTAGTTGGTTATGGTTTGGATTTTAATCAAAAATATAGAAATTTGCCGTATATAGGAGTATTGAAGTGAAAGAAGCATTAATGAATCCGCGATTGAAGATAGTCAAGCATCCGTTGATATTGCAGAAATTGACTATAATGCGTAATAAAAAAACAGATAATAAATTATTTAGAGAATTATTAAATGAACTATCTGCGTTGATGGCTTATGAAATTACAAGAGATGTAAAATTATGCACAAATGAAATTGAGACGCCGCTCGGTAAAACAATAGGATATAAATTGGCTAAACCGATTGCAATCGTGCCTATTTTGCGCGCTGGTTTGATTATGGCTGACGGCATATTAAATTTAATACCAATGGCGTCTGTTGGACATATAGGCATATATCGCGATGAAAAAACATTAAGACCGGTAGAATATTTTTGTAAACTTCCAAAAAATATCAATAAAGCGCTGACACTTGTTATAGACCCGATGCTTGCGACAGGGCACAGCGCCGCTAAAAGCATTGAGATAATCAAAGAACGCGGCGGTGCGGATATAAAGTTTGTATGTTTAATATCTTGTCCGGAGGGCTTTAAAGTATTTAATAAGGAACATCCTGATATTGATGTATATACTGCGTTTATAGATGAAAAACTCAATAAAAAGGGCTATATTGTGCCGGGATTAGGAGACGCGGGCGACAGATTATTCGGCACCGGCTGATGCTGATAATTCTGCGGATTTTATAGTATTATACATCAGCATAGTGATAGTCATCGGACCCACGCCGCCGGGCACAGGCGTAATCGCTTGCGCGATATTTTTTACATTCTCAAAATCAACATCTCCGCAAACTTTTCTGATTATATTGCCTTTGTTGTCTTGACATTCTGTGACATTAAAACCAATATCAATGACAATCGCATTTTCTTTGACCATATCAGCGGTTATTAAATTTGGTTTGCCTGCGGCTGATATTAATATTTCTGCTTCGCGCGTTTTTTCTTTTAGATTTTTTGTTAATATATGGCAAATTGTACAAGTTGCAGTTTCGCAGAATTGCAATAACAAGCCCATTGGCTTACCGACAATATTGCTGCATCCGACAATCACAGCGTTTTTGCCTGTTACATTGATTTTATAATGTTCTAATAATTTAATCACGCCATAAGGAGTGCACGGAATAAATAGCGGTCTATTAAGAGCAAGATATCCAAAATTTAAAGGATGAAAACCGTCAACATCTTTCAAATATGATATAGCGTCTGTGATTTTTGAAACATCGAATTTTTTTGGCAGAGGCAATTGCAAAAGTATCCCATTTATTTTATCGTCATTATTCAGAGTTTGAATAAGATTGATAATTTCTTGTTCTTCGATATTTTCATCGAATTTATAAATTTTAGAAAAAATCCCTAATTCTTCGCATTTTTTGTGTTTTAGATTGACATAAGTTTGAGATGGTTTATCATCTCCAACGAGTATTACCGCCAATCCGGGAATGATATTTTTTTGTTTTAATTTTATGATTTTTTCTTTTAATTTCTGTTCTATTTGTATGCTTACTTCAATTCCATTTAATATTAATGCGCTCATCCAATTTAGCCCTTAAATTTTAATTATTTATTTTCATCTAAAATATTGAAATGTTCAATTTTTAAACTTGCGCCTGTTTCAGTGTTAATAGTCAAAATTACAGAATTTAATTGTGAAAATCTACTTTTTGCCGGCTCGAATTTATTTGGCATCGCAGTAAGAAATTTTTTTATTACAATATCTTTATCTACACCGATAACTGAATTATCATACGGTCCTGTCATTCCGACATCTGTTATAAATGCCGTATGATTATTCAAAATTCTGCAGTCATTAGTTTGAATATGAGTGTGCGTACCAATAACAGCGCTAACGCGAGATGCTGTAAAATAAGCGAATGCAACTTTTTCAGAGGTCGCCTCAGCGTGAAAATCAACAATAATAATATTTGTCTGATTTTTTATTTTGGTAAATATGTCATCAAATTTTCTGAATGGACAATCGGCGTCTGAAATAAAAACTTTTCCTAATAAATTTACAACAGCAATTTTATAATGAGATTGTGTAATAATGGTAAAACCGCTGCCAGGCACGCCGTCCGGATAATTTGCAGGTCTGATAATTTTTTTGTTATTATTAAGATACTGATAAATTTCTTTTTTGCTCCATATATGATTTCCAGAAGTGATTACATCTATTCCTAATTTAAAAAAATCATCTGCTATTTCAGGAGTTATACCGAGTCCGCCCGCGGAATTTTCGCCGTTTGCTATTACAAAATCTATGCTTTGTTCTGTTAATGTTTTTTTAAAATATTTTGCGATTATATTTCTGCCGGATCTGCCGAATATATCGCCGATAAACCAAATTTTTATATTGCGCGTCATAGAAAAAACATTTTACTTAATTTTTAAAATAAAATCAATTACTTCTTTTTCATATAATTTCGGATTTATTTCATAGACATTGTGATGTTCAGCGTTTGATATTTCTATATATTTATATTGATTTTTGAATAGCGAAAATAATGCGCGCATTTTTAGCGGGTCGGTTTTGAAATCATTGGTGCCGGCTAAAAATAATACTGGATTATCAATAATATTAGCATATTTAAATGGGGTATTTGCATTAACATCAAGATTAAAAATTATCGACGCCCAAAATTTTAAAAAGTGTATTAATGCAGTCGGTAGTTTTTGAATTTTTAATCTGTTTTCTACCGCATTTTCTAATGAAAAATAACAGCCCTCGATTATTAATCCGCAGAGATTCGGAATTGTTAGCGATTGCTCTTGAAAATTATAAAGCGCTTTTAATCCGGCGGCCGCGCCCATTGATATGCCAAAAATAATTATTTTTTTGTTTGGATAATTTGAGGCAATAAATCGCAAGAGCGTTTGAACTTCTGTAAATTCGCGCACACCAACATAAGTATAAATGCCGCCGCTTTCAGAATATCCGCGAAAATGCGGAGCGATGACAGGCGCGCGATGCTTCCGCAAAAATTGTATGCGTTTTTTTTCCGAAGCGTTAACAGGATGGCCATAGCCGTGTAAAAAAATAATGATCGGCGTATCAAATTTATTATCAATATTAATTAGTTCTTCTGTATCGGCAAAAATCATAGTTTCAATTTTTACATTGTCCGATGTTTTTAAATAGATTTTTGTATGTTTCAGGTCATTTAATGAAATCTCTAAATTGCGTGTAGGCATAATTTTTTTTAATGCTTTTATAATAGCTGAGTCATTTGCTGATTTATAGACTGGCCGCACTAATGTAAAAACCGATAAAATCATTATTAAATTAAACACTATCAAAAAACTCAAAAAGAACCAGATAATTTTTTTTTTCATTTATGTTGTGATTTTTATGATTTACTGCATATTAGATTTGTCAGGTCTTTTACTACTCTGCAAACTTTATCGTCATTTGTGGCAATTAGATTTTTGATTTTTTTGCAAGCGTGATTAATTGTTGACTTATCAATTTTTCCGAAGTCATTAGAAATTTTTTGCAAACTGAAATTGGTAAGTTCGCGAGTTAAATAAATAGCAATATATTTAGGCAACAGAATATCCTGCTTGCGGATTTTGGTTTTCATTAAATCTATCTGGATATTGAAATATTGCGAGACCGAAGTTTGAATATCGTTTATTGTTATTGCCTGCGGAATATTAGAAATTTTAGAGAATACTTCGTCAATAGTGATTTTATTTATATTTTTTTTAGTGACTGATAGATATGCAATGAGTTTATTTAAAGCCACATCTATTTTTTTTAGAGAAGCATTGCCGCATTGCTCTAAAAAATAATTAATCAAATCGTCGTGTAAAAATAATTCGCAATCTTCGAGTTTATTTTTTATAAATTTAATTTTTAAATTATTCGACGGCTTTTGAATTTCAAGCGAAAGCCCTGTGCTGAATCTATTGATGAGCCGCGGCATAAAATCTACTAATTTCAAAGGATTTATTGACGATGTTATAATTAACTGATTGTTTTTTTGTATCAGATTATTGTATATGTGGAATAATTCTTCCTGCACGCTGAAGCAGCCCTCTAATTCTTCAATATTTTCGATAATGAAAATATCTGCATTGCGGAACCGCTCGCGAAATTCGAGTTGTGAATTTCTGCGCAGAGCATTAAGATATAAGTCTTTAAAAAAATTAGCGTCAAAATATTTAAGATTTATTTGCGGCTGCACTGATAATATGTGTTTTGCGATAGATTGTGCTAAATGCGATTTGCCCGCGCCTTCTTCACCGTATAAAATAAATGGATTGAATAATTGTCCTAAATTTTTCGCGACTATAATAGCATTTTTATACGCTACTTTATTAGAATCGTCAATTATAAAATTATCAAATTCAAATTTCGGATTTAATTTGATGCTTATTTGGTTAGTATAAAATAATTCGCGCTGCGCAGAAAAATTATTAGAATATATTCTATTTTTATATATTGCATTTTGATTGTTTTCATTAGCTGCGATGTGAAATTCTATTTTTTCAATTTTATAATTTAATAATTTAGCGGCGCTGTAAAAATAAGTTTTGTATAATTCATTGATTTTATTTTTGAATAATGTGTTTTCAACTGTAATAGTTAATGTGTTGTTTTTTAATTCTAAAATTAGCGGGGCAATCCATAAATTGTATTTAGCATCGTCTTTGATTAGATTTTTTAATTCATATTTGAACAACTTATCATTAAAAATTATTTCAGACACAAGCCGCCTCAAATTATTATTTTCTTGAAACCCAAAATACGGCAAACTAACAACTAATCAAAATGACGATAAGCGATAATGAAAATTATCTTTGTTAATGAATAATTATATTATAAAAAATCAAAAAAATAAGGGCGTTTGTTTAATTCAATCCTTAATTTTTTGATTTGTTAGATGCCATATTTTTTTAATTAAGCACGCCCAAGAGGAGTCGAACCTCTAACCTTCTGGTCCGTAGCCAGATACTCTATCCAGTTGAGCTATGGGCGCACTTATAAATTTTCAAAAACCGAAATTAATTATATTGAACTAAAAAAAAAAGTCAAGTATTGAAAAAAATTTTTTTATTGCATTTTTAAATTAATTAAGTTAATATTTTTGAGTTTTTTATAGAAAATT
>JAKPEO010000031.1 GCA_029551925.1 bacterium
ACATAAATGCTTGATGTACTTTTTCCGGCTGATTGCCACTTAAATTAAAATATGAAAATGCTGATATCAAATATTTTTGAATTTATGATTGAAAATATTTTTATATTATCTCCGTCAAGCAGCGCTTTGAGTATTCTATTATGCCGCACAATTTCAAATTTTTTTGTAAACCATCCTTCAATTAAATTTTTAAAACCTCATTTCACTTCGTAATTTATTTGTTAGTTCGAGTTAGTATTTGTTGTCTGTTAATCTTGTTTTTATTCGAAAATATCCGCTGAAAAATAAAAAACTATATAATTATTTTTTTGTTCGTAAACTTTTAAATACAATATTTTCGTCTAATTCTGTTTTTACTGCGCTGCCTTTGTAAAGTATATCAATATCATCACATACAGCCTTTTTTTGTTCTAATACTGATTTTCCAATTAAATCATTTGAACTTGTATTTATCCAATACAGTTTTAAAATATTGCCGTCATTATCAATAAAATTCAATATTGACTACGAATTATAAATTATTCTATCGCTGAATGTATATCCAGTCATATCAGTTTTTGACAATTTCAAATTTATTAGACATTTTATAATCTTCTAATATTTTTTTTACTTCAGTTTCTTTCTGTAAATCCAAAACAATAATCTAAAAATTACAACGCGCAAAACAAAAAAAAATATTTATTTTTTTTTGTTTTTATATATAATTTTATTTTTATAAGATAGAGTGAACCAAAATAAATGCGTGGGAGGAATTTTTTATAATTATAATGGGATGATGGTAACATATTGAGACTGTCAAAAGATATGGAATATTCGCTTTATAGAATTATTAAGCGGCAAATAACGCCATTTCTGATAGTATTTATATTATTAAGTATAGTATATTTTATCTATTCGATCACAAATATTAAATATACTTATACCGCAATAATATCAGATAATAGCGAAATCTACAACTATAAAAATATATTTGCGCCATTGATACAAAAATCTGAAGCGGCATCTGCCAAACCAGAAGCGAAATTTAAAACAGGCGTGTTTTTGAATTTTTTAATTAATAATAATGATTTTATTGCTAAGGTTATAATAAATAATAGAAAAAATAATACTTCTCAGAATGCAGTAAACGATGAAATAATAGAAAAGATAAA
>JAKPEO010000065.1 GCA_029551925.1 bacterium
AATTTATTTTCTCTTTTTCTAAAAGATAGGCAAATAAAATAGTAAAAATACCAATTAGGAAAAAGACTGTAAAAGTCAAGTTGTAGTTAATTGAAAGAGGTTCTTCGCCATTGGAAACCATTTCAGAGAGTGACGGGTTGGATATGGTGAATAAATAATTTGTCAAAATAGCAATTAGAATAATTCCAATATTTTTTGACCAAAAAAATACGGCAAATGTCCGCCCTAAATAATTATTATCAATGATTTTTACAGCGGATGGTAATAATATTCCAGGTATTACAGAAAACGAAAGGGCAACTAACGTTAATGAAGTGTAAAGAATTGGTATTGATGTTGGGAACACAATTATTATTATAAATGCAAATGTTAATATTATCGAGGCGTATAGGATAATTCTGGTGCTTTTCCCACTTTTATCGAAATAATTGCCAAATAATGGAGATAAGATTACAGTACCAAGCGGAAATATCGCAATAATAAAATTTGTAGTATCTTGCGTAATATTTATATTTATCAATAGGTTAGAAGCAACAAAATTATAAAAACCAAAAACTCCCGTGAAAAATAAACCATATAAAATTGCAGTATATATTATGGATTTGTTTTTAAATAAGTGCAAGTAATCTTTTATTTTAAATTCATTATTTTTTATTGAGTTTTGGACATTAAAATTTTCATATTTTTTGTCATATAAATTGAAAGTATAAAACGCAAGGGAACCTATAATAATTAATGCTAATGAAAAAATCATAGAGTTAAGTATATGACCTTTAATTGCTCCATTTTCTGTAATTATAAAATCTGCGAAATCTGATGAGAAAAACAAAGCAAACGATGTTCCAACCCGAGAAATTAAAATTAACAAACCAAACGATAATGCTAAGTTATTGAAGGAAAACCATTTTGCAAGCGTTTTAATGAATGTTATGCTCGCCATTTCGAGCCCAATGCTGAAAATGATTTTGCCTAAGATAGAAAGTTTTGCAGAATTTGGAAAAGTGCTTAAAAATGAATTGAAAAAGGCATTTCCGAGACCACCATTGATAAAATATAGTGTGAGTGCATACAAATTTAACATAGCACCGAGCAACATCAATGCAGAGGCAAGTTTACCTGTAAATCGAATGCCGAAGCGGTCTAAAATTATTCCTGAAAATA
>JAKPEO010000076.1 GCA_029551925.1 bacterium
AAAAAATTAATGCCAAATTATCATTTGAATTAGGCCGAGCGCCAACTATTGAAGAAATAGCAAAAGAAATGGATATGCCTGTAATGAAAGTTATACAGTTAATGAATGTATCGCAAGATATTAGTTCGCTTGATACGCCTACGCCTAATGATGAAAGTTCTATCGGCGATTTAATAGAAGATGAAGAGGCGCAAAAAACATTTAATGATATTTATTTAAAAGACTTTAACGCTTATATAAATAAAATATTATCTGATTTTTCAGAAATCGAAAAATATATAATAATCCATAGATTTGGTTTGAATAATAATCCTAAAAGAACACTTCAAGAAATAGGCGAAGCGCTGAATCTGAGCAGAGAGCGCGTTCGCCAAATACAAATTGATACGATTGTCAAACTTCGCGAAAAATTAGCGCAAGAAAAAATACAGACATTCTATTAATGAATTATGTTAAAATTATTTTGTTTTATTTTTATGATTTTTTTTTGTTCTTGTTATGAGAGCGGCGATAAAATAATATCTAAAACTTCTAATGAAAAAAAAATAGATGTTTTTTTTTATGAAATCAATCCGGAATTAAAAAAAAATAAAGAGAATATTAAATCTAATGAATATTTTGATTTTTCGTCAGTGGCAACAGAAGAAAAAAGCAAAAAAAAATCAGATGTTTTGATGTTTGGTAGAGTGCCGTTTGCCGATGTGCGTGAAATGTATAATACCCATCAGCCGCTGCTTGATTATCTATCAGAAAAATTAGGAAAAAAGATAGAATTGAAATTTTATCCTAATTATTCTAAAATGATAGACGGTATTATATTCGGCGAAATACAAATTGCTTGGTTTGGCTCTGTAAGTTATATCGGCGCCATTGAAAAATTAAAAAATACAAATTTGTTGTGCGCACCGATTGCAAAAGTATTCAGGCGAAATAAATCATATTTACAATGCGATATAATAGCAAGAAAAGATAATAATATAAATTCTCTAAAAGATTTAGAAAATAAGAAAATCGCATTTTTAGATCCTAAAAGCACAGCCGGCTTTATTCTTCCGCTCGCTATGCTCGAAAATCAAAATATAAAAATCGCAGAGGTTAGCGATAAAAATTTTTTAAGACATTACGGCAATATAGTTAAATCTGTGCAATTAGGTAAATTTGATGCAGGCGCAACTTTTGAAGATGCGTATTTTACATTATTGCCAAAAGAAGAAGCTGAACAAATTAAAATAATTGCAAAATCAGAAACAGTGCCATTTGAACCGATTTGTGTAATAGGAACAGAGCAATATGTAAATGCGAATGCTTCTAAATTGCAAAATTTGCTTTTAAATATTGATGATAAAAAAATTTTAGAAAAATTAGGCATCCAGAAATTTATTGAAGCGAATGCAAACGAATACAAAGCATTAGAAAAATTAATTCAAAAGGTAAGAAGAAAAAATGAAGAAATTTTTGAATAGCATTAGTTTTAAATTGATGTTATTTGCATTGACTGTTGTTATTATTACAACAGTAATTTTATCAGGCGCAGTTATATATCGCGAAAATAAATCTTATAGAAAAAACGCTGCGCGCACCACTGAATTTATCGCGCAAACTATCGGTGAGCGCATTTTGTCATTATTAATGGAAAACGAATATCAAGAAGTCGGAAAAATTGTGAAAGCAATTATGACTAATGAACAACGCATTATTGCTGTTAGAATCAGAGAAAATACGCGGTTAGGGATGATGAATGTTTTATATGTCAAAACCGAAGAATTTGCCGAAGAAAAATTTGATAAAGCGTCTGTTGGTTTTTCTGAAAAGTTTTTTCATTATAATTATCAAATAAAATTGGGAGATGAATTAAAAGGCGATATACAGATTTTCTTTTCGTTAGATGAAATGTATGAAAATATAAAATCATTTAATCGTTTGATTCTTTTTATTTTTGGCGGCTGTTTGATTATTGCTTTGGTTATATCGACTTTTATTACTAATTTAATGGTTAGACCAATAAAAAAATTCACTATTTCAGCGCAGAAGATAGCATCCGGTAATCTATCAGAAAAAATTGATATTAAAAACAAAGACGAAATCGGTGATTTAGCGCATAGTTTTGAAATAATGCGTCAAAAAATAAAAGAGCATATAGAGATGCTAGATAGGAAAGTAATAGAGCGCACGCAGGCAATAACTGATTTGCTTGATAATGCCGGTCAAGGTTTTTTGAGTTTTAATGAGCAGTTGATTATATATAAAGAATATTCAAAACAATGCCTTGAATTGTTTGGTAAACCTATTGAAAATATGAATATTTTAGAATTATTGTTTCCAGATGATTGGAAAAAATATAAAGATAATTTAGCGGCTATTCCTAAAACTTTAAAATTGTATTTGTTTTACGAGGGCTTTAATACTGTGTTTTTAACTAATAATCCGACTATATTTAGATTATTGCCGCAAGAATTTCAATTTAATAATAAAATTTTGTCTTTTAAATATGTGTTGCTTACTAATAATAACATAAAAAAAATAATGCTTATTGTCACTGATATTACTCTTGAAAAAAAATTGGAAGAGCGCGCAAAATTTGAAGAAGAACGCAATAAATTTATCGTTAAGGTTGCGCTTGATAAAAAAAGTTTTATTATTTTTATTAAAGACCTGAATAATATTTTAAATAAAATCCGAAAAAATATTGAGCAAAATAATATTGACGCTGAAAAAATAAAATATATTTTTAGATTAGTGCATACTATCAAAGGCAATGCGTCGTTTTATAATTTGACACGAGTAGTCTCTGTTGCGCATACAATGGAAGATTATTTGTATAATTTAACGCATAATCACAAAGAGCAAGTAGATATTAATAAACTAAATAATTATTTAGACGATTTATATATTGCTTTTAATGAATCATTAGATATCATCAGTGATTTCTTGTCAAAAGATGAGATATTCAAAGACGAAAAGATTTTTGAAGTGCCGGAAAGTACATTGAATAATATAATTGATGTGCTCGCTCGTTTGAATTTATTTGAAAAAGAAAAAGAATTCATTATAGAAAAACTTCAAGATATAAAGAAAATATCAATAAAACATATATTGAAAAGATTTATAGTCAATGCTCAACAATTAGCTGAACATTTAGGCAAACAAATAGAACCAATTGAAATTTCAAATGAGGATTTACATATTGATTATTATAGTTTACGCAGCGTTATCGATACATTTGTTCATCTTATTAGAAACGCTGTTGATCACGGAATAGAAACGCCTGATATTCGAAAAAAATCAGGAAAACCTGCAAAAGGCAAAGTTTCTATTTTATTAAATGAAATTGTATTGGAAAATAAAAAGTATTTTGTTTTTGAAATTAGCGATGACGGCAAAGGTATTGATTTAGAAAAAATCAGACAAAAATTAATTGATAATAATTTTGACAGAAATGCCGTCTATCAAATGTCTGATTATGATTTGTATATGCATATTTTCGATGACGGCATATCGACAAAAACAGAAGTATCTGAAATTTCAGGTCGCGGCGTAGGATTAAGCGCTGTGAAAGAGCAGGTTGAAAAATTAGGCGGGCAAATAAAAGTGCATTCGCAAAAAAATCAAGGGACAACAATAAAAATTTTATTGCCGACTATATAAAAAAAATCTTGACAAGCATTAGATTTTAGTAGTATAATTTAATATAATTTTTTTCTAAAATTTTTGCCCCGTTGTGTAACGGTAGCACGACGGACTCTGACTCCGTTTGTCGAGGTTCAAATCCTTGCGGGGCAGCCAATTTTATTTTTTTAATTTCCTTATTTATTGTATGTTGGCTATCTTGACTGACAAATATGCTCCCGCAGCTGGGAAACATCTGAAAAATAATAGCAGTAGGCGCAAACCTTTGGCGTTTTTTTGTCCGGGCATTTATCTCAAAGAGATACAAAATCCACAGAGTAAAAAAATAATAGATAAAATATTTTAAATTTTTATAAGTTCATCGTATCTGTGTTAAAAAAAAAAATAGCGAAGACAGAAGGCAATAATAAAGCCGCAAAGAAAAGATAATCGTTAATATCGCATGATTTTTTTTGAACAATATTACGGGCTGCGATTGTGATTTCTAAAAAGTTTTGCAAAAATATTGCTTGAAAAAAATATGGATACAAAATAAAATAAAAAAAATATTATTATTTTTGCGGAGGGACAAAAAATGAAAAGTATAAAATTCGATTATTCCAATAGTTTATTAATCAAAGAAAGCGAGTTAAAAAAATTATCAAAGCAATTAGTGAAATTGGATAATTTAGTAAAAACGAAAAGAGGCGCAGGTGCAGAATTTTTGGGATGGTATGATTTGCCGATAAATATAAGTTCAAAAGAAATAAATCAGATTTGCGCAGTTGCCGAAGAAATTCGTAAAAATTCCGATGCGTTTGTGTGTATTGGTATTGGCGGTTCGTATTTAGGAGCAAAAGCAGTAATTGAAGCGATGTGCGGAGTATTCAATTTATTAACACACAAACCGCAAATATTTTTTGCAGGCAATAATATATCAGGCAGATATTTATCAGAGTTATTAAATATTCTTCAATCAAAAAAGAATATTTATGTTAATGTAATATCTAAATCCGGCACAACAACAGAGCCGGCGATTGCTTTTAGAATAGTTCAAAATTTAATAGAGAAAAAATACAAAAAAAACTCCCAAAAATATATAATCGCTACGACAGATGAAAAAAAAGGCGCGCTGCGAAAAATGGCTGATACTGCTGGCTGGCGTTCGTTTATTATTCCCGAAGATGTCGGCGGTAGATTTTCAGTATTAACCGCTGTTGGATTATTGCCTATTGCTGTTGCAGGCATAGATATAAAAAAAATATTAAAAGGCGCAAGCGATATGAAAAAAATATTAGATACTGCTGCGCCTGAAAAAAATATAGCAATGCAATATGCAGCAGCGCGTTATTTGCTGTATTCCAAATATAATAAAGCGATTGAAATACTTGTAAATTATAATCCTGAATTGCATTATATTGCAGAATGGTGGAAACAACTCTACGGCGAAAGCGAAGGCAAGCAGGGCAAGGCGTTATATCCAGCATCTTGCGATTTTACAACTGATTTACATTCTATGGGACAATGGATACAAGATGGCGTTCGTAATATTTTTGAGACAGTTTTGGAAATTGAAAAAACTAACTTAGATTTGAAAATACCATTTGCTGAAAATGACCTTGACGAATTAAATTATATTGCTGGCAAACAAGTTGATTATGTTAATTCCAAAGCAATGCAAGGCACAATAGAAGCGCATACAGACGGCAATGTGCCGAACTTAAAAATTTCATTGCCAGAATTAAATGAATATTATTTAGGACAATTATTGTATTTTTTTGAACGCGCTTGCGCTATTAGCGGATATTTATTAGAAGTTAATCCATTTGACCAGCCGGGCGTAGAGGCATACAAAAAGAATATGTTTAGATTATTAGGCAAAAAATAAATTTTATTTTTTTTATTTGGCTGTCTTATATAAAAAAGTCAGCCGAAACAAATTTAGCTAATTTTATTTAATAATGTATAAAGATGAATTTTGGAATCTTTGCAAAAAAAATACTTGTGATAATAATATTCTTTGCGCTGTCAGCAATCAGCGATATACCGTATATTTCAAAACTACTGCCTCATTATTTTAAAAATATTTTTGAAGATAATACTAAACAACTAAAAATTGGCGATATAAAATTTGGGATAACAAATGGCAATATAGAATTGCGCAATATAAAAGTATTTAATACTCAAACTAATGAATCAGATATATCGGCAGACACTGTTTTTTTTAATTTGGATTTAGCGACTTTATTGGCAAAACGGCGATTAGTAATAAAAAATTTGCAGATAAGCGGATTAAAGATAAATTACATTGTCAAAGACAAAAAAAGCAATTTGGCATTTTTAGAACCCAAAACCGCAGCAACAAGCGATTACAGCGCATTGCAATTTCAAATAAGAAATATCAATTTCTTCAACGCTGAATTAAATATAAATTACAACAACGAAAAATTCAAAATTGAAAATATAAATTTTAATATTCCGGAATTAACAAATACTACTAAAACGATTAATTTATTCATCTCCGGCGCAATAGAGCGCGGTAAATTTTTAAGCGCTTTAAATATTCAGCAGGACGGCTCGATAAATTTCAGTTCTGAAGCCGGCAATATAAATTTAACGCTGTTCAAAAAACAATTTGAAGAAAATTTAGGGCTGAAAATTTATAATGGCAGAACTAATTTTAAAATTAGCGGTTATTATAATTCAAAAAATAATTCTGTTAATTTTAGCGGAGCAGTAGATTTAATTAATACATCGTTTGACCGCAGAAATTATAATGTCGGTTTTAAACAATTGCAGTTAAAGGATATTGCATATTCAAATATCGAAAATAAAATTTCAATAAATGAAATATATTCAGAGCATTTATATACAAAATTATTTTATAAATTTACGGGCGATGATAATATTGCTCCTGATATTAAGCCGGATAGTTTTGCCGCGCCAGATACTACGGTTTCAACTACTTTGACGGATATTCAAACTAAAATAACTATAAAAAAAATAAAATTGGATAATGCTACTTTTATAACAAATTTAACAATTAATAACGATACGCTGTTAACAACATTAGACAAAACAAATTTAGAAATAAATAATCTCGCAATAGATACAACCGCGTCATTCAGCGCAAAATTAAATAGCGCGGTTAATAGCAATGCCGCTCTGGATTTATTAATGGATTATAGCGATAAATACAATTATATATTTTCATTAAATCTCAAAAATGCATCTTTGCCTAATTTTAATCCGTATCTGAAAAATTATATCGGTTATATTTTTAATTTAGGAAAATTAGATATTGCGGTAGAACATAAAGTTTCAAATGCTGATTTAACGGCAAAATATTCGCTGTTGCTTTATAATCCTACGCCTAAAAAGGTCGCTGATATTTTTGAGGCTCCGTTAGAATTCGCATTAAAAAAATTGCGTAATTCGCAGGGAATTGTGAAATTAGATATACCAATTACAGGCAAGATTAATGATATGAATTTTAAATTTTCAAAGGTTTTTTGGCGAATAATGGGCAAAACGTTGATTAGTCCGTTTAGTTTTATTGGCAAAATTTTTGAAGTTAAAGACACTGAAAATTATTTTTTCTTGCCTTTTAATTTTAATGAAGCAAAAATTAATGACAATGCTGTAAGCGTGTTAGAGGGAGTGAATAAAACAATACAAACAAACGGAATAAAAAAATTTCAGATTATTCTGAATTTTGCTACTAATCGCGAAGAATTTGAACTTCCACATTTAGAAGTATTATTTAAACGCAGAGTCAATCAACTCGAACAATATCTTCAAAAAAATTTTAATATACAAACCACAAAAATATTTTATTCTGAAATATCGCGCGAAAATATAAAAAATAATAATGTGCCAATTATTGAATTGATATTAATTGCAGATTAATAATTAATATAGAGCGCACCTATAATATATTTTTAATAAAAAAATATTGTCAATATTAAAAAAATATTTTAAAATACATTTTTATAAAATTTTTATAAAAAAATGGAAAAAAATGGCAACTACAAAAACATCACAACAAAATAAAAAAAAAACTAAATCTTCAAATGTATTTTTGATAAGTGTAATATTTGCATTAGTTATTAGCGCGATAATACTGCTGTTAGATTTATTACCGTTTATTCAAAAGACCGAGTTAAAGACATTAGATTTGCGATTTAGATTAAGACCGACGCTTTATACTTCGCCAAATATTGGATATATTGATTATGATGATAAATCCATAGATTTATTTGGTTTTTGGCCTTGGCCGCGCAATCGTCAAGTGGCATTAGTAGATACTTTAAAATTTTATAATTCGCGCGCTGCTGGTTATGATGTGTTTTTTTCAGAAAATAGTAATATAGTATTTTATCCTGAATTATTGACATCAATATTAGAGCGGCCAGTAGAATATTATAAAAAATTTATAATTGAAACAAAACCGGAACTGCAAAAAAATATTTCCGATTATTCAGTTATTGACAGAACAATTTATAAAAATTTGTTATTACATACTCTTGAAAATTCATTTAAAGATTATGACAGCGATTTTGAGCAATCTTTGTATAATGCAAAAAATATTTATTTAGCGAAATTTATGTCATTTCCGAGCGAAGATTTAGCGATATTGCCGATAGAAGAATTGCTGAAAAAAGTTCGCGCAAACCGTGAAAATTTTCCGGAAGATAAAAAATTAGCATTAGCGGAAATAGAAAAATCAGCATTGCCTGATACCGCAGTATCAAAAGAAGTAATAAAAAGTCTATTTAAAACATTTGATTTGGTAATGCCGCTGTATAGATTTACGCGCGCATCTGCCGGCGTGGGATTTGCGCAGATAGTAGAGGATTTAGATTATACAGTGCGGTTATTTCCATTATTACTACACTATGACAATCATTTATTTCCGGCTATTGCATTGAAAATGGTTGCTGATATACTTGATTTTAAATTGACTGATATTGAAATCCAACCCGGTAAATATATTAAGTTAAAAAATGCGTTAGTTTACGGTTCTGAAAATAATGAGCGAAAGGATATTGTGCTGCCTGTTGATAAAAATTGTCAGATATTGATGAACTGGGCTGGGCATTTTAACAATACATATTTTCATTTTTCTTTTAAGACAATAGCATATTATTATGCTCATATAAAAAGCAAAGAACTTTGTAAAAGCGCGCCTGCTGACCTTGAATATTTAGATATTATTTATTCAAATATCAGAAATTTTTTAATACACGAGCAATTAGTAGAAGCGCAGGATATAGACAAAATATCAGCGAAAATCGCATTAGCGCATTGTATAGAGCCGTGTATTTTGAAAAATGAAAATCCAGAGCAAATCAAATCAAAAATAAAAATTGAAAGTGTCCTTAATGTATTTGACGAAGTCTATGGCTCTGTAAAATTTTCAGTTGATATGCTTAGCAAATTAGAAAAAAATAGCGAATTAAATTTTTCTGAATTATACAATGCCGCTAATAACCAGAATTTATCAGAAGAGCAGGCGCGCGAAATATTTGAAAATATAATGTGGTTTAATAAACAGAATAGAATAAAAGATGCGAAGCCGTTTTATTTTCCTGAAAAGCAGACCATACTTGAAAACGGCAAAGAGATTAAGGTTTCTCCAATTTATTTAGAAAATAAAATATTAATGATTGGTTTGACAGGTATAGGCACGATAGATTTGAATCCTATGCCGTTTGAACAAAATTGTCCGATGGTTGCGCTGCATACTAATGCTTTGAATTTATTACTTACGCGTCAGCCGCTATATTTTACGCCTGTATGGTATAAATATTTAACGCCGATAATTTTAGCGTTTATTATTGCTATATTGAGTATGCGGTTAAATGCTTTATCGGGTTCAATCGCCGCGATTATTATTAGTATTTTATATACGCTTTTAATATGGACCGGCTGGACGAAATTCAATACTTGGCTGTCATTTGTCACACCGATGATTTCGATATATTTGACTTATCTTATTATTGCGCTTTATAAATTTTTGCAAAGTTCTGCTGAACGCAAAAAAATCAGGAATATTTTTTCTACGATGGTCTCGCCGGCAGTATTGAAAGTAATGGAAGACAATCCAGATTTGCTTTCTTTAAAAGGCGAGCGTATGCCAGCGACAATGTCATTTTCTATGGTTAACGGTTTTGCCAATGTCGCCGCTACTGTTGCTCCTGAAAATCTCACTAAAATTTTAAGTTTTTATCTTACGCCGGTAAGCGAAATTATTATGGATTATGACGGTTATATAGATAAATACGAAGGTCATATTATAATGGCTGATTTTGGCGTGCCTATCGCAGATCCGGACAATCCGTGGAAATGCGCTTATGCCGCGGTTGAGCATCAATTAGATGTTAAAGCATTTCAATATTATATATATGCGAATTATGCCGCTAATGTCTATACGACTTTGGGTTTGAATTTTGGGTATGTGTCTGCCGGCAATATGGGCTCTGAAAAGAAAATGCAATATACAGTTATGGGCGATGCTGTGAATGTCGCGGCGCGTTTTATGCCGGCAAATATAATTTATAATACACGCGTAATTACAGGCGGCGCGACTTATTATAAAATTAAAGATTTTGTAGAACTTCGTAAATTAGATAAATTGTTATTAAAGGGAAAAACCACGCCTACGCAAATTTATGAAGTTTTGGGATGGAATAAAGAACAATATCTAAAATTATTAGCAAATAAACCAGTGCCTGAATCATTATTGACGCGCTGGCGTTTCGCGCCTGCCGCTAAAGTATTCGGTTATCATAAATTTTGGCAGGATATGGAAAAAGATTTCAGTCATCCGCTTATTAAAAGATTCAGAGAGTTTTTTGAATCGCAATTAGTGTTAAATGCTAATATTTTTGAGTTGCATAATAAAATTGTATTTTTGGAATTGTATCAAGAATTAAATAAAGTTATTGAGAAATACAATATTACTTATACTCATCAAAAGATTTCTGATTATTCGAAATTGTTTGAAGATTGGTTGGATAAAGTCATAAAACCATTATTAGACCAATTAAAAACCGATACTAATAAAATAGAAGAATTTTTCAATGTTCAATTATTTGAAAACAAACTCAATAATTTCAAAGAAAAAATCGAATTAAAAGAAAATATAAATGAATTATTATTGTTGGCATACAGCCGAACAAAAGAATATATGTCGAAATTTAATTATGATAACAGCGTGGCAGAATTAGATTTATTTATTGCAGAATACGACAAATTATCTGAACAATATAGAAATTCAGTGCAAGAATTTTTTGATAAAATAAAATTAGAGCCGCAAGAATACCGTAATATGATGGCGGAAATAGGAAGCATTACAGAAGCGAAACGCAAAGTGCGCGATATTTACGAGCAGTCTATGGAAAAATATTATAATCGTCAGTGGGACGAAGCTATCGCTGGTTTTGAAGAGTGTTTGAAAATTTTACCGGACGACCAGCCGGCTATTACTTTGCTTGAACGCACGAAAGTATTGAAAGTTAATCCGCCTGCTGATAATTGGCAAGGCGAATTTATACAAACGAAAAAATAATTTTATTTTTGTATTAAGGAAAACAAAATGGCAGATAAAAAAACTAAAAATATTTTGTATAAAACAATATTTATTTCGAGCGGCATTATTCTATTGATATTTATTCTTTGGCTTTTTAACGCTTTTGAAACGCTTGAATATATCACATTAGACAGCCGTTATACAAATAGAATATTCAAAAAACCTGTGATTTCCGAAGAAATATTGAATATAATTATAGACGATGCGGCAATTGAACAAGTAGGCCGCTGGCCGTGGTCGTGGGATAAATTAAAAATAATTATAGATGCTGCTAATTATTATTCAGCCAAATCTTGCGCTTTTGTAGATATTAATTTCAACCGCGAAAGTAATGTCTATTTATCAAATGACGCCGCCGGATTATTAAAAAATAATATTCAAAGTTATATTATAAATAATCACGATACGCTTACAATAGTCGGAGCAATTGAAAATAAAAATAAAGAATTTTTAACAGCGATAAATTATTATCCGAACATTTTTTTAGTAAGTAATTTTTATGTTCCTGAAATTGAACTGTCATATAATAATCTGAAATTATTAACAGAAGAGAAGAAGAAGGATATATTATCAGACCGTCAAGAAAATATAAATTCAATGGATAGATTTGTTATTAAAAATGCGATAAATAAAGATAAATTAACAATCGCTATTGATTTTATTCCGCCGCTGAAATCTCTCAATCTTGCAGTTAAAGGCGTCGGCTATAACCGCATATTTTCTGATGCAGACGGTATCATAAGAAAATATTCAATGGCTATAAATTATGACGATAAAATCTATCCTTCATTTATAACTTTAATGGCTGCTAATTATTATAATTGCCCGATTGACAGTATCGCTCTCAATCCCGGAAAATATTTAGAATTTTCTACAGGCGACAGCGTAATATCTATATCGCCCACTCAAACTAAAAAAATAAAATATCCTATTCGGATACCTATTGATAATAGCGGTATGATGTATATAAATTGGTCTGGCGCTTATAAAGACACATTCAAAAATATTCCATACAATCTTATTGCAATGCATTATTCGTATATAATCGCAAAAAAATATCTGTCTAATTTTGCAGTAGGCGCAGTCGATGCTAATCAAGTATTCAATGGACTAAATCAGGAATTATTAAAAGCAGGCATAACTTCTTCTGATAACGCCGAAGTAATAGCAGTTAAAATGTTCAGCGCTTGGCTAATGGAATTTTTTTATAATAATAATATGACTTATCAAGATTTTTTAGCGCAGATGGGGGCTGACGACGATATCGAACTAAAAAAAATATGGACGCAGATTGTATTTAACAACAAATTATTTGATAAACTCAAAGATACGAATTCTCCGCAATACGATGAAATTTTGAAAGAAATGAATATTGATATTAATGACACAAATTACAGAGATGTAATTTTAGAGGGCTGGAAGCAGACAGTATTTTTCTATTCGCGCGGAATGATTAATCAGATGCGCCCTTTATTTTTTCCAGCGCCGTCTAATTTGAAAATAGGACTGCGAACTGAACAAATTTCATTATTAGAACTTACAAATAAAATTATTTTTACCGGCTTGACCGCCACTGGTTTGGCTGCGTTTAATCCGATGCCTTTTGAAGATAGATATATGATGTTGGGTATGCCGGCAAATGTGATGAATACTATTATAACGAATCAATATTTAAAGCCGGCGAATTTTATATTAATGGCTTTGATTTTTATAATATTGATTTTTTTCATTACTTTTTTTACTATGCGTTCTACGACTGTCGGCTCAATTGCCGCTGTTTTATTGTTTATTATCTATCCGCTTATCGCATGGTATCTGTTTAATGTCGGATATATTTTGCCGATTGTGCCGTTTTCATTAGGAATATTATTATCATTACTTTCTGCTATTGCCTATAAATTTATTGAAGTGCAGCGCGAACGCAAAAAAATCAAGAATATGTTTTCTACGATGGTTGCGCCGGAAGTATTAAAAATTATTGAAGAAAATCCCGATAAATTTAATCTGTCTGGTGAATTGCGTGAAGCGACAATGTTTTCTTCAGATGTCTCCGGCTTTACTACGATTTCAGAAGGCGTGACAGCGCAGGAACTCGCGAATATTCTCAATATCTATCTCACGCCGATGAGTAATATTGTTATGAAATATAACGGATACATTGACAAATACGAAGGCGACGCTATTAAAGCGGATTTCGGAGTGTTGCCTTTGCAATCGAGCAGCGAATGGAAATTGGATAGTGAACACAGTTGGAAATGCTGTTATTCAGCGCTTGAACAACAAGAAGAATTATCAGTAATTCAAAGAATGATACAAATAAAATACGGCGTGAAAATTTCCGCGAGAATGGGCGTTAATACAGGCGTTGTATCAGCTGGCAATATGGGCTCTGAAAAAAAACGGCAGTTTTCTGTTATGGGCGCGGCAGTGACATTAGCGGAAGAATTAGAACCAATAAATAAAATTTTTGAAACTTGGATTGCGATTGGTCCGTCAACTTACGAGAAATCTAAAACTTATATCGAAACCAGATTTTTGAATTATTTAATTACGCACGAAGATCAGCCGCTGCTCCCTGTAAATGAATTATTGGGCTGGAAAACAGAAAAATTTTTGGAATATTGGCTCGGTAAACCAGTGCCGCAACTGATACTTGAAGGTATTAGAAATATGGCGCCTGAAAAAATTTTGGGATATCATCATTATTACACTCATAAAAAATTACCCGATACTGAGTTTATTATGCAAATTAAAAAACGTTTCGCTGATTTAGTTGCGCCGTCTATTGCTTTTATTCAAAATAATGATATTTTAAGCGTAAATGATTTAGTCGAAGAATTGGCCAATCTAAATATAAAATTTAAACAATATTATAATGACGGAGATTTTGATAAAGCGGCTGCGCGCAAGGATTATATTGCGTTTAAAGAAAAATTATCAAGCGTGAAAAAAAATTGGGAAAAGCATATTATAGAATGGAAAATGCAAATAACTTTATTTTTAAATCTATTGCTTTATGTTGATACAAAACTTGAAACTAAAATCTCGGAAGATTTATATAAAATAGTAGATACTCTTGAAAAACGAATCGAATGTTTTAATAAACGCTGTCAATTTACTCCGGCAAACGATGAAATTGCTTGCGAGATAGGAAATCATTTGCAAAATTTAATTGAAAATAATAAAATGCAAATTAATAAAATAGAAATTGAAAATAAAATTAATAAAATAAAATCTGAAATTTCAGCTAATCTTAATGCTATGGCGGATTTTATTATTGCTAATTCAGATGATTATCACAGAATGATTAGCGCTTATTGTGAAGTGTCGGAAAAAAAACGAAAGGTAATAGAAATGTTTAAAAACGCGCGAGAATTTTATCTAAAAAAACAATTTGAGAAAGCAATAGAAGTATTTAAAGAAATATTGACTATCGACCCGAATGACGGACCTTCGGCAAAATATATAGCGTATATTCAAAAACTAAAAAAAGATGATTTGCCGGAAGATTGGAACGGCGCATGGCACGCTGAATAATTTTTGTTATAAATAATATTTAATTTTTTTTATTTAAGCGTTCGATTAAATATTTTAAATTATCGTCGTATATCTGATATTTATTGTTTTTCCTAAAATTTTCTATCGCTTGCTCAACATTTTTTTTATACGCGTCTTCCATTATTTTATTGTAAATTTCAGCTTTTATTTCGTCATTGAATTCTGGCGTTTGCGGCTCAATAACTTTATAACAATAGACAATATGAAAACCTAATTTCGTTTTAATAATATTTGTCCATTCTCCTTCTTTTAAATCAAAAACATATTTTTCTAATTCCGGATCTACTATGCCTGATTGGATAAATCCTAAATCGCTAATCTTAAATTTTTGCTGATAATATGTATCGTTTATTATATCATCAAATTTTTGAGCGCGAGTTTTGAGTTTTTCAAAAACTTCTTTTATATCGGCGAAATTATTGAAATCAGCCAAAATATTTTTTAACGCTATTTTACGAGGCGTTGCAAAAAGTATTTTATTTTTTAAGTAATAATCGTATAATTCCATATCAGACGGTTTTTTGATTTTTTCGTATATTCGCTGGTCGAACATCTCTACTAATAATTGTTTTTTGTATTCTTCAACATTTCTTAAAAAAGTGTCAGTTTTATCAAGATTTTCATTAATCGCAAGTTGCGATATAGTGTTAAACATTATATATTCTTTAAATGTTTTTTCTAATTCTTCATAGTCGTCGAAATTCAAATGCTGCTCAAAATATTGTTCGTTTAATTTTAAATTTTTTTCAAAATCAGATATAGCTATTTTTTTAGCGCCGATTTCCGCTAATAAAATATTTTCAGGATTAATATCTGATTTTATTTGATTATTTGCAGCGTTGAAATTTATATTTTTCTTTGTTGAAGCGCAATTGATTAGAATTATCAAAAAAAATAATATCAATGTATTTTTCATTTTTTTCCTTTAAATATAACGAATTTTAAAATTTAAAAATTTGTTGTTGTCGTAAATTAATTCTATGTCGAAAATTTTGTTTTTGAAAACTAACGGCGTAAAAATTCTGTCGCCGTCCCACATATTTATTTTTTCTAAATCAGCGATGTTAATCCACTGCAATTCGCCTTCTGGCGAATCTATAAGTTCTCCTGAAAATTTTGTTGATTTAAAGACCCAGACATACCATAAATCGCCAAATGGCGAATTACCGATATTTGGAAAAGTCAAAAAACCTGATAATTTTAAGTTTTTTAAAGTTAAGCCGGTTTCTTCTAAAACTTCGCGCATTGCGCAGTCTGCCGGCGTTTCATTAAAATTTATTTTGCCGCCCGGCGCAACCCAACGCCCATAATGCGAATCATTTGTATTTTTATTGCGGTGGAGCATCAATACTTTTTTATTTTTAATTATATAGACAAGCGCGCCTAATTTCATTAAATTTTTCCTAATATATCATCAATTTTATTTTTTAATGCGCCTAATTGTTCGTCCGGCAGTTCCTGTTGATTTGCTTCTATTTTTGATAAATAATTTACAGTCCAATATTTTTTTTCAGGCGGCAGATACTTTGAGATTTTATTTAATATCAGTTTATAATTGAATGGTTTTACTATATAATCAACAGCGCCTAATTGTATTGCTTTCAATATGTCTTCTTTCATATTACGAGCGGTTAACATTATTATAGGTATTTTTTTTAAATTGCTGAATTTTGATACTGTTTCTAATATTTGAAAACCGTTCATATTTGGCATATTTATATCTAATAATATCAAATCTGGTAATAATTGTCTTATCAGACTTACGGCATTAGTAGTATCATTTACTGCGCTTACTGTTAAATCATTGTCTTCTAACGCCATCTTCAAACTTTCGGTTACATATAATTGGTCGTCTATAATTAAAATATGCGGTTTTGCTTGTTTTTTATGTTCTTCGCTTTTTTCTAATTTGCTGACATCTTCCTGCGGCACATAAATTTCATATTCATTTTTTATTCCGTGTTTTTTTATTAAAGTCACGGTATCGGATTTTAACAGCGTCCATTTTGACACTATTTTTTTGCCGTAATCGTCGAATACATTTTCACGAATGTAAGTATTAGCCATTAATTCTTCGCGCGAGACAATCATTACATTCGGATCTAAATTTTTATCGCTGTAGCGTTCCGGATGCGGTTCGACTATATATTCTATGATTTTTGGAGTAATTTCGATATTTACGCTTTCAATACCTTTTTCTAAAAATTTTTGCTGCACTGATTTTGATGATATATCTGTATCTTTGACTGAATAAACTTTACCTTTTTCATTGATATTAGTAGCTAATCTTATTTTTCCTAATTTATCAGATAATTCTATTAATTCTTTTAACGGCACTTCTATATACTTTGTGTTTTCTGATAAAAAAGTCATTTGTTGATTTTTTCTCCTTCATTATCAATTTCTTGTTCTTTCATAATAAATTCCGCTGTGTGCGGAAGAGTAAAATAAAAAATATTGCCGTAATTTTCTTTTGGGATTACTCCTATTTTTCCTTTATGATGTTTGATGATGGTTGAACAAATCGCCAATCCCAAGCCGTCGCCCTGCTGGTCAAATGCATCAGGCATTCGATAATACGGCTTAAATATCACAGAACGATATTCGCGCGGTATCGGTCTGCCAGCGCTTTCAACGCTGAACCAAGTATATGAATTTTTTAATATTTTATAATTACAAATTATTTTGCTGTCGCAATTGCAATATTTAACCGCATTATTTAACAAATTGTCGATAACTTCGCTGACAAGAAAAGGATTGCCGTATATAGTCAGAGTGTCAGGTATATTTATTTCAAATTTTACATTTTTACTTGTCGCAAATTCATTGAGTATTTCTACTGATTTTTCAAATAATTTTTTCATTGCTATTTGTTCTACATCTATTATTTCTGCGTCATATCGCGCTAATCGTATGCTGCTGTCAATAAATAGATTTAATTCATCTAATATTTTTTTTAAAACTTGGAATGTCCGCAATAAATCATTTTTGTTGATTTTATCATGCTCAATGCGTTCGAGCCACAAATTTATATAAGTTAAAACAGGCGATAGATAATTGCTGAATTTATGAGTAATAGTATGCGTCATATTTTTTATGATTTTATTTGTAACCTCTAATTGCGCTGATTTCATCGCTATTTGCTTGCGATAATTTATGCGCTCGGTAATATCGCTCATCATAAGATGCAATCTAATCGGCAATCTGTTTTTATCGCGGATGCAATTTATAATCAATCCGCAAGTTATTATTTTATTTTCTTTATTTTTTATCTTTAAAATTATGTCTTTTATAAAATCCTTTTCGCTTTTAAGAAAATCAGTTATTATTCTTATTATTTTAGTATCTATCCAAAATGGTAAATCAAATAAATTTTGAGTTTCTATTTCAGAAACTTCATAACCGCATAAATTTGTTATAGCGGCATTGGCTTTTAATATTTTAAATTGGTAATTGTCCACATTAACAATTAAAATGGCATTACTGAAAAAATTAAAAACATCGGCTAATATTTTAAATTCATTTTCTCTTGAATAAAAATAATAGCCAGTCACATTAAATAAAAATATTAATATTATTAATTCTTCGTCAGTTTCAGATATTAAAGAAAAATAAATATCGTAATATTTTTCTAAATTGCCGAAATTAAAAATCAATTGCGATTTGTAATTTATTAATTTTTGATTTATAAAATTATTGATATTATTAGAAATTTCTGAATAGAATTTTTCGATACTGCCGATATTTTCTTTTATAAATTGATTGAATGATGAATTTGCATCAATATGCTTTATTTTATTTGTTGATTTGTGATATGTTAAAATACTTGTATGTAATGGTATGGTTTGTATTAATTCTGTATAAAATTTTAATTTTTCTACATTTGACATTTAAGTTATTAAATAACAACAGCGGTTTTATGGAACAACCTTTTTTAATTTTAAGGTTATTCCATATTATTTTTTTATTGCATTACTATTACTGCACGCCGCCGCCGTATTTTTTTAATATTGCAATTAATGTTTGAGCGACATCCGTAGGTTTAAATGGTTTCACTACAAAATGTTTAGCGCCTAACATTATTGATTGTTTAACTATGGTTTCGTGACCAATGGCTGTTACCATTACTACAAGCGCGTTTTTATCTAATTCTAATATTTTACGCAGCGCTTCGACGCCATTTAATACTGGCATTGTTATATCCATTGTTACTAAATCCGGCTGAAATTGCTGATACATTTGCACTGATTGCTCGCCGTTTTCGGCTTCTGCCACAACTTCGCCGCCGATTTGCTGTATTATTCGAACAACTTGTTTTCTCATAAACTGAGAATCGTCTGTTACTAAAAATTTGAATGGAGTTCCATCTGGTTTTTTTATTGGTTGTATGCCGCCCTCCATCGTCATTCCTCCTCTTTATTTTTTCGCCTATTTTATTTTTATTTTATATTTGCTTTTACTTTTTGTATTAATAACTGCTGGTCAAATGGCTTTTTTAAATAATCGACAGCTTTGATTTTTGCCGCAGCAGCTTTAATTTCTGATTCTTCTTTTGCTGACATTATTATTATTGGCACGCCCTCAATTATTTCTTTTCGTTGAAATACTTGCGCTACTATATCTCCGTCTAAATCAGGTAAATTTAAATCTAATAATATTAAATTTGGTTTTTCATTTATTATATCATTAACTACTTCTATTCCTGTGCTTGCGCCAACTACTGTGAATCCTTCTTTTTCTAATCTTATTTTTACGGTTTCCAATAAATCAATATCGTCTTCAATTATAACTATTTTTTTCGCCATTACTTTTTCCTCCTTTCAAAAAAGTTCGGATATATTATATTTTTTTCTTTAAAAAAAACAAGTTTTTTTATTTTTTAAAAGTTTTTTGCTTGATTTATATCTTAAAAAAAATATAATTTGAAAAATAATTTTGTTTTATAAAGGAGTATATAAAAAAATGAAATTGCCATTTACTGATTTAGGATTGCTGCACAAACAAGATAAAGAAGAATTTATGAAAGTGTTTGAAAAATGCCTTGATAATTCTGCATTCATAATGGGCGAATATATAACTGAATTAGAAAAAGGAATATGCGAATTTTTAAATTGTAAATATGCAATTGGCGTGTCATCAGGCACAGATGCACTTTATATTCCGCTGCTTGCGGCTGGGATAAAAGAAGGAGATGAAGTAAT
>JAKPEO010000088.1 GCA_029551925.1 bacterium
TTCAATTTTTTTGTTAGCAAAAAATTATTTATTGTCTGCACTCAATACACACAATGAATACAATATTCATTACATCTGACAAAATAATGTTAATTTTTTTCGATGGGTGACAATTTTTTTTTCGTTCTTCAAAATTGATAAATTTCGAAGAAGAAGAATATATATATATTTAATTTATTTTATTTTATTTTATTTTATTTTGTTGACTTTTGTTGAAGCACTGTTGACGTTGTGTTGAATTTTGTTGCAACACTGTTGAAGCACTGTTGCAACACTGTTGAAGCACTGTTGACGTTGTGTTGAATTTTGTTGATATTTGACAAAAAATTTATTTATTGTCTGCATCCGATGTACGTAATAAATATTTATATTCGCTACATTTATCGTTACAAAATAATTTTATTGTTTTGCAATATTAAATTCTATTGTTTTTTTAGAATTCAATACAGATTTGATACTAAAATAAAACGTTTGCATAACTTTTTTGGGACTGAAATGAAATGAAAAAACTCACTCCAGAGATTATTTACGACAAATTAAGCAAGGTTTATGATGAATGCTATAACGAACCTATTCACGCAATCGAAAACGATTTTGTTTTCAAATACTTACTTGATAACGGTTTTTTTGAAGGGAAGGTTCTTGATGTAGGAAGTGGAATGGGTATTGTATTGGAAAAGGTTAATTTATTACCTGAAAATTATTTTGGATTAGACATTTCTGATAATATGTTAAAGATTAGCAGAAATAAGTTTCCTAAATATCATTTTATCAAAGGGGATATGTCAAATATGCCTTTTGAAGATAACAGTTTTAATTCGGTTATTTTACTTTTTGGTAGCTTTTCTTATTCATTTAATCATTTAAAAACAGTGCAAGAGATTGAACGAGTATTAAAACCGAATGGCAAATTTTTTATTATGAGTTATGGACGTAAATATCATTCACGGAAGAGTTATATATTGAATAAATTTAATATTGTTTCACCCGCAACATTTTTTGATTATAAGGAAATCAAATCTTTATTTTCACGATTTGACGAAAAAAAGATATTTGGTATTACTTGGCTTAGCGATTTTTCATCAAAATTTTTAAATCCTAAAATTGTTAA
>JAKPEO010000098.1 GCA_029551925.1 bacterium
ACGCAATTTCCGAATCTTGTAGCCATTCCGCCATTTACTATTACTGCCGCGACTTCGTCTTTTTTTATGGCATCAACGCCTAAATTATACAGCGCTTGATATTCAGCGCTGTCTGACTGCGGCAGTTCGTCTAAATATCCGTCAGGCAAATCTATTTTTTCTTTGATAATATTTTGTTCGCTCGTTAATTCGCCATTCAGATATTTAGCGCGCAATTTTTCAAAAAATAATTTATCAAAATACCTTTCGCAGTTCATTTTATATTGTTAGTTCTAATCCTTCATAAGACATATATATTTCTAATGATTTTCCTTCATTCGCTAATTGTTGTCTGAATTTTTCTAATAATTCATCTAATTGCGCATCGCTGCGCATTGGCTCGTGATGAAAACAATATAATTTTTTGACATTAGCGGCGAGCGCGCGGCTAATATTAGTTTCAAACGAAGTATGCCCCCAGCCGCGTTTTGTTTGATATTCCGCTTCTGTGTATTGCGAATCAGAAATCAATATATCGCAGTCTTTGATAAAATCCAAAAATTTTTGGTTCATCTCCTGCGTTGCTTTTTCAGCTTCTTTATCGTCGATATTGTCTTCTTCGTCATCGTCGAATAATACGCTCTTTTTCTTCTGCTGCGCTTCTTCATTTTTCTGCGGTTGATTATTAGAAGCAAAAACATTGTAATACGGCTCATTATCGCCTGTATATATTATTGTTTTATCTTTATAGGTTATTTTATAGCCCAAACATACTACCGGATGATTCATATATTGCGCTGTGATGGTCACTCCTTCTTTTTCTAATTCCGGCAAATCTATTTTCCCTTCGACTATATCATTATACTCAATTTTAGAGTTCATTGTATTTATGGCTTCTAAACTAATAGGAAAAACCTGATAACTCATCTGTCTTTTCATTACATTTTCTAAACTGTCAACATCTTGAATTGCTTTTGGCGCATACATTTTCAATGAAGTAGTTGGAATAAATATCGGCACAAAAAAAGGAAAGCCCTGTATATGATCCCAATGAGTATGCGAAAATAATACATACGCTGATATTGGTTTTTTACGCTTTAATAAATCAAAACCGAGCTCGCGGATTCCTGTGCCGGCATCAAATATAATTGTCACGCCGCTGTCGGTTTCTACTTCAATGCACGAAGTATTGCCGCCATATTTAACAGTTGTCTTGCCTGGCGTAGGTATTGACCCGCGCACGCCCCAAAATTTTATACGCATTTTTCGTCATCTCCAATATTTTAATTTTTTAAGTTTTTACAGCGCCTTTTGTCAAGCCGGAAACAATATAATTTTGAAAACATAAAAATAATATCAATATCGGCAACACGGCAATTGTCGAGGCGGCCATTGAATGAACATAATCTACGCCGTATTGAGATTTATATAATGCTAATCCTAAACCTAATACTCGCTTTTCAACCGACTGAGTTAATATTAAAGGCATTAAAAAAATATTCCAAGTTGACAGCGCCGTATTAATTATTAGCACTGCAATTGCCGGCTTGGCAATGGGAAATAATATATATCTCAAAATCTGAAAATCAGACGCGCCGTCTATTATTGCCGCTTCGTCTAATGATTTTGGTATTCCGTCAAAATATTGCTTCATCAAAAATATACCAAAACCCTGAACAACATTCGGCAAAATCAAAGCGGTCAATGTATCATATAAATTTAGTTGTTTTATTAAAATAAAAACAGGTATTATTAAAACCTGCACAGGTATCATCATTCGCGCTAATATAAATAAAAAAATTAATTTTTTGCCGTAAAACTCCTTGCGCGACAAGGCGTATGCTACCATTGTATCGAATATCAAATTTCCAAGTATTACAAGCAATGTTACAATAATTGTATTATAGAAATATTTGCCAAACATTCCGTCATTCCACGCTTCAATATAATTTTTAAATGTTTCGCGCGATATTTTAAAATTTTTGAAAGTTTCAATACTCGGCAGTATATCTCGAAGTCCGGCAATATTATCAGTAGTCTTAAATGATGTAATTACCATTATTAAAAACGGCGTGATTGTAATAATCAATAAAGTCGTTAAAAAAATATATAGTAATATTCGCTGTAAATAAAAATTTTTATTTTTTATTGGCTCTATCATTTTTTGTTATGTCTTTTAATGAATTAATCATATTTTCAAAATTATATTAGCCAACATAAAAAAAACAAGAATAAAAAAGTAATATAAAACAATTAAATTTGAGTATATTTTATTTTGTAGCAGAAGAATAATTTCTTTCAATACACATTATTTTGCGGCTTTTTAGTTTGTATAATATCAACAGCATTTTTTGCAGCCATAATCGCCATATTATCGCGCGTTTCTTTTGTGCCGCTCGCTATATGCGGCGCTAACACTACATTTCCTAAATTTAATAATTCTTTTTCTATTAGCGGCTCGTTTTCAAAAACATCTAAACCCGCATACGCTATTTTTTTTGATTTTAATGCTTCTGCTAAATCTTTTTCATTTATGACCGTACCGCGCGAGGTATTAATTAAAATAGCATTTGGCTTCATCAAATTAAATTTATCTTTATTTATTAAATATTTTGTTTCAGGAGTTAATGGCGTATGCAAACTTATAAAATCAGATTTTTTTAATAGCGTATCTAAATCTACTTTTTTAGCGTTTAGTTTTTCTTCTAATATTGAATTAGTATTTTCATCTACATATAAAACATTCATTTCAAAACCAGCGGACATTAAAGCGAACGCAGTGCCTATACGACCTGCGCCTATTATTCCTAATGTTTTTCCAGATACATCATAACCTAAAAGCAAAGTGGCCTCCCAGCCGCGGAATTTACCGTCTAATATAAATTTATGCGCTTCTACGATTCTGCGAGCAGCAGAAAAAAGCAAAGCCCACGCCATTTCCGCAGTAGTTTTAGTAAGCACGCCGGGAGTATTAGTAACCCAAATATTCCGTTTTTTTGCATAATTAACATCAATATTATTATAGCCAACAGCATAATTGCAAAAGCCCTTGACGCCATTATCAACAGCAAAATCAATGATTTCTTGGTCAATTATATCTGTCAGCAAACAAATCACAACATCAGCATTTTTAATATTGTTTTTTAAATCATTTTTTGATAATGGAAAAACTTCATTGCGCATAATCGCGTCAATTCCATGCGATTGCAAATATTCAATTGCAGCATTCGGAATTTTCTGAGTAATAAATACTTTAGCCATAGTTTTTCTCTTTTTTTCCGCAAAAAAATATTTAATCGGCATTTTTAAAAATTTTATATTTATCTTTCAAATTATCGCAAGACAAATGAAAGATCTTTTTTTTAAAAAAAGTAATTATATACGTCGAAAGCATTTTAATCCTCCTTTTCTTCTTTTTCCGTTTTTTCCTTCTTGTTTTTAATTTAATGCTTTTTTTGAGATTTGTCAAGTAATTAATATGTTTTTTGGGCTTCTTGTTGATTATCAAATAATTATTTTTGTAATATTTCAGCCATTGAAAGTAAAAAATAAAAAAAATCCTTGCGCACGAAAAAAAAAATAATGTATACTGTATCTCAATTTCAGAAAAAGGCGATACAGAAAAATGCTTAAAGTCTTACAGAAAACTAACGAAATAAAACTTCGTGGGCGTGTATTTATTCCTTCAGATATAGAAACCATAAATGGGGTCAGACGTCTTGAAAGTCTCTTTTTTTATTATTATTGATAAAATAAAAAAAATAAAAAAGTTGCGATTAATTTTCTTGACTTTCAAGACGTCTGACCCCATTTTTATACTCCAAAAAATCGTTCAAAAAAGCGTGTTAATTTATTTAAAACAGTCTCACGTTTTTTGGAGCGTTCTCCGTCCGGCGAAAAACGCGACACAGGTGGCAAAACTTTGGCAAGAGCGGTGCCTGTGGTTGCAATACTGCCATTACGAAATGCGTTATTTACAAATTTATAAGTTTCATCGTGATCAAGATTTTCCTGCTGAATAATCGCCTCAAGTTCTTCAATCTTTTTCTGTTCCACATACTTCTGCCACTCTTCATCGACCACAGAATGAGCATCAAGCGAATCTATAAATTGATTTATAAGGTCTTTTTTGTTGCGCAGTTCAACGCTTGAATCTATTGCTTTATTAATGTCTACGAGCAGTTCGCGGTTCTTGATGTGGTTTTCGTGATATTTCTTAATAAGTCCTAAAATATAATCAATATTAATTTCCACCTGTTTAATAAGTTCCATTTCAAACACGAGATCGTCGTTTATATTTTCCTTTTCGCACTCACCAGATTTGCGAAACTCGTTATAAAGATCAATGTAAGCGCTATGATAGTCCTGGACATCTCGCTCAGACAAAATTTCATTGCCTTTAAATTCATCAAAAGTAACCAGGATATTTTTTAACCGTAAAATAGCCCCATAAAGCCGAATAAATTCTTTTTTATTTTTCTCGCCTATAATCTGCTCGCCAACCGGATATTTTTCTAAAAGTTCTTTAATTAAGTCAGCATATCCGCGAACTTCTTTATCGCCATCTTTATAGCCGTTGTAATAGTCATTATAAGATTTCAAAAGAACAATGCCGCTAGCTTCCTTATCGCCAAAAAGTGCAATCGCTTCATTGGTCGCTTTTTCGAGATTGCGGAAGCATACTATGTTTCCAAATGTCTTCACAGTATTTAAAATACGGTTAGTGCGCGAATATGCTTGCAAAAGCCCGTGCAATCGCAGATTTTTATCCACCCACAAGGTATTAAGCGTTGTAGCGTCAAAACCAGTCAAAAACATATTAACCACAAGCAAAATATCCACTTCGCGATTTTTCACACGCTCGCTGACATCTTTGTAATAATTTTGAAATTTATCAGATGAAGTATCATACGAAGTTCCAAACATAGCGTTATAGTCTTTGATGGCATTTTCAAGAAAATCCCTTGAGCTTTTATCCAGATCGCTGGTGTCTTCAGAATTTTCGTCTATCATTCCGTCGATTTCTTCTTCGTTTACGCCAAAACTATAAATAAGTGCAATTTTCAGTTTCTTATCGCTTGGCGCATCTGCCAGTTGTCTCTTGAATTCTGCGTAATATTTCTTTGCAACTTCAATGGACGATACTGCAAAAATAGAGTTAAACCCGGCAAGCCGGCGGTCTTTGAGTTTGTAAAAGATATTCCGTTTAGTTTTTTGGTCAAAATGTTCAAGGATATATTTAACAATATTTTCTATACGCTGTGGCGCATTGAGCGCAGATTCGCGGTCAATATCTTGCACTTTTTTGTCTTCTATATCTTCAGCTTCACGCACTGTTGAAACATAATCTACTTTAAAAGGCAAGACATTTTTATCAGCAATAGCGTTCACAATGGTATAGGTGTGCAATTTATCTCCAAATACCTGCTCTGTTGTCTTTAAATCAGGGCGACCGCTTGATGATGCGTTGACTGCAAAAATAGGCGTGCCCGTGAAACCAAAAAGATGATAGTTCTTAAATGCTTTGGTAATAGCAGCGTGCATCTCGCCAAATTGTGAGCGATGACATTCGTCAAAAATCAACACCAAATGACCGTCAAAAATAGTATGCCCTTTGTTTTGTTTGATGAAACGTTCGAGTTTTTGAATAGTAGTGATGATGATTCGCGCGTTTTTATCTTCAAGCTGGCGTTTTAATATTGCCGTGCTGGTATTGCTGTTAGCCGCGCCTTTTTCAAACTTATCGTATTCACGCATAGTCTGGTAATCAAGGTCTTTGCGGTCAACGACAAACAGCACTTTGTCAATGTAAGGCAGTTTGCTTGCAAGCTGCGCAGTCTTGAAACTGGTTAAGGTTTTACCAGAACCGGTCGTGTGCCAGATGTAACCGCCAGCCGAAACAGTGCCAAGTTTTTTATAATTAGTGCTTATCTCGATTTTATTTAATATTCTTTCTGTTGCTACTATCTGGTAAGGCCGCATTACTAAAAGTTGTTTTTCTGTTGTAAACACACAATAACGCGTAAGTATATTTAAAAGCGTATGTTTTGCAAAAAAGGTTTTTGTGAAATCTACAAGGTCATTAATTGGCTTATTATTCGCATCAGCCCACCAGCTTGTAAATTCAAAACTGTTGCTTGAGCGTTTGCCTTTTTTAACAACGCCTTCGCGTGATTCCCTGATATGTTCCGAACGCGTTGTATTGCTGTAATATTTTGTATGTGTGCCGTTAGAAATAACAAAAATTTGCACATACTCAAAAAGTCCAGAACCTGCCCAAAAACTCTCGCGCTGATAACGGTTAATCTGATTAAATGCTTCTTGAATTGCCACACCGCGCCGTTTAAGCTCAATATGCACAAGCGGCAAGCCGTTGACCAGCACCGTCACATCATAGCGGTTTTTTCGCGCGCCATCTTCATTTGTGTATTGGTTTATTACCTGCAAATTGTTTTCGTGAATATTATCTTTGCGGACCAGATAGACATTTTTGACAGTGCTATCGTCGCGTTTAAGGTTTTTTATATAATCTTCCTGAATCGTGGCTGTCTTTTCGGCAATACTTTGGTTAGGATTGGTTATTTCTGTTTTTAAAAAATGCGCCCATTCTTTATCAGTGAATGTAAAATCGTTTAATTTTTCCAATTGCTTACGCAAATTATTTATCAAATCAGCTTCAGAACTGATTGATAAATGCTCATAACCTTGCAATTTCAACTGCTCTATAAAAGCGCGTTCAAGCTCCGCTTCGCTCTGGTAAGATTTTTCAGCGCGATATTGCGCCTTATATTCGGCAACTACCGTGCTTTTAGGATTTTGCGCCACTAAGTTGTATTTATGATTAGTTGGCATTTTGCATCTCCAACGGCTTAAAAGTGAGCAGTTTGTTGCGGTAATATTCGTATTGTTTGCGTCGGGCATTGAGTTCCGCAGGCAATCCTGCTGTTAGGTCATTGACCAAAGCGTCAAATTTGTCTAAAATAGCAACGATGCGTTCTTGCTCCACAAGCGACGGGATGGGAATTTTTGTTTTCTTCAAAAAACTAAAGTGCCTTGTGTATTTTCCTTTTTTTTCATAAAAATTATTCAACACATAATAAAAATATCGTGCATTTATTATATCACTCTTCGTCGTTAAAACCTTTATGCCATCGGCACCTTGAGCGAATGTAAAATCTACATATTTTATTAACTCCGTATGATCCCCAAAAATTACATACAAGCCATTTGCGACCACAGCATTTCTATCATCCGTATAACCAACTATAAATTTTTGCCCTTGATCTATAATTGGAAATGTTCCAATTGGACTGTAATGTTTTTTATTCAGTTTTTTTGGAGGATTAACAGTAGCTACAACTTCATTTTCTATTAATGTACAAATATCCTTAAACTCCACTTCATCCCCAAATGTCAACAACTTATTTCTATAATACTCATACTGTTTTTTTCGCGCCTCCAGCTCCGCCTCCAGCTCCGCCTCCAGCTTGGTAAAGGTGTCCAGAATCTTCACGATCTCTTGCTGAACGGTAAGCGGCGGGATGGGAATACGAAAATTCCTCAAATTTTGTTGAGTAATTTTTGGAATATTGCCTTTAACAACCTTCGTAACATCGATTGTAGAAAGCGCAAAATATACATATCGTAAAATTGCTATTTCTGCTTTTTCAGCTAATACATGAGCGTGGTTATTCACCCATATTTTTCCTGTCGCCCAATTTAATACGGGTGAGCCATCTTTATTTATCACACTACCATCTTCACCAAGCAAAATGAAAGTCCCATCAAAGATATAATCATCAACATAATCCTGTATACCGTTTGCGCCATAATATGGGTATATCCCGCCAGTTCGTTTTAATTTTGAAACTGGCCTGCGTTGACTATCTAAAATATTTACAACCTCCCCCAGCTCCTTAAACTCCACCCCATCAGGGCAAAGTTCGGCAATCAACTTTTCAATTTTATTCATCTTTTTTTCATTCTTCATTAACCGTTCACCATTATTCATTATTATTCATTGCCTTCCAAGTCCGCTACAATCTCATCAATCGCTTTGCGCAGTTTGTTCTGCCGCTCAACAATTTCTTTTATCTCGGCGTTGAGTTTTTTAATATCAATTACCTCGCGGGTATCTTTTTGTGCTACATAGGTGGATACCGCGATATTATAGTCGTTCTCCGCTATGGTTTTATTGTTCACCAGTTTGGCAAAATGTTTGATGTCTTTTCGCTCTTTGAAAGCGTTTAATATTTTTTCGCGGTTTTCCTCAGTCAACTTATTCTTATTACCGCCACGCACAAATTCAGCTGACGCGTCAATAAACAGCGTTTTATTGTCATTCTTGCTTTTCTTTAGCACGATTATGCAGGTTGCGATAGTTGTGCCAAAAAAAAGGTCAGGTGGAAGTTGGATAACCGCGTCAATATAGTTGTTATCTATAAGATACTTGCGAATCTTCTGCTCTGCTCCGCCACGATATAACACTCCGGGAAATTCAACAATTGCCGCAGTGCCGCTGGTGGAAAGCCAAGAGAGCATATGCATTGTAAAAGCAAGGTCTGCCTTGCTTTTAGGCGCCAACACTCCTGCCGGCGCAAAACGCGAGTCATTAATAAGCAGCGGATTGCTGTCGCCTTCCCATTTTATAGAATACGGCGGATTAGATACTATTGCGTCAAACGGCTCGTCATCCCAGTGCTTAGGGTCGGTCAGCGTATCGCCGTGCGCAATATCAAAATGATTGTAATTGATATCGTGTAAAAACATATTGATACGGCAAAGGTTATAGGTTGTTAAGTTTATCTCCTGACCAAAGAATCCAATTCGAACATTTTCTTTGCCGAGAATCTTGGCAAACTTCAAAAGAAGCGAGCCGGAACCGCAGCACGGGTCATATACTTTATTTACTTCCTTTTTGCCTACAGTTGTCAGTAGCGCTAACAGTTCGCTTACTTCCTGCGGGGTAAAAAATTCGCCACCGGATTTGCCAGCATTAGAAGCATACATAGTCATCAAAAACTCATAAGCGTCACCAAATGCGTCAATACTGTTATCATTATAGTTGCCATTGCCCAGTTGCATATCTCCTATTGCATCCAACAGTTTAACAAGTTTTTGATTTCTTTTTTCTACGGTATTGCCTAATTTATTGGAATTAACATCAATGTCATCAAACAAACCTTTAAAATCATCTTCGCTGTCAGTCCCCTTAGCTGAATTTTCAATATTACGAAATACGCGGGCAAGAGTTTCGTTAAGATTTTGGTCATTTTTTGCATTTGCGCGGACATTGCAAAAAAGTTCGCTCGGTAAGATATAAAATCCTTTTTCTTTGATAGTATCCGCTCGACCGAACTCGGCTTCTTTATCCGATAATTTAGCATAATCAAAGTCTTTATTCCCGCTGCGCCGCTCGTCTTCATTAATGTAATTTGTCAGGTTTTCACTGATAAAACGATAAAAAAGCATCCCTAAAACATATTGCTTAAAATCCCAGCCGTCCACACTGCCGCGTAAGTCATTAGCAATCTGCCAGATAGCGCGGTGCAGTTCCGCGCGTTCCTGCTCTTTGGTTTGGTTGTTATTTGCCATATTTTTCCTCACTTTTTCTTTTTGACCGTTCTAAACAACTGATGTTTTTTCTTTTTAAATTGGCGTTTCTATTTTTTTTCTAATTCTAAATAGAAAAGTAACTTTTTTTTAGCCATTAGGAAATATATTATAAAAATTAGTGTCTAAGTCAAGCGGAAAAAATTGCAAGAAAGAAAAAAGAAATTTAAATGGCTTTTTTTATTATTTTTCTGAGAAAATAGGGACAGTTCTATTTTTTTTACGAAATTAAAGTTTCTTGCTACTCATTTTCACTGCATTTTTGCGGTTACATTCCGTAGTCTAAATGGGGTCACTAAATGGGGTCAGACGTCTTGAAAGTCTCTTTTTTTATTATTATTGATAAAATAAAAAAAATAAAAAAGTTGCGATTAATTTTCTTGAGTTTATCTACAAATCTTATTAATTATATGAAAAACTGCATTTAGATTAGATATGATATTCTTGGTCATCTCATAAACAATCTCGTTTTTAAAAAATTTACAAATAATCAAATGTGCATTTGTGCAAGCCTGGCACTTATTTCTTTAAATAATAATAATAATAATTCTGAACTTACTATTAGAAACGCTGTCCTGCTTCGTAAAATTTCGTTTGGCTCACAATCTATAAAAAGCGTTTCTATGGCAGCAATTTTTTTAACTGTGTTTGCCACTTTAAAATTGAATGGAATTAATCCGGTTGATTTTTTGTTAAATGCCATCAAATTGTATATTAAAACTAATTCATTGCATTTGATTCCATTCAAATTTACTTTCCAAAGGCTAAAACATTACTTATTTTTTTGCAAAATTCAAAATAAATAAAATTTCAGGGATTTTGTCTAATCATAATATCCTATATACGAATATGCGCACATTCGCACATAACCCCATACTCAATCTTCAACTTTCGCAAAATATAAGGAAAAATTAAAAAAAATTTTATATTTTTTGTCTATTTTTTTCGGGACATTATAAACTTTATCTTCTTAAATTAATTAGGGAGACACTATATTTGTATATTTCCCGTCTTTTTGACTTGGTTAGAAAATTTTTATCTATAAAATTTATAGTTGACATTTGAAATTTATAAGAGTAAAATACAATGATGACTAAATTTGGATTAAAACAAAAAACACTTCTTTTATTTTTTATTATCTGCATACTTTCTTTTTTAATTATCTGGCTGCCTTTTAGAAAGCATTTATGGAATTATAAATTTAATGACATTCAAAAAAATTATTTAGAGCAACTCGGGCATTTAGATTTTGCAATAACTAATCATTTCAAAAATGTAGAAAACATTTTGAAGTTGCTTGTTAACAATGATATAGTGCGCAGCCGTAATGACAGTAAATTCACTAATTTTCTTAATGCCGACGAAAAAACATTCAAATATAATTACACTGAAAACGAACTGAAAATAATAAATTTATTTAAAGCATTTAAAGATAATTTTCCATATATAAATTCTATTTATATGGGCAGAGAAAACGGCGCTTTTGTGCGCTCACATCCGCGTAATAAACCGACAAAATATGACCCGCGCGAACGACCGTGGTATAAAATATCCAAACTTAATCCAACAGCAATTTTACGCACGCCGCCATATACTTCTTTAACCACAAAAGATATTAATATCGGCACTGTTTGCGCTTTAACTGACACGCAAGGATTTTATGGAGTAATAGGTATTGATGTTACAATAGAAAATTTAACAAATTATATACAAAATATCCGCATAGGAAATGCTGGGTTTATATTACTAATAGACGATAATGATTATATATTATCAATATCTGATTCTTATTCGCAATTGCTAATGCAAAAAATTGAAGACAATATACTGCCTGACTTTAACAAAATTTTCAAGTCAGAAAGCGGAAATTTTACAACATTATTAAATAAAAATGAATATTATATTTTTTATACCACTAGCAAATTAAATTGGAGATTATGCGCCGCATTACCGACCGCTGAAATTAATGCTAAAATAAACGATTTTCTTTTAAAAGTTATGATCATCTTTTTTAGCGCGCTTATTATTACTGCAATTTTAGGGATGCTGTTATTTGAAAAAATAATTATAAAACCAATATTACAACTAAAAAATTTAGCAATAGAAATAAAAGATAAAAAAGAATTTTCAATAATAAAAAATACGCGAGAAAATTTGAATTTCAAAGATGAATTAAAACATCTTGCAGACGCTTTTATTGAAATGTTAGAATCTATAAAAGCATCAAATATAAAGCTAATTGAATCAGAACGCAAATATCGCGGCATCTTTGAAAATGCTGTTGAAGGACTTTTTGTAGCAAATAAAGATGGCGAAATTATAGATTGTAATAATGCTTTTTTAGAAATATTAGGCATTGCCCATAGCGATTTTAAACTATCAGAAAAAAATCACGATAAAGAATATCCAACAGCCAAACTAAATATTACCGAATATTTTTCTAATAAAAATTTATGGTACGATATAATAACGCGAGATTTTAACGAAAATTTAGCAAAGCCTATTGAAACAGAGATAATTCAAAAATCCGGCGAAAAACGATTTGCGCGTATTAAATTATCACAATCAAATTCTTCTGCTCAATCATCATTTCTTGAAGGTATAATTATTGATATAACTGACAAAAAACTTATAGAAAAAGAATTATCAGACCAAAAACAAAATATTGAAAATCGTTATAGACAATTGACTGAAATTATGTCAGAAGCATTTGCAATTACAGAACTTGATTTTACAATCGTATATGCTAATACAAAATTTTATAAACTATTTGAATACTCTGACTATAATTCTAAATTTTCATTAAAGAAACATATCTGTAATACTGAAAATTTTGAAAAATTCGAGAAGATATTAAAAACAAGTATTGAAGGTATAAATAATAATAATTCGTTTAATTATGAATTAGAATGGCAAACTAAAAATAACAAAAAAATACAGACAATATTATCTATTAGTAAATTTTTTGATTCTATCCAGGCCAGATATTTTTATGCTGTTGTATTAACAGATATTTCACTATTAAAACAAATCGAAAATGAACTGCGGCTTGCTAAAATTTCAGCAGATGATGCAAACCGCGCTAAATCAGAGTTCTTAGCCAATATGAGTCACGAAATCAGAACGCCGATGAACTCTATACTCGGCTTAACGCATTTATCTTTAAAAAACAGCGATATACCTGAACAAGTCCGCGATTATTTAATGAAAATACATAAAGCAGCTCTTACACTCTTACGGATTATTAATGATATTTTAGATTTATCAAAAATTGAGGCAGGCAAACTTACATTAGAAAACATTGATTTTAACATTGAAACTATACTTGAAAATATATCTAATATAACTGAAATAAAAACGCGCGAAAAAAATATAGAACTTTTAATTAGAATAGCACCAGACATACCGTTAAAATTAATAGGCGACCCGCTACGACTCGAACAAGTGCTTTTAAATTTAACTAACAACGCCGTAAAATTTACAGATAACGGCGAGATTATAATTTCAATAACAGAAGACAAAAGAATATCATCAGATAAAATTCGCTTGTTGTTTTCTGTCGCTGATACCGGTATCGGAATGACTGCCGAACAACTCGGAAGAATCTTCCAGCCATTTAGTCAAGCGGAAACTTCAACTACTCGCACATTCGGCGGCACTGGTCTCGGACTTACAATATGCAAAAAAATTGTTGAATTAATGAACGGCAAAATTTGGGTAGAAAGCAAAATCAATAAAGGCAGTATTTTTTATTTTACCGCAGAATTCAATATTGCAGATGAAAAATCTGCAATATTTGACGATACATTAATTTCAAAACTTCGCGGATTAAAAGCGTTGATAATAGACGATAATGAACAATCGCGACTAATTATAAAAGAATTGCTCGAACAATTTTATTTTTCAACAGTATTAGCTGCGTCAGGCGCAGAAGGGCTTGCAGAATTTGAAAAACCAAATAATAAATTCGATATTGTGTTTATTGATTGGAAAATGCCAGAATTAGACGGATTGACTACCGCAAAAATAATAAAAGAAAAACAAACTAATGAAAACAAACCAGCGATTGTTATAATGACTGCATACGGTAAAGAAGAAATTATCGAAGAAACACAAAAACTAAATCTTGACGGCATTTTAATAAAACCAATCAATCGTTCAGCTATGTTTGATACTATCTTAAATATTCGTAGAGACAAATTAACAAACGAAAAAATTCCGATAAAATCAAAAGAACCAAAAACTGATAAAAAATCAACTCAAATTTTAGAAGTGAAAAAAACTAAAAATATTTTGTTGGTGGAAGATAATGAGATTAACACATTTATTGTATTAGAACTTCTTAAAAATACGGCGTTTTCTGTGGATACAGCAGAAAACGGAATAATTGGATTATCAAAAGTTTATAGTCAAAAATATGATTGCATTCTGTTAGATATAAATATGCCGCTGCTCGACGGTTATGAAACGGCAAAAAAAATACGAATAGAAGGAAAAAACATAAATACTCCTATTATTGCGCTGACTGCCAACGCGCTTGAATCTGAAAAACAAAAATGTTTAGAATGCGGAATGAACGATTTTTTATCGAAGCCGTTTAATCCTGAGCATCTTATCGAGATACTTAATAAATATTGCGGCGCATAATTTTTTTTAAAGAGGTAATAACCAATGTTTGAAAACACATCAAAAAAAATAATATTAGCTATTGACGATATGGCTGAAAATATAGAATTATTAAATAATATTCTAAAAGATGACTATATTGTAAAAATGGCATTAGACGCTGAAACAGGCATAAAAATTGCCATAGAAAAAATTCCGGATTTAATTTTATTAGATATAGTTATGCCAGAAATTGACGGTTTTAAAGTATGTAAAATATTAAAAGAAAATCCAAAGACAAAAAATATCCCGATAATTTTTGTGACTGTTAAAGACGATGTTATCGACGAAGAATGCGGATTTAGATTAGGCGCTGTTGATTATATTACCAAACCATTTATTCCTGCTATTGTCAAAGTGCGCGTAAAAACGCATATAGCGCTAAAAGATTACACTAATAAATTAGAACAATTAGTAGAACTACGCACAAAAGAAATGTTGACCGCATATAATGAATTAATAAATAAACTTGCGCGGGCAATAGAATACAAAGATAATTTAACAGGTCAGCATATAAATCGAATGGCTGTAATAACTTTAGAGATGGGAAAAAAAATAGGGCTGCCAAATAAAGATTGCGAGTTGTTGTATAATTCTACATTACTACACGACATTGGAAAAATAGGTATTCCTGATGACGTGTTATTAAAGCCAGGCAAACTAAGCGAACAAGAATGGGAATTAATGAAGAAACACACTTTATTTGGCGCTGATATAATCGGCGAAACGAATCAAGAATTATTAAAAGTAGCTAAAGTTATTACTCTTACGCACCATGAAAAATGGGACGGCACTGGTTACCCAAATGGTTTAAAAGGCGAGGAAATACCATTATTCGGAAGAATTGTGGCATTAGCCGATGTATTTGACGCATTGATACATACTCGCCCGTATAAAACAGCGTGGAAACTTGAAGACGCATTAAATTTAATAAAAGAACAATCAGGCAAACATTTCGACCCGAATTTAGTGCCGATATTTTTAGAAATAATAAACGAATTATTAAAAAAAGATCCTTTGTTTTTTGAAGATAAAAAATAAATAAAAATATTATATGGAAAAAAAACAAAAAAAATTTCAATCAATATCCAAGCAATTCGCCAATTTTTTATTGCTTACTATTTTTATCTCAGTTACAGTGCCGTTGGTTTTTTCAGCGTTTTTTTTTGCTACTAAATTAAAAAAAGAATCTATTGAAAAAGACACTGTGCTTGTAAAAAATCTTGCTTATACTATCGGTTCATTTTTTGAACACGCTATAAATATAAATAAAATACTTGCAAATAATGCAGAAGTCAAAACCGCTATTTTATCAGCAGACGATAATTTTGAAAATAGGAAAAAAAATATAAATTAAAATATTCGCCGACTGACAAATTTGACGGAATTTCTGGACTGCCTATATTCTGCGAATACCAAAAAAAATACTCGTTTATAGAATTATTTTTTTTGCAGGATTTGAAAGGACAGCAAATTGCGCGAAGTTTTGGGAATTTAGGGTTGCGCGGCGACCGCTGGTGGTTTAAACATTTTATCAATAATAATAATCAGCCGTTTTTTTCAAAATCTTATTATTCATTAACCGGAAATAAACCTGTTATTTCCATATTTCATCCGGTAGTTCATAATGATACTACTATTGGAATATTAGGATTAGATATTAATTTCGACGAGATACAAAAATACATAGAAAAAAATCTAAGCGATACTAATATGTATGCTATTGTTGTAGATAATGAAGGTATAATCATCGCTCATCCGCAGAGACAATATTTACAAGAAATACATAATATACGGACACTTGTAAAAGAGCGATTAATTTTTACGCCGGACGGAAAGCCGGTATTTGATTTAAATAGAAATCATAAAACTCAAAAATTAAGTTTTAATTGGGATAAACAAATCAGTATTTGCGCTGATAACGCGGCGGCTGGCAATTCAGGTTATCTTGCAAACGCTAAAATTGAAAATACTAATAATTTTATTTTTTATACACCGATAAATTTTTCGATTAATACAGACAACGGCAAAAAATATGTTGTTTTGCTTATCCGCAGCGCTGATTCAATATATTACAAACAGAATTTTTATATAGTGCTGACTCTATCTATTTCTATTTTATTGTCTATTATCGCATATTTGCTGTGCAAACGCATTATCGAAAAAAAAATAATCAATCCAATATTGAAATTAACAGAATATATGAACGCATATCAAGCGAACGGTTATTCTCAAAATAATATAGAAATAGAAGAAAATAACGAATTGAAATATATGCTTGCAGCTTTTAAAAATATGATTTCTGCGATAGAAGAAAAAACATTAAAATTAGAAAATTACAAAAAACATCTTGAAGATATGGTGGCTGAGCGGACTGCGGAACTGCAAAAAATGAATAAAAATTTAGAAACCGAAATTGAAGAAAAAAACAAAGCATACTTTGAAATTTTAAAATTAAAAACTGCAATAGAACAATCTGCGAATGCTGTTGTTATTACTGATATTGAAGGAAATATTATTTATGTTAACTCTGCTTTTGAACACATTACGGGTTATACCTCATACGAAGCGTTCGGCAAAAATCCGCGTATTTTAAAATCTAATAAACATTCAAAAGAATTCTATGAAAAACTTTGGAATACCATCATTTCTGGAAATATCTGGCGCGGCGAAATATGCAATAAAAAGAAAGACGGCGCGCTGTATTGGGAGATGATGACAATCACTCCTATAAAAAACGAAAAAAACGAAATTTTAAATTATTTAGCGATAAAAGAAGATATTACCGAAGAAAAAGAAAACATAGACAAACTCAAAATTGCAATGCAAAATGTTGAACGCGCAAATGCGGTAAAAAACGCATTTTTAGCTAATATCAGCCACGAAATACGCACACCAATGAATGCTATAATTGGTTTTACAAATCTATGTAGTATTATGAGCGAATTAACAGAAAAACAAAAATCTTACATAGAAAAAATTCAAAGCGCAGCGTTTTCTCTTATGCAGACTATGGATAATATTTTATATATTTCAAGAATAGAAGCCGGCGATTTAAAACTGGAATACACTGATTTCAATATTGATGACGAATTAACGCAAGTGATACAAAAAATAAAACAGGAGGCGCTAAACAAAAAAATAGATATTACATTCAAACGCGATCCGCTGATACCGAAAATGCTTATCGGTGATGCGGTTAGATTGCAACGAGTCTTGTTAAATTTAGGAAATAACGCAGTAAAATATACACATAGAGGTTCTGTGACAATAGAAGCCGATTTGCTTCAGCAGACAGAAGAAAAAGTTTTACTGCGATTTGCTGTGATTGATACGGGCGAAGGCATCCCAATATCAAAATTACATAATATATTCGACTATTTTTATCAGGTGGATAATTCCACTACTAAAAGACATTCTGGTGTTGGAATTGGGTTAACTATTGCAAATAAAATTGTTGCAATGATGGACGGAAAATTAAAAGTAAAAAGCGCTGTAGGCAAAGGCAGCGAATTCTATTTCGACATTTGGTTAGAAAAATCTAAAAAAACTCAAAATCAAGAATCGGCAAATAACAAAGAACCCGAAAAAAAATTAGATTTTTCAAAAAACATACTAGTTGTTGATGACAATGAAATAAATAGAGAAGTAGCTTATGAATTGCTTACCGCATTCAAATTCAAAGTTGACACTGCGGCAAACGGCATTGAAGCGCTGCAAAAAATCGAAGAGAAAAAATATGCATTAATATTGATGGACATTTATATGCCAGAATTAGACGGTATTGAAACTACGATAAAATTAAGAGAAAAATTTAATAATGAAGAACTGCCGATAATAGCATTAACAGCAAGCATAATGCCTGAAGAGATACCAAAACTCAAAAAAATCGGAATGAACGATGTTATAATCAAACCTATTGTATCTAAACATTTATATAAAATTTTAAGCAAATATCTCAAAGCTAATATTAAAAAAAAGGAAGACGATTTATCTATTAATCAGAAAGATCTAATAAAAAAATTAAAAGATATTGCGCCGTTCATTAATATTGATATCGCATTAAAAACATTATCCGGCAATACCGAATTATTCATTAATATTTTAACAAAATTTTACAATAATCATTGTAATGATGTAGAGAAATTAGAAACTGCTATAAACAATTCTGACAATAAAAACGCATACATCGTTATTCATACTTTAAAAGGATTAACAGCAAATATTGGCGCTATTGACATTAACAACGAATTAAAAAAAATTATAGTTGACAAAAATAAATCTATTGATTTAAACGCTGCAAAAGAAATATTATCAAAACTAAAAACTTTTTTTACCGATCTATCGGTAGCCTTGAAATCTATTAATCTTCTAAAATTCAAAGTTGTTAATATATCTGAAAAAGATAATAAAAATTTTAAAGCATATCTTTTGGAATTAGCAGAATATTTAGATTCTAATGATTCACGAAGCATCGAAATATTGAAAGTTATCAATGCAACTTCTATTGCAAATAACGAATATTCAGCTGACATCTCACAAATCTCAAAATTTATTGAAAAATATCAATTCAAAAAAGCATTAGAACTTGTAAAAAAAATATTAGAAAAATTTAATTAAAGAGGTGATGGTTATGTTTAAGTATTCAAAACCTATAATTTTAATTGTAGATGACGCACCTGAAAATATTGATATTTTAAATAATATATTAAAAGATGACTACATTATAAAAACAGCATTGAATGGCGAACAAGCGCTGAAAATTTGCGAACAAAAAGAAAAGCCGAATATTATTTTATTAGACATTGTTATGCCCGGCGAACTTGACGGCTATGGAATATTAAAAAAACTTAAAACAGAACCAAAAACATCTTTAATACCAGTAATAGTAATCACTATCAAAGACACTATTGAAGACGAGTGCCGCGCGCTCGAATTAGGCGCGATTGATTTTATTACTCGCCCTTTCTTTCCGATTGTAGTAAAAAAAAGGATTAAAAATATAGCTGATATTGTAAAAATTAATAAATTTAAAGAGGATATTTCACAAATAATAAGCCACGATTTAAAGAATCCGTTATCAATAATCAATTTGGAATTGCAAAATATTGATTTTAACAAATACCCGCTTGAAATTAAAAATATGGCTGAAAGTATCAGAAATAGCGTTTTTCGGATGAATAACCTTTTGCTCGTTTGGTCAGCGCTGTTTAAAATAGAAACTTATAATTATGAATTTAAACCTAAAAAAATTGATATAATAAAATTACTTGAAGATAATATTAAACATTTTTATTTTTACGCCGAACTTTATAATATAAAACTCAATTTTATCAAAAAATATGATAATTTTTTTATTTGGGCAGATGAGATGCTTTTAGCACCGATTATATCGAATTTATTGAAAAACGCTATCGAAGCAGACTCTAAAAACAGCGTAATTAATGTAGAAATATCAGTTAATGAAAAAGATAAAAAAATTTCAATATGTTTTCATAACCACAAGCCGATACCAAAAGAAATTCGTGAAAACTTTTTTGAAAAATATTCTACATCTGGAAAATTAAACGGTATGGGCATCGGCACTTATTCAGCAAAATTATTCACTGAAATTATGAACGGCAAAATAAAAATGCAATCAGACGATAAAGAAGGCACAAAAATAACAATAGAATTTGACAGCGCGCAATAATAAAAAATCATTAGTTGAATAATTGAATTTTTAAAATTTTGTTGACTTAGTAAAATTAATGAAATATTATAAACACATTATGTTTTTTTGTGGAGGAGTGAAACAAAAATGAAATACACCGGCAAATGTTGGAAATTTCGCGCGGATGTCAATACAGACGAAATAATTCCAGCGCGTTATTTGAATGTATCAGATCCTGCTGAACTTGCAAAATATTGTATGCAAGACATAGACAAAGATTTTGTCAAAAAAATAGAAAAAGGCGATATAATTGTAGCTGATAAAAATTTCGGCTGCGGCTCATCGCGCGAACATGCGCCGCTGTGCATTAAAGCTGCTGGCATAAGCTGCGTAATCGCAAAATCATTTGCTCGAATATTTTATAGAAACGCAATTAATATCGGACTGCCGATATTAGAATGCGAAGAAGCGGTTGACAATATAAAAGAAGGTGATAAAGTCGAAGTAGATTTCACCGCTGGTTTAATAAAAAATTTAACAACCGGCAAACAATTTAAAGCTGAGCCGTTCCCGCCGTTTATGCAGGAATTAATCAATGCCGGCGGCTTAATGGAATATGTCAAAACAAAAAAATTACGAGCATAATAATTTTATGAATATTGAGGATTATACGCTAATCACCAGACACACTGTAATGGCGTCTGACCTAAATATGCATAATAATCTTTACGGCGGAATATTGCTTAATTGGTTAGATGAAGCGGGCTATATTTTCGCAGTTGAAACTTGCAAATTTTCAAATTTAGTGACAGTCGCATTGAATAATGTCGCATTCAAATCGCCGGTAAAATTAGGCGATATAATTGAAATTTACGCAAAACTTAATAAAATCGGCAGAACATCAATTTCAATAAAATTATTCGCTCAAAATATTTCGGTCTGTCATAATTGCCAGCCGCGACCAATTATCGATTGCGATATTGTATTTGTCAGAGTGGACAAAAAAGGCAAACCGCAATTAATAAAAAAAACAAAGGAAAAAAATTATGAATGTCAATGTTAAAAACCGCGCAGCAAAAATAACAAGAAAAACTAATGAAACTCAAATTGAATTAGAATTGAATATTGACGGAACAGGAAAATACAGCATCGATATGCCAATCGGATTTTTAAAGCATATGCTTGAATTATTTGCAAAACACGGATTATTTGATTTACAGATAAAATGTTCAGGCGATATTGAAATAGATTTTCATCATACTGTCGAAGATTTGGGAATAGTATTAGGCGCTGCATTCAAACAAGCATTATCTGATATGCGCGGAATAAAACGCTACGGTTTTTTTATTTTACCAATGGACGAAGCTATCGCAGAAGTATCTCTCGATATTTGTAATCGTTCAATATTAGTTTATAATGTAAATTTGCCGGGTGAAAAAATCGCAAATTTTGATGTTGAATTATTCCGCGAATTTTTTGAAAAATTTGCGCTAAACGCAGGCATTACTCTGCATATCAACTTACGAAACGCGAATAATGCGCATCACGGTATAGAAGCGATTTTTAAATGTTTTGCAAAAGCGTTAGATATCGCTACGCAATATGATAGCAGAATACAAGGGCTAAATACGACCAAGGGTTTATTATAAAAAAAATTGACAATTTTTAATATTAAAGTATAATAATTAAAATTACAAAAAAGGAATACCAATTTGAATTTGATTGATTATAAAAAATACAAACAATTAATCAATTCAATAGATAAAAATAATTATATTATCTTTTACTCGTCTGAACTGTTTAAAATAATCAAAACCAAACCAAATGATTTAAAATTTCTTTTCTTTGAACAAATAGAAAATCAAAATGCTGAAAATAATCAAGAATTTACTATATGTTTTATTAATTTCCTCTATTCGCTAATTAAAGAAGACGACAGCGATTCTAAAACTAAAATCAATTGGATATTAGAACAATTAAAAACAATAAATTTCAAAGAAATATATTTTGATTACAAAGATAATATCATTCAAGCATTGATTGAACAAAGTATAACTCTTTTTAAAAACAACATATCGCCAAAACAAAATATAATTTTTTACTTTGACAATCTAATAGCCTTAGATAATTTCACTTGCTTTGTGATGCGAAAATTATTGGATACCGCTGAAAACTTAAAATTTGCTGTGATTTTCAATTATTCAATGCAATTTAAAGAAATCACTAATTCACAATATACTAACTTTTGTTTTAGATTAAATTATATACTTGAAATATGTATAATGATGAAATTATGGGATAAAACAATATATCTAATAAACATACTGCTGCGAATGGTAAAATATATAAAAAGCGCGCAATTAATTGGATTAATATATTTTAAAGCAGGGATGATTTATTCGAGGCAAGGTTTGTTTGCCAAAGCAAAACAATATTATTTCAAAGCTGAAAAAATCTTCAAACAAATAGACGATAAAGATAATTGGATAAAATCTCTTAATAGTTTAGGTAATATCTATGTGTCTCTCGAAAAATTTTCAATAGCGCGTGATTATTTTTATAAAGCGCTGTGCGTAGCAGAAGAAAACCAGGATGATTATTCATTAGGCGTAACTTATGGCAGTATGGGAAATATAGAATTAAAACTTAACAATATTTTAGAAGCAATAGACTATTTAAAAAAATCTATTCTATTCAATTTTAGAAGCGGATTTTTTCATAATATCCATTATGTCTATAATCATTTAGGGCTTGCATATCTAAAACTTAATGATATTGACAAGGCAAAAGAATATCTGCTGACTGCTTTGAATTTTACTGATACATTGGGCTCGAAAATCGATTCAGGCAATAACCGTTTATGTTTAGCTGAATTATATATAAAAATTGCAAATTATCAAATGGCATTAATGTATCTGCAATCAGCGGAAAAGAATTACAGCAGTTTAAAAAACAAATACGGATTGATGATGGTTTATGAAAAATTCGGCAAATTATACGAATTACAAAATAATAAACAAACAGCGATAACTTATTATCAAAAAGCAATGGATATAGCGCAGGAATTAGCAAACACAAAATTTTTGAAAATTATCCAAAAAAAATTAAAAAGTTTAATTGATAACAATGAACAAAAAATTAAAAAAACAAAATAATAATCATATCGCAGAAATAACATTCTGGGGCGTGCGCGGGTCAATACCTTCACCGGGCGCAAGCACCGCTTATTTCGGCGGCAATACATCATGTATCAGTATAAAATACAAAGACAGATATATTATATTAGACGCCGGCTCTGGAATTAGAATATTCGGAAATCATTTAATTAAAGAAAACAAAATCAGCGGCAATAAAGTTGATTTATTTATTTCGCATACTCACTGGGATCATATTCAAGGACTGCCGTTTTTCGCCACTGCGTTTATTAAAGGAAACACAATAAGAATATTAGGACCAAAATTATTTGGCACGCCATTTGAAAAAGTTATTTCTAATCAAATGGAACATTCATATTTTCCGATAAGATTAAAAAATCTAAGTGCAGACATTAAATTTTGCGAATTAGCGATAGGTCGCTATGAAAATCTAATTGATGATATTACAGTTGAAACAATTTTAAATAATCATCCAGTAATAGATATGGGCTATAAATTTATTTTTCCAAATAATAAAATATTATGTTATATTTCTGATTTTGAATATTACAGCGATTTTTATTATCAGAGTTTGAAAAAAAGCAATAAACCAGCGCTTGAAAAAATAGGACGTAAAGTATTGTCTGATTTAAGAATACAATTTCTAAATTTTATTGAAAACTGCGATGTTTTAATTATTGATTCTGTTTATGCAAAAGAAGAATATCCAAAAAAAATTGGGTGGGGACACTCTGTTTTTGAAGATATATTTGAAGTCGCAACAAAAGCCAAAGTCAAACATTTATGTTTTTTTCATCACGAGCCAAATAGCACTGACGAACATTTAAAAAACATCGAAAAGCAATATAATACTCTAAATAAAAAAATAAAACTTATCCAAAAAATTACAGTAGCGCGCGAGGGCTTAACTATCAATATTTAATTTAATACTCTTCTAAAAAATTCAAAAAACTGTCTGAAAAAAATCAAATAAACACAAAGACACAAAGGAATATCAACATATCGAGAAAAATAAAAATAATAAAATTTATTAATAAAAAAATAATCTTCTCTTTTTAGCGTCTTCTTTTCCTTTGTGTCTTCGTGTTAAATAAAATCTTTGCGCGCTTTGCGCATTTTTTTGTGATATATTACAAAAAAATTATATTAAAAACAACATTTCTCGATATTTCGGCAGCGACCATAATTGGTCTGGCACAACTCTTTCAAGTTCATCTGAATGTTTACGAATATGTTCCATCAGCGGCTTAACTTCTTCAAAAATCTTCACGCCTTTTTCTTCCGCTTCTAAATCCTTAATTTCAGTCAGTAATTCCGCCAATCTATTAGTATTCTTACGCGTATAATAAATCTTATTTGAAATATCGAGCAAATGCATTCTCAAATCTTTCAGCGGCTCATATTCATCGTGCAAATCTTTCAAGCCCTTTATTTCTTGCAGTAATTTAACATTATTCAATACTAATTCTTGATAGCGCAGCGCATCAGGTATTACATTTGCATTTATCATTTCAATCAAAGTATTTGCTTCTATCGTAAGCACAGTGCAATAGTGTTCAACCCATATATGATACCTTGACATAATCTCATTTTTAGTAAACACTTTATATTTTTCAAATAATTTTATATTATCAGATTTTACAAATGCCTTTAATGCACGCACAGCCGACGGTTCATTTTGCAAACCGCGTCTTTTAGCTTCATCGCGCCATTCTTGCGAATAATTATTGCCGTCAAATCTAATATTTTTCGTTTCTTTAACTATATTTCTAATAACTTCTATCAACGCGTCGTCAAATTTCATTTTTTTATTTTTCTTCATTAATTTTGTAATTTCATCATACATACAATCAATAGATTCAGCCATAATTGTATTCAAAATTGTCAGCGGTGTGCTGATCTTTTGAGAAGAACCGACCGCTCTAAATTCAAATTTTGAGCCAGTAAACGCAAACGGCGAAGTTCTATTTCTATCAGTATTGTCTTTTCCTAATAACGGCAATTTACTTAATTCAAAATCTATTACGCCTTTGGATGTTATTTGAAATTTTTTACCGTGTTCAATATCATCTAATAATTTATCAATCGTCTCACCTAAAAATACTGATATAATAGCTGGCGGCGCTTCATTTGCGCCTAATCTATGTTCATTGCCAGCAGACACAATACTCGCATATAACAAATCATAATGATAATATACAGCGCGCACAACAGCAGTTAAAAATGCCACAAATTGAAGATTTTCTTCCGGCGTATTGCCGATAGCAAACAAATTATTTCCTTTATCGTCCGCTAATGCCCAGTTAACATGCTTACCGCTGCCATTTACGCCGGCAAACGGTTTTTCATGTAATAAACACACTAAACCAAAACGCGGCGCTATTTTCTTCATTATATTCATTAATAATTGATTATGGTCGGTCGCTAAATTTGAATCTTCAAATACCGGCGCAAATTCATATTGATTAGGCGCTACCTCATTATGTCGCGTAGTCAATGGAATGCCGTATTTATAAGATTCTTCTTCAACTGCATTCATAAAATTCATTACTCGTTCTTTTATTGCGCCAAAATATTGGTCTTCTAATTGCTGCCCTTTCGGAGACGACGAGCCAATTAATGTCCGATTCGCTAATAATAAATCTTGTCTCATATTAAAATATTCGCGGTCTATCAAAAAATATTCTTGTTCTGCGCCGCATGTAGAATAAACCTTTTTCGCTGATTTGCCAAATAACTCTAAAAATCTTATTACACTTTTACTTATCGCTTCTTCTGACCGCAATAGCGGCAACTTCTTATCTAATGCCTCGCCAGTATATGATATAAAAATCGAAGGAATACATAATATCTTACCTATCGCATTTTCCATTATAAACGCCGGACTTGTCGGATCCCACGCAGTATAGCCGCGCGCTTCAAATGTGCTGCGAATACCGCCGCTCGGAAAACTACTTGCATCCGGCTCGCCGCAAATTAATTTATCGCCTGAAAATTCTTCTATTACTTGTCCCGGTATAGTCGGTTTAATAAAACTATCGTGTTTTTCGGCTGTCAGTCCTGTCATCGGTTGAAACCAATGAGTATAATGCGTCACGCCCTTTGAAATTGCCCAATCTTTCATTGCCTCCGCTATCTCGTCAGCGCAATGTTTATCTATCTTTTCTCCGCCATTTATCCAATCACGAAATTTTATTAATGTTTTGCGCGATAAATATTTTTCCATCTTCCGAAGATTAAATACATTTTCGCCGAACATTTCTGATACCGGCTCATCAGTTCTATTTATCGGAATAATATCTACTTTATGAAATTTTCTTAATACTTTTCCTCTCATAATACCAAAATCTCCTCTAAAAAAATAAAAAAATATTACAAATTAAATTAATTATTTTACAAGACAAAGACATCTTAGTCAATAACTATATTCCATTAAAAGAATAAAAAATTGCAGTCATTACAATTTTTTATAATAGGCGGCTATGTCTATTATAATTTATTGTTACTACGCTGTAACAATTTCTCTAATATTGTGTTTTATATTATCAATGCGTATCCGCTTTGATTTCTTTTACATTCTTTGCGCGAGCATTCATATATTCAATAATTTTCATTTTTAAAAATTATAAATATAATGTCGCTGCGCGCAAAAAAATTATATAGTATCCTATCTTATTTTATTTAAAACCAAAAACTCAATGAAAATCTATGGTTATCTTTATTCAAATCACCCAAACTTTTTTCAAAGGCATAATCAAGTGATAATTTTTCTTGAAATTTCAAGCCAAAACCAGTTGTAAAATCTCCGTCATTTGATCCTAATCTTACAAACAAGGTATTATTATATCCGTATTCTAATCCCAAATTTAATCTGGTATTTTGAGACTGCTGCGGATTATCATTATCAATATCCATTCCGACAGCAAAAATAAAATCATCTAATATTTTGCAAGATATACCTAATTTATACGATGGGTCAACATTTTCATTACTCAAATCTGTCGCTATATTTCTAATCTGCACGCCTAAATCTATATTTTTAATATTATCATTTTTTTTATACAGATCAGTAAATAACAACCCAAAATCAAAACCCAAACCTGATGTCCCTATATTATTTTTTGTCTTTACTTTATATCTTTTCATACTCAATCCAGCATAAATATCAGATTTAGCTTTCATACCTATTGAAAGCATCAAAGCATCATCGACCCAGGAATTAATTTTTGAAGTAGCTCCAAACCCTTCGGCTAAATCAGCTGAATGTCTCAACCAACTTGCGCCAATTCCGACAAAATCTAATGGTTGAGCGTATGATAAATAACTCTGTTTTATACCTATGCCAAATACATCTGAATGCATAAACGATACATTACTCTTTTTTGACATCGCTAATGCTGCGGGATTCCAATATACCGCATCTGCTTCGCGCGCTACCGACACATAAGCGCTACCCATCGCAGAAGCGCGCGTGTCTAATTGCAAATCACTATAAAGCGCTGCTGATACCTGCATTACCGACAACAAACCTATTATCACAACAATCAATAAAATCTTTTTCATAATGTTATATCCTCCTAAATATTATCATTTCATTATTTTGAAAAGCAGCGCGGCTATTTTTTTACAATAGCCGCGCTTAATAATTAAACTTAATTCCTCAATAATCCTATCGGTTTAACAGTTGTAATCACTTCGCCGCTCTTCAATACAACAGTCGCTTTATAAATATACAATCCTGTTCCTATGAATTTTTTATTTTCGCTCAAACCGTCCCAATAAACTTCATTATAATTCTGACTGATAACCACAACTCTCTGTCCGCGTAATGTAAATATTTCAACTTTAAAAGTGCTAATGTCATTTGCATCATAGTCAATCTTAAATTTCGTGCCTTTTTCGGCATCATACCAGCCGGTTGTATTTACTACCATCGGGTTCTTCGTTACATATACAGACTTAGTATTAGTAGATGATGCCAATCGCATATCATAACCCAATATATATTGACTAAAATGTGTTACAAAGCCATATACTATTTGATTATTTACATCAACGGTATCAAATCTGACATCTTCATAATATCTGCCGTTCCAATATCTAATTCTTAATTTAGAATATTCAAATGTTTGACAAATTGAAGCGAGTTGCTCCTTTAATTCCTCTAAATCTGATTCATAGTATTTAATACCAATTCTAATCGGTTTTTCAAAAATTGTGCCAGACGGTCCAAATTCTCTACCTACTTTTAATGTTACAACACTATCAGAATTTAAAGATACATATTCATTCGTAATAATATTCTGTTCCGGTATTTCTCTAATAGTCAATGGCACTGCTTGAGTTAATGCGCCTTGCGGTATATAAATACTTGTGCTATCCGGAGCTACTACAATAGTCGCAGTCTGTGTATCTGTCGCAGTCGGCGATATTATCGAAGCAGTAGTAGTATCAACTATACTCGGTGCTGAGGTAATCACAGGTTTAATATAATTCAATATTACTTGTTTTGAAGCGATATTTCCCGCTTTATCTGTTATGCTAACTGTTATAGTATTAGCGCCTTCTTCTAAATTCACTACTACTTTAATATTGCTGTCGCTCGCATTCGAAGATGAAGCATATTGCGCTCTTATTACAGCATTACTTGTCACTTCTACTCGCAAATCTTCTGTATTTGAATCAGATATATTCATAGCAATTGACGCCCAATCCCTATAAACAGTAGCAGTATATGTATTAGCGCTTGTCAATAACCAAGGCCCTGGTGTTACTGTTATCGGATCCTGAAATACTACCGGCGTATTATCTATTATAATTATCATAGACGCTGACGCAGTAGTATTGCCGCTTACTGAATTTTTAGCAATTGCCGCAATTGTATAATTGCCATTTGAATAAATTCCAAAATCAATATAGGTATCAGGATTAAACGGCGAAACTACATAATTACTATCAACGCCCGCGCCTTTTACATTATACCATAATTCATCAGCATTTGATGTGATTGCGCGAACTTGATATACTCCGCTTATATAAGTCATTGTATCCGGCTTTAATAATGCTACTGTCGGTCGTGAATTATCTATAAATATTGGTCTTTCCGCATAATTTTCATTGCCAACAGTATCAATAGCCACTACTCTAAATATTACTTGCCCTTGCACTCTACTGTCATTACTTGTATTCCAATAGAATGTGTCATTAATTGAATTTGAAGAATAACTGCTGTCTGCAATTATCGCGCCATTCACATAAACTTTAATAGTTTTAATTATATTTGTATCTACTGCTGTAAAATTAACCGCAATATTGCCGCTGTTATATGAATGCGCTGCCGGATTTACAAAATCAACAATCGGTTTTGTATTGTCTATCCATACTGCTATAGTACCTGTAGTTTCATTATTCGCTTTATCATATACATTGACTGTGATTGTGCAATAGCCATCGCCTAAAATTTGCGGCCATATAAATGAAATCTTATTAGTATCTGTCTTGTCAGCAATATCAAAATTCATTGTAACGCCGCTTCTTGTAGCTGAGCCCCTATAAATCACTCTTCTAATATCATCAGCAGCTGCTGTTATACCTATCAAACTTGAATTACTTATAGTATCGCCATTTTGTAAATCGCTAAATATAAATGTCGGCGCTGTATTATCAATATTTACTGTTATTAATTCTGAAATAGTAGTATCACTATTAACATTACCTGCATAAATTCTTAATGTATTTGCACTTGCTGTTATATGATTGCCCACTGTCAAATTCGCTATATATACGCCGTCATTCATCGGAGTAGTCATAAATACTGTTGTATCATTATTAACTTTAATATACACTGTATCTATCTGCGCTTCGCTTTGAATTAATGCGCTGATTCGCACAACATCGTCATTCTTCGCAGCTGTCTGTTCTATTCCGTTCTCTGTCGGATATTCTACTGAAATTGCATATATTCCAGGTCTATTATTATCTACATATACCTTTATCTCTGTATCCACGCTATTATTTGCTCGATCAATTACTGTCAATAATATCGTATATGTATCATCTGCTAATGCCAATGTCGGCATTAACGCTGTATCGCTCAATCCATCTATTTCGGCAATCAATACTTTTTCTACTGCCAACTGCTGCACTAATCCGCTTCTGTAATAATACCATTTAGCTTTGATTATATCTGCATCGCCTGTAGCTTTTAATTCTACTGCGCCGCTTACTGCGATATTTGCCTGCGGACTTGTAATGCTCGGCTGATTTATTTCTGTATCTACTTCTACTGATATGCTGTAAAGTATAGTATCGCCATTTTTGTTAGTTATTAAAATATTAACAGTATCGCCCGTATAGATATCAGTTCCTACTACCACTTGCGCTGTGAATACCTTATCATTCGCTATTTCATCGCCGCTCGTACCATCGTCTTTCATCGCAATCGCTGTCTGATTTGGTCCTACCAATAATTCTACTTTGGTATCATTTTCGCTATTAAATATTATTCCTTTAATTACAACCGTATCGCCTAATTTTGCGGCTGTTTGCACTATATTGTTAACTACTGGATATTCTACTGTAATACCAGTCATACTCGGCGTATCAGAAAGGGATATAATGTAAGTCCAATTAGTCGCTGTAGAATTACCAAACATATCTGTTGCTACTACTCTATAATACCAATCGCCTGTTTCAGGCACACCTGTAAGCGTATAAGTATCTATACGCGCAAAAGTATCAAAAGTCACTGCTTCTGTATAGCTGCTGTCGCTCGGAGATAATGTGCTCATTATTTGTTCAGCAGTGCCATTTTTAGAAATCTGAATAATTGATGTCCCAACAAACGATGAATCAATAATGCTTAAAGTAAATACCTGTCCTTTTAAAATCTGTGTACTTGTTTCCGGCATTGTTAAATATGTTACTATCGGAGCATTTCTATCAATTTTTATTGCTTCAATAGTATCAGAATATAATGCGCTCATCGCGGCATCATAAGTCACAGCGTATACTTTATAGCCCGTATCGCTTGTTAAATTAGTTAAATTCCAATTCACTGTTAAATTAACATCAGTTGTATCTGAATAATTAGCAGATGTTATTAAATTAGCGACTGAATTATAAACATAATAAACTTCTATTTTCGCTATACCAATAGTATCAGCTGCTGATACTGTGAATGTCTTGGTATTTCCAGCAAATGAATCATTTGTCGAAATACCGCTTATCGCTATATTATATGGCAATTGAGTATCTACATATACTGGCGCTTGAATAGTCAATGTTTCATTATTAGTCACAAATGTACAAGACACATATTCAGTAGCAGCTAATGCATCTGTATTAAGCGTCACTACAAAACCTATATAATTATTCGTTAAATTTTTAGCAATATCGCTAACGCTGCCTAAATTCGTTGTTATTGTTGAATCATTTATCAAACTTACATCATTAAAATTAATTTTAATAAATACAGTATCGCCAACAAGCCCGCTCCCACTATCTACGCGCGTCTGATTTGTCGGATATGTCACGCTATACGCAGGCACGGCAAAAGTGCAAGATTTACTAAATATAAATGTTGAATCGCCTGACAACTCTGACAATGTATCTCCAGCATTACCATAAAAATATATGTTCACAGTATATAAAGTATCAAAATAAACATTACTTGTCGGCAGTGTCACACCAAAATTGTAACGCACAACGTCACTCACTTCTTGCGATGTCCAAATATGATCTATATCTAATGTTGTTTGCGTGCCATTCGGCGCTTGCATGAGTATCAACCACTGCGTATCATATGTATATCCCTGCGCACCAGCAGCGTTTGATAAATCTACACCGATTATCATTGGCACTGATGTTTCGCTTGATATAGTAATTCTATCTCTGTCATCAACATAATTTGATAAGCCTAAATTATTAACTAACACTTCAACATAATCTGTTGCTAATAAATATGTATCTATTGTCGCTGTATCATATATCAATATTTCCCAAATTGTCTTTGACGAACTAGCTGGATTAGATGTTGAATAATAAACCCTTAAAGTTGCTACGGTATTTGTATTTATAATATCATTACCATAAATATAAATCGTATCTCCATGCGGTGCTCGTGATACTGTTGAATCGGCGCCGATTATCTGACCATTTATAATTAATGCTACTTTCTCTACCTGAAAACTATCATCATCATCATATATATAAGGTATGAAATTTATAGCATCTATTGCAGAACTATAAGACGAATTAGTAATAGTCAAATCAAAATATTTATTTTGATCTGCTGTTATATTAGATGACAATTGAATAGTATCTCCCATTGCACCTGTCACAGTCTGGTTCCAATTATGTTTGACTGTCAATGTGATTGTCTCTGAACGCTGAAATACATAGCCATAAGTAGTAGTATCATAACCTACAACTACCACTTTTATCTGACTATCTGCATTCAAATCCTTTATTTGGATATAATAAGTTAATGTCGTATCTGTAATATTCGCCGAAGCTGGTTCTATCCACATTATACTGCTGTCAGCTTTGATAAATGTATCTTTCGCTGTATAAAAAATTGAATCTATAACATTATCATTATAAAGATAAATTACATAAGAGTCCATTATATTCGAACTACTGCTAGTATCGAATTTTATTGAAATTGCTATTGTTTCGCCGTCACCTAATGACTGACGACCTGATAAAACAGCATATACAGTATCTAATCTAATATCAAAATCTCTTATTACAAATGTATCGGACGATGCAGTATCGCCAGTTAAATTTACATTTCTGTGCCATACTTGACTGTCTGAATTATAAACATCTAAATAAATTTTTATAGTTGTATCCTCTAATATATTCTTCGCAGCTATATCAAATTTTACATTTAATATTCCATCAGCAGCAACATTAATATTCGTCACTTTTATTGCCTTTGTATCGTTTTCCCAAATAACTGTTGTATCATTGCCAGTTACAATAATAGTATCAACTACATCATTTATTGTAGTTGGGAATCTTATATATAATTCATTTATAGGCTTACCGCCTGCTGCATTGGTAATCTCTACATTTACTGATTGCGTTTCTCCGTCATTCAGCATTATACCTTGATTTATATTGCCATTTAATGTATATAATGTGCAAGACGCTTCTAAATGCGCTACTAATAAATTTGTACAATCTGTATCAGATATTAAATCACCTTCTATTGATTTATATGCTAATAATAGCACTGTTGTTACGCTGTCCGCATTTGCTAACGGCGCAATATAAGTCGGAACTGTAATTGTGCACGGCAACGTTATTGATTTAAACACCATCTCTGTATCTGTCGCTGAATGTAATGTGGCATTTTGAGTATCAAATAAAGCAGAAGTAGTGTCAAACACAAAACTAACGGCTAAATTCGGATTTAATCTCAAAACTATTGTATCCGGATTATCCGGTAATTGTGTGCCTGTAACTACAAATCTTATTGTAGATGTATTACCGTCATCTATAACATTTGAATTTGTCTCTAATACTGTCAACCCTAAAGTATGATTAAATTTATGTATTTTAAATGTATCGCTATATGTTTCGTATAAATATTCATTTTGCAATAATATTGGACTTACGCCTGTGGAATCTGGCACTAATTCATATTTTTTACCTGAACGAACCATTGTCCGAACATTTACAACGACATTAGAATCTAAATTGCTCACTGCAAATATCAATGCAATTGTATCGCTCGTCGGCGCTGCTTGTAAATAACTATCAGCAGTATTGCCTGTCAATAATATGCTTGTCGCTGAATTTGCATTTGGCGAAACAATCGCTTTCCAATTCGCTGATGTATCGCCGTTTTTATCGTGAATTGCTATTGCACCTAATATTTTTAAATTTGTATCAAACGAAACATCAATATAATTAAATGTCTCGCTTCCCGTATTTGTAAATACTATCATAATCGTACCTGAATCATCGTCTATATGTTTCGGTCTTATCGTAGTCTGAACATCTAAATTAACAATATCAATTATCGCCTTGCCGCGCGCATAATTGCTATCATTAACATCTACAATTGCTACGGTTTCATCGATACCATTTAATGTTATCTGCCATATTACTGTATCATATACCATTAAAGTATCAGCAGTAATAGTGGTTGGGAAATGGAACCAATGCCCTATTGAATCACTGACAGTTACTCTGCTACCTTTTACAGGATAGCTTATAATATTACCATTTTCATCTCTAAAACTATAGGATATCGCCGCGATATTAACTGTATCATAATAACCTAACGCATAACTCGTATCAACTAATGACAATATCGCAATAGAATCGCCGGCATTTCCACCATCAGTTAAATCTACAGTAATAGTGTCTGATAAACTACTCGACGGTTGAGTTAACGAACGAGTAAGTAATTCTATATCTACGATTTTTATTAAATTAATTGCGGAATCATTCAAATCAAAATAATATGTATCGCTTATTGGGCAATTTGCATATAAAGAATCCGGCTGCTGATAATATTTATGCTCTACATATATCGTGCAATTTTGGAAATTTTGCGAAATATATGCGTTCCAAAAACTATCTAATGCTACATCAATAGCATACAAGCCGCCACCTAATGATATCACTGCTGAAATCGGTATTGTATTGCCATAATATACGCCTGTATCATATCTCAATCTCCACAAATTAGTTGTAGTAGATAGGTCAGTTACTGGATAGTCAAATGCATCTGATTGATTTTTTGATGAATCCGATGTTTCTGAAACATATACTATTAATCTCAATTTAGTATCACCATTATCAATCGGATAATATAAATTATCTTCTAATCCTAATCCCCCCTGATTTCTAATCAATGTATCATTCAAATCATCGCTATAAAGTCGATTTCCTTTTAACCCAACAATTTTAAATTTTAATTTGCGCATTATCGCAAAAACTGAATTTGCCGAGCCTGATGTGTATGGTCTGCTGTCAGCTTTTGCAGCATATTCGTAATTCGGATGAGTTATTAAAAAAGAAAAATTATTTTGACCACCAGAGACAAAATCCTTGCCAGCGCCTTCTTCAAAATATATTAAACCATTATTTTTCGGATTAAGCGAATCTGAATCTGAAAAAGTGCCGTCTGTTTTGGTAGAATTACTTGACGCTATTGTTAATGTAACAGTAGCATCTTTTAAAATTGCGCGAGTATTAGTGTCATATCTCAAATCAAAACCTATATCATTCCCGCCTATCGGCTGAAATACAATTCTTGCAGCGGGATCATTATCTAAATCAAACACTGATAAGAAATTATTATTCGACGCCCAAATATTCCATTCAAATGGCGCTTTTTGATTAAATGTTGATAATCTTATTGTAGAAGAATCCTTACCTTCGCTATTAGGACCAATCTGATAGTCAGGATTAATTATCCCTGCTGTATCACAATATATTCCACTACTATAAGAGCGGAGCGGATGACCGTCTGATGATTTGCTGCTTGCAAAATCCAAATCAAATGTCGAACTTTTATAATAAATTATTTTATAAAATGTATCTGTTGAGGTGTGGTTATAATATTTGAAAAATATATTAGTATCAACTAATAATTGATTATAAATATTTCTCGGCATTGTATCGCCTAATAACTTATCATTAACATATACCTTAGCTGTAAAAGAATCAGCTGCTTTTAATTCGCCTATCGCTAAAACAAAAAAAGCCAATACCAAAATAAAAATTGTCATAATTTTTACTCTTAAATTCATAATAACATATCCTCCTAAATTTTTTTCTATAATTTTATAAAACTCAAAAAAAAAATCAAGTTTTTTTATATTTTTTTAATAAAAAAAAATAATATGCATTTTTTATTCGTTTATCTAAAACATACATAGAATCTATTTTATTTTCAACACTTAAGTTTTTAAATCGATTTTTTTATATAATCTGTTTTTTTGATTTTGTATTTTTTTTTATACATTAAAATCATTGTGAGTATTTTATATTTTGCCTCCTTTATTTTGAAATTTTTAATCTGTTCTCTATTATTATCTTCATTCTTAATTCCTGTTCATTCAAATTTTGCAATCTATTCAATAAATTCAATGCCTTATTATAATTTTCAATCTTAAAATATAAAACAACTAAACTAAAATTATAATCTCTATCTTGAAAAATCTCATTTATTTTTTCATAATTTTCAAGAGTTTTTAAAATATAATTTCGGTATTCTCTATCATTACTATATCTCTGACTATCAAAACTCTGATTAATCTCCAATAACCTATCTTTTAAAATATTAGAAGCATAGCCGGCAAAATTTTTTTTTAATTTATCATTTTCAGCAATCAATTCGCCGGAAGCGGAAAGCACTTTCGCATAATCTTGCTTTACTTTTGCCAATTCTTGCTGCAATTTCAATGTCATTTCCTGCAATTCTTTATTTTTTTGCTCCTGTTCCTTTGTTTTCGTTTCGGCTAATACTAATTTTTTAATATATTCATTTCGCTCTAATTTTAAATTTGTTAGTTCTGTCTCACGCATTTTTATAGTAGCCACTGCCTCATTATACAAATTATTTACAGGAATAATCGCTGCGCTCTGTTTCTTTAATTCTTCATTTTTCGCTGTCAATTGTTCTTCTAATTTCTTAATATTCTGCCTTTCTATCGCTAATTCTTTATCTCTATTATTTAATTTTTCTAATAGTTTAACATTTTCGTCTTTTGCTATAATTAACGAATTTTCTAAATTAATAAGCTGTTTATTTAATTTTGACTGGTCCGCTTCTTTTTCATCTAATTTTTTTTGAAGTATCGCTATTTCTTCTGTCATTTTAGCAATTTCAGCCATTAAATCTGTTTGCATTACCATCATCGTATCTTTTTTTTCGAAGGATTTAATTTCAGAACTACTCGACTGCAATGTATCGCTTGCTCCGTTCGCGCTTGTATCCGCTGCCGTATTTATTACAATCTCGCTTGATGTTTTTACATTATCGGCAATCTCAAAACTTATAATTTCAGAATATTCAATTTTATCTGGATTATCTTCAAATATTTCTGCAATACGCCAATAATACAGTCCAGCGTCAAAATTATTTTGATCTTCTATCGAAATATCAAACAATTTACTTTCTTTTTTATAAACAATATTATTGAATTGCTTATCTTTTGCTATCTCTAAAATAAATTTTGTGTTTTGATTATACGAATGCCAAATAAAATTAAAATTATCGCGCGATAATTTTGCATTTTCAGTAGGAAATATCAATACAGCCGCAGAATATAAATGCGTTATATCAACGCAAAAAAATAAAAAAATAAATAACCAGTATTTTTTCAACTTTTTCCTAAAATATCCATTTAAACAAAAAATATAACTCCTGTAAATTATATAAACACAAAATTATTCTGTCAATTTTTTTTATTTATTTTTTGTTCCAAGAAATTTTATTTACCGCAAATGCTGCTGAGGATCCCCGTAAAATCCGCCAAAAAAAAATAAAACTCAAAAAAATATTTTTTATTATTCAATCGCTTTGCTGTTGATGGGATATGATTATTTTAGATTATTGTAGTAACAAATATATGTCGGGCAAGATGCCTGACTTACTATTTTTTTTAGTAAATTTTTATTCTTGTTTCTTCTTTGTGCCTTCGTCTTCCTTTGTGTCTTATGTTAAAAAAAAATTAGACACGAAGACTCGAAAATAAAATAAGACACAAAGAAGTAAAAAATATTTTTTATTATTCAACCGCTTTGCTGTTAAAACAACATACGTCAAAATTCATCTGTTAAAATATTTAGAATTCTTTTTCTGCGCGCTCTATTTTTTTAAAATATTTCTTGATTTAATTGGGAATTATTTATATAATGTTAAATCTTATGCGTTTATTTTCGCGGGGGGAAAAATAAAATGCGCTATTTCTATAATGTTATTTGCTTAATTATAATCGGATTATCATTATTTTTGCCGAGAAATGCCGTGGCAGAAGCGCCGCAAATAAGAATGTATCAAGAAGCAATGATTTATTATGACAACGAACTATACACCAAAGCATTAGAATTAGTTGATAATGCCCTCAAACTCAACCCTTATTATACAGATTGCTATAATTTAAAAGGGTTAATTTATTTTAAGACCAATAATCCGGACTCCGCAGAATTCTTTTTAAAAAAATCATTAGAATTAGATAAATTTTATACTAAATCTATTTATGATTTAAGTTTACTGTATTTCAGCCGCAATTATTATGATTCTGCGCTTGCGCAAATCAACACAGCGCTGTCAATTGACACTTCTAATATCGATTATCGAACATTAGCAATGGAAATACTGCTGCATTTAAACTCTTTTAATGAATTTATCAAACACTTTGAATTTTTAGAAAAACTCGCGCCTAACTATTCAATCACTAAATTCTTATACGGCAAATATCTCGAAAAAATCAAGAATTACGACGAAGCAAAAAAATATTATAATTCAGCATTAAATACAGATTATTCGCCGTTTATCCCGCAACCATATTTAGCGCTCGGCAATTTAATGATAATAGAAAATAATTTTGACGAAGCAATAGAATTCTATGAACAAGCGCTGAAATACAAAGAAACTTCAGCGACCGCTAAAATAAAATTAGCGCAATTATATCATCATACTAATAATTACGACAAAGTCATTCGGTTGTGGGATATTACGCCTTCTTATTATTTGAATGTATATCACATCGGGATGGCATATTATAAAAAAGCACTTGATGTATTAAACGAAAATAATGCTAATGCCGCAAAAAATCTAATAACACAAGCGTTTAATTATTTAGAAACAGCACTTAATATGTATTACGACGACGAACTCACGCGGTTTATGATTGAAAAAATTTTACTGCGTATCGAAGCGGTTAACTCGCCGATACGCCAAAAATATTCTGATTTTAATAACTATTTAGGACTGCAATTTTTCTATGATTACAGCAAACATCTCAATGCCTTGTTTTCAATGCAGCGCGCTATTCGTCTTGACCCGCAAAATATAAATAAAAGATATGAACTTGCAAAAATGTATCAGCGGCTTAATAATGTCCCCGCAGCTATTGACGAATATAATAAAATTTTAGATATTGACAACAGAAATATTAATGCAAAAGATTATCGCGATTTATTAAAATACGATTTTGACAATAAATCCGAACTTTTAAAAAAATATATCAATCAAAATGCTACAAATAAACGATTAAAAATATTGATAAAATTGCAATCTGATTTTTCTAATATTCTACATTCTAATTTTTTTGAAATTTTAGAAGAGTATCTTATAAATCTATCTGAATACAATTTTAAATTTGATTTTTATTTTGCGCCGAGACATTTGGAAACTCTCGATTTAATCGAACAATTCGCTAAATCTATCAATGCCGACGGAATTATTAATATATCATTAGAACAAACAGATGACAATATCAAAGCAAAAGCGCAAATATTAAATCTAACTGATATAAAAGATAAACCAAATTTCGATATATTCCGCGGCCGCAGAAGTTTGGATTTAAAATCTGCAGAACGAACTTTGATATTCAGCGGAAAAAATAAATTTTTGAATACTGCTGTTGAATTATATAATTTTTTAGACGCTTTTTTTCCGATAATAGCGAAAGTTAATGAAATCCAAAAATACAATATAATCATTAACGTCGGGTATTATCAAGGTCTAAAAAAAGATGATAAAATAATTTTAATCAATCGCACTGCAAATGAAGACAAAAGATTAGGAGACGCTAAAATTTTAGATACCGTCGGACATTACGCGCTTTGCGAACTATTAGACGCAAAAACAGCAAATACATTAAAAATCGAAGATTTGGCAATTATCTTTAAATAACTTTATTTAAAACAGGAATTTGTTCTTAATTTTTAGTTTTTTTCTCTTTATACCTGTTTTATAAAATAATGAAAAAAAAAGAAGACATTATTTCAAGTTTAAAAGAAATAGTTGAATATAACGCAATACCCGATAATTACATTATAAAATTTTTTAATGAATTAGATAATGAAGAATTATCTGAAAAAGATTTTTTTTATTTAGAAGATTTACTTCTTAAAAAAAATTATAATGTTCAATTAGCAATATTAAATTTCATCAAACGAACAAATAATCCTAATATCATAAGAACATTAGTAAAAATTTTAAATAATCAAGATATAAAATTTTTTATAAAAATAGAGATTTTACTAACAATAAGCAAATTCGATAAAGACAATAAAGCGCAAAATATTATCAATAGAATGCTTGATAAACTATCGAGTTTTCAAACAGAAAAAAAGACTTTTGAAACAAACGATGAAAAAATTTTAAAAATCTGCCGCTATGCTCTAACTGACTTTTTAACTAATCAATGTCAACTAAAAAATATAAAAATATCTATAAAACAAGTAAAACAACTAATCGCAAAAGAAAAAATCACTATTGCCGCTAATATCGAAAATAATATAGAGGGCTGCTTTATTTTAAATATCAATAACAATATCGGCTGTTCATTAATTGAACACCTATATAATATCAACTTAATAAAATACGAAAAAATAGAATTAGATTATTACGGAATATTCTATAATCTCTATATTTTTTTTGAAGAACTACTCGAATATTTAAAAAATCAATTTTCCCAAAATAATATACATATTGAAATAATAAATTCCAATTCCTTTAATTTTCAAGAAGCGCTGCTTTCTGAATTAGTAGATAATTCTTATTTATTTGAAATTCAGTCTGATAATTTTTCTTTTTTTATTGGATTAATATTGCATATAGACGGCGAAGTAAGAATTAAAGACTTTAATAATGTAATAAAAAATTTTAAAATAGAATTTCATCAAAACCCGATTGATTTCAGCCGCTGTTTTAATATAGAATGCTTAAAAACTAAATTATTAATAGAATATTCCGGCATAAAAAAAGACTTTCAAAAAGTAATTATGAATAGAATTTTATTAGATGAGAATGTTTTCGAACAATTAAAAAAATTCTATGATTATATGACCCGCGAAATTTCTCTATGCCCTAATAATATCACATATAAATTTTCTAAGCAAATAGATTTTTTGGTTAAAACTTGCGATATATTGGATATAAATACGCGAAATTATATACTTTATAAATTAAATCAGATTAATCCGTTTTTTTCAAAAAATATACTTAATCGTATGACTTTTGAAAATGAAATTTTAAAATACGATAATGACACTGCGCGAAATATAATCAATAAAATGACTGATATTGAACTCGCTTATATTATACATTATACTGATGAAAACTTACAAAATTTTATTTACCACAATATTTCGCAACATCGAATCAACACAATAAATCAAACGCTCGCAAATATTAATTTCAATACCCTTCACAAAGCGAATATTAAAAAAGCATTAGATAAATTCATTTCTTTTATTAAAGAGTATCACGATAAAGAAAAAATATATATAAATCGCATAACTGCAAATATTTAAAAAAAATCTTGATTTTTATTTTTGAGCAAATATAATTAAAAAAAAATTATATTTTAAAAGTTTATGATTGATAGTTTAGCGAAGATAATTAAAATTGCAGTAATTGATGACGACAAAAATTTACGGAAATTAGTCAGTACCATCCTTGAACGCGAAGTGTCCGCAGCGATTATTGCGTTTGATCCGATGTTTGAATTAATTGATATTATCAAAGAAAATAAATTCGATTTGATAATATTAGATTATTTGATGCCAAAAATAGACGGTTTGGAAATACTGATAAATTTAGCAAATGAAAATGTCAATACGCCCGTTATTCTTTTTACCGCTTATCCGGAAATTGAACAAGTGCAGGTCTTAAAAGACCATGGATTAAATATGAATATAAAAATTTTAAAAAAACCGTTTGAAATAGAAAATTTTATAAAATTAGTAAAAACTACATTACAAGAACATAGGCAGCAAGAATAATGAAAATTTCGAGTGAAACTATTTACGCTATTGAAACGCAAATTGAAACATATAAATCAAGAATAGATACTTATAATGTAACTATTGAACGCTTGCAGAAAATGCCCACTACTCCAGCTGTTATTAAAAGCATCGAGGGCTATAAAACTCAAGTGCAATTTTTAAATTCAAAAATCGAAATTTTAAAACAGGATTTGGAATATCTTAAAACATTAACAGAATAATATTTTTTTATAAATTTTAATATTAAATTTTACAATGCGGATATTCTAAAAAATATTTGCGTTGTAAGTTAGTAAATTTTTTTTAGGGGTTAGTTTTATGAATAGTAAGTTGTATGTAGGTAATCTCAATTGGCAGGTTACCGATGACCAACTACAATCACTGTTTTCTCAATACGGTGAAGTAGTATCAGCCAAAGTTATTACAGATCGCTCAACATCAAAATCGCGTGGATTCGCATTTGTCGAATTCGCAAACGAAGAAGCAAGTGAAAAAGCGATATCTGAACTGAATGGAAAAGAATGGGAAGGTCGTATGTTGAAAATCAACAAAGCGCGTCCGCAGCAAGAACGCAGCAATCGCGGCGACCGCTCAAAATTCCGCAGAAAATACTAAAAAAATGAGGTCGTTAAGATGGCTTTTCTTAACGACCTTTTCTTTTCAATTTCTATTAATATTATTTATTAAAATCTAATAAATACCTATTATTCCGTTTTGAATTTTGATTATTTCATCGTCTGGTAAATCGATTATCATTCTCACAATAGCAGGATCAAATTGCGAGCCAGCGCATTTCTCTAACTCTTTTTTTGCCTCTGTAATTGACAACGGTTTTTTATACGGGCGATAATTTATCATTACATCAAAAGAATCTATCACTGCCAAAATTCGAGCATAGAAAGGTATTTCAGCACCTTTTAATCCTTCTGGATATCCCATTCCATCCCATCTTTCATGATGATATTTTATAGCATTTATCACATTGGAATAATCGCTAAGCGGTTGGACGATTTCAGCGCCTTTTAGCGAATGTTTTTTTATTTCGTCATATTCTTCTGGCGTAAGTTTTGACGGTTTATTCAAAATATTATCTGGCGTGCAGATTTTTCCTATATCGTGCAGAGCAGCCGCTATTTCTATTTCACGCAATTCAGAAAAACTAAAATTAAGTTTTCGGCCAATTATTTTAGAATAAAAAATCAAACGATTGCAGTGCCCTGCTGTGCATTCGTCTCTAAACTCTACAAGATTAGAAAAAGTAAGTATAATATCTTTATAGAATTTTTCGATTTTGGCATTTAAATGCGAATTTTCTATTATAATACCTATTTGATGCGCGACAAATTCAAGTATGACTATTTCATTTTCAGTCATAAAATATTGATTATCCGGCCGAACAGCCGCAGTTATAACACCGTATATTTTTGTTTTACCATAAACCGGCGCAATAGCATATTGCGTTGAATAAATTCTTAAATTATCCGACATTCTCGTATTAAAATCTTTTTCATTAAAACGGTCAGTTATAAATATTGATTTTTTTTCTGAAAAACAACGCGCTACATAATTGCGCATTTTTTCTCCTTGCGTTTCAGCAGGATCAATTTTTAAATTTTCAATATAATCTTTTGGCAGACCTATTGAACGTGCTCCTTCTATTTTTCCTGTCATATCATTAAAAAGCATTAAGCCCACTCTATCATAACCAAATACTGAATGCAGCCCGTTTATTATTTTATCAAATAATAATTCTTCATTGCGTTCAGTTATTAATTCGTCAAGTAAAGAAATAAATTTAGCAGCTGTATCTTGATGCAGAATTATCGGAATTTTTTTATCAGCAGAATTATACTCGTCAAGCATTTTACGCAGCCGCTCGTTTTTTTTCTCCATATAATACAATCTATCTAATAAATATTGATATGGATCCGGATATCGCGACGCTTTTTCTTTTATTTTAGTCAGCCATTCAAAATTATTTCTATTCATAAGTTATTCTATAAAATTTTTAATTTGACAAGTAACATTTTTTTATAAATTTTAATAAATATTTTTAGCATAATTTTTGTATAAAATGATAATTTAAAATCAAAATAAAATCAAGAAAAAATTCTTGACAATTGACAAAATAGAAGTTATAATACTCTAAAAAAGTTAGATTAGTCTAACTTTTTTTAACAAGCGAGGTGATGACTAATGAAAAAAAACGAAGCAAATAAAAAACTTACTGCGAATATGGAAGATTATTTAGAAGTCATTGCGGATTTACAAAAAAAAAACGGGATAGCGCGGGTGCGCGATATTGGCGCGCAGATGAAAGTCAAAAATTCAAGCGTTAACGCCGCGTTAAATTCGCTGACAGAAAGCGGTTATGCCGTTCATGAAAAATACGGCTATGTCGAACTGACAAACAAAGGAAAAAAAATAGCCAGCGCGGTGAAAAAAAAACACGATTTATTATTTAAATTTTTAGTTGACATTTTGAAGATAGACAAAAAGACGGCTGAAGAAGACGCTTGCAAGATGGAGCATACGATAAGTCAAAAGACCTATGACAGAATAGTAGAATTCATCAAATATGTCGAAAAGTGCAAATGCGCAAAATTTTAGAAAACAATAAAGCCGCGACTAATAATTTTTTATAAAAAAGTTATGTTTATTTAACTTAATTAGATAATATAACTTTTATATGGAGGAGAAAGACATGACGATTTATGATTTGGAAGAAGAACAAAAATTTAAAATTTTAAGAGTGAAATTAACAGGCGAGATAGGCAAGAGATTAGCAGATATGGGGTTTATAAGCGGTGCGACCGGTGTAGTAGTGCGCAGCGCCTTATTCGGCTCACCGCTACAAATAAATTTGAACGGCTGCAACATTTCGCTCCGCAAAAAAGAAGCGAGAGGAATAGAAGTGGAGCCGCTGTAAGTTATTTTTATAAACAAAGGAGAAACACGAAGATGGAGAATAAAAAAATTATTATAGCTCTTGCCGGCAATCCGAACACAGGAAAGACAACGATATTTAATGCGCTGACAGGTCTGCATCATAAAGTCGGAAATTATCCAGGCGTGACTGTTGAAAAAAAAGTCGGCGAGCGCAGATATAAAGATTATGAAATAATTATTTATGATTTGCCGGGTATTTATAGTTTAACCGCGTATTCGATAGATGAAATGGTAGCGCGCGATTTTATAATTAACGAAAAACCGGATATTATCGTAAATGTATTAGATTCCAATAATATCGAGCGGAATTTATATTTATGTATGCAGTTTCAAGAATTGAATATACCGATAGTCGGCGCATTAAATTTAACGGACGAAGCAGAACGGAAAGGCATAATTATTGATGAGAAAAAATTATCTGATATATTGCGAATTCCGCTTGTAAAAACAGTCGGCGTAAAAAATATAGGATTAGAAAATTTATTAGATAAAGTTATTGAAGTAGTAGAGCAAGGCAGCACGCATTTTAATGCGAGTTACGGCGCAGAACTCGAAATAGAAATAAAGGACATTATAAAAATTTTAGAAAATGACAAGGAATTTATCGAAAAATATCCAATTCGCTGGTTTGCGATAAAACTTTTAGAAAAAGACAAAAAGGCATTCGAAATATTAGAATCGCATAAAAACAAGGATAAATTAAAAATTATGTTAAATGATAAAATAAAAAAAATCGAGCGACATTTTGGAAGAGATGCAGAAATAGTGGTAACTGAGCAGCGCTACGCTTATATACACGGCGCAGTATTAGAATCTGTCAGCAGAAAACCGATTTTTCAAAGCGATATTACAGAAACTATTGACAAAATAGTTTTAAATAAAATTTTAAGTTTACCGATTTTCATTTTTATAATGTGGGCTATTTTTCAATTAACATTTAAAGTGGGAGAATATCCGATACAATGGCTTGAAAGTTTTTTTAACTGGTTCGGCAGAATTATAGGTTCGCTGCTGCCTGAAGGTTTGCTTAATTCTCTTTTAGTTGACGGTATTATTGCAGGCGTAGGCGGAGTATTTTCGTTTGTGCCGCTGATAGTAATTTTATTTTTATTTATTTCGATATTAGAAGATACCGGCTATATGTCGCGCATAGCGTTTATAATGGATAAGATTTTGCATATATTCGGATTGCACGGACAATCGTTTTTGCCGATGATATTAGGGTTCGGCTGCTCTGTGCCTGCTGTGATGGCGGCGCGCACTTTGAAAAGCGCGAAAGACAGAATAATTACAATTTTAATAATTCCGTTTATGAGTTGCGGCGCAAAATTGCCAGTTCATATTCTTTTAGCAGGCGCATTTTTTCCGAACAGTCAAGCGAATGCGGTAATAGCAATATATGTTATTG
>JAKPEO010000034.1 GCA_029551925.1 bacterium
AGTTGTGCCTTTCATTACTTTCAAATTAATGCCTAAATCTAAATTATTAATTTTAAATATATTTTCTCTGCCATAAGATAATGCTACTTCTGTGAGCCATAAGCCGTTGAACGCTAAACTTGTAGCATTGCTATCAATAGAATTTCCAGAAGATGTGCCGGTTTCAATATCTATTGCAGTTTGAACAAGTATCGGTAATGCAAAATTTAATGACGATTGGTCAAGATAATATGTTTTGCCATCTTTGTCAGTTAAAGAAAGTGTGTTTTTATATAAACTCGCTTGATATACTAATTCATTTGCCAAATCTTGCGCTGTTACACCACCGCCAAGATTAATGCCAGATCCTGAAATCATTTGTGCAAGAGATACTGCCAGGGTTGAATCCGCTCCTGTTAATGCAGCAGCAGCGCCGCCGCCAATCCCACGCACACCTGCTTGTATAACAGCAAAATCTTTTAATTGCGTTAATACTGTATCGTTAGAAGAAACATTGTTTTTTCCCACACCAAAAGCGATATTTTGCAAATCAACATTCGGATCAGCAAAAACATAAATACCTGAATTAACGCTTATTCCCCAATTTTTAAAACGAACAGCTAATGCGCCGCCGCCTTGCATTAATATACCAGCGCCCGGTTTGTCTATATCGCCAAGCTGCTTCAATAAATCCACTGCTTTTGCATATTCAGCTGCTGTTAAGTTCGAACCGGTTTTATTACTGATAGAAAAATTATTACCGCGTTTGTAAATTTCTTCTGCTTCTTTAAGAATATCTTTTGTAGTCAAAAGATTAAAACCAAACGGCACTTGAATATCTATACCTTTCCTTTGGCTCGCTAATCCTGCAGGATTATAAAATGCGCCGATTGCATCTTGCGCAACTGCCGTAAACGCTCCGCCCATCGCGGCAGAGCGAGCGCTCTGATCAGCAAATTCAAGAGCAAACAGATTGCCTGCAATCAACAAAACAACCAATACGCACGCTAATAATTTTGTTTTTATAAAAAATCCTCCTTATTACTTCTTAATTAATTCTGTATTAATTGTATAAAAAAAAAATAAAAAATCAAAGTTTTTTTTCAAGTATTGGAAAATTATTTTATTAGAGTTATTGAAATGTATAAAGATAAAAAAATAAAAAAAAACAGATACAGATAAAATATTTTTAATTTTTTATAACTTCGTATCTAATTAATTTAAACATTGAAGAGAATTATGAAGATAATTATAAAATAATAAAAAAATTTTTTTTATTTTTGCGTTCTTTGCGTCTCTGCGGTGAATTTTGTCTTTTCACCGTAGAGACGCAAAAACTGGAATGATAACTTTTATAAATTAAAATTTATAACTCACTGTTGCAATATATTTATCGCCGGTCTTTTCGCCGAACGCATATTGTCTGCGGTCTGGTCTCAAACTCGCAGATAATGCAAATTCGCCGTTGTTATTGAATATTGTCTTTGCTAATCTTAAATTTATAAACATATATGCTTTAACATTTTCATAACTTATACTCTGTGCGCTCATTTTATAAAGCTCGCCGTTAACAGCGCGCGCTGCTGCTGAACCTATCTGGGTATCAGATAAAGTGGTCGAAGTTCCAGCTATATTCACACTATGATTACCGCCTAAAGATGTTCCGCTGGCTGCTATTAAAAACGATGCTTCTGTATCTGTCATAATAGCTGCTAATGCTGAAAATGGTGTAAATGCTATTGACACCACATTGCCGCCTAATTTTTCATAAATATATGCACCGTCTTTTAAATATTTATCTTTATATAAATCTGTCGACCGCGCAAGCACAAACGCGCCGGCATTAGCCGATAAATCTTTATTAATCTGCGCTAATGTCTGGTCCATTACATTAGTAATCGATACTTCCGAAGAACTTACATAATTAACAGTGCCTGAAAAACTCCAGCCATTAGAGAATTTATTGAATGTTCCGATAGTAGCCAATTGCGAAGGCGTGCCTTTATAATCTCTATCTTGAAACTTCGCATTTTGATAAGAATAACTGCCGAATAATCTTGTTGATTTACTCAAATTATAATTCATACCTAATTCTAAACCATTAGCTTTGAATTTTCCTTGAAGATTAACAGAACTCAAATCTAATGCTGATGCAGTTTGCGCTTGTAGTGGTATTGCAGTGCCGCCAATATAAATTGTAGGATTAAGAGGATGCCAGCTCAAACTATCGTGAGTATCAACATTATACGCTATCATATCTTTTGTCTGATAGTGATATAAATTAACATCTAAATTCAATTTTTTGAAAATTGTCGAATAGCCCAATTCATAAGATTTAATAGTCATAGGATTTAGATTTTCATTTGGTATTAATCTAATAATCGGAGCTAAACCTCCGCCAGGTAAAGTGCCTGCTGAAAATTGAGCGTTAGTAAATAAATCTGCAATAAACGGCGCGCGTATTGCCTGTGAATACATTAATCTAACAGTATGTTCATCTTTTGGCTTATAAAATAAAATTGATTGCGGCGAAAATTTTGCTTTATCCGGTGTATCGTATTTATCCCATCTTGTTCCTACAATCCATTTGAGATTATCAGTAAGTTTGAGTTCGTTATTAAAAAATCCGGCGATAAACCGCTGCTCTTTTTCTTTCATATCGCGGAAATATACATCATCAGCCCGACTTTTAACTTCACGCCAGTTGATACCAGCCACTAAAATATCATTATCAGAAATTTGAAATACATTTTGAATATCCAAATCAGTAGAGTTCCAACTCATACCGTCCTGATCGTCTTCTGTCCCTTTGGTAGTTTTAGCATAATCTCCTAATATTCCATTTATATTTGATAATGCTACTTTCAAATCCTTCCATTGATAAGTTAATTTAATTACATTTTGTTCGAAATTATCATAATTACAAATCATCAAATCGCCAGAAGTGCCAGTTAAATTCACGCTGCTGCCTTCACTGCGTCCTAACTGCAAATTCAAAAGCGCATCATCATTAAATTTATACTGCATAAATGATGATATACGATAAGCGTCTAATGCTTTTTTAGATACTTTCGGATAATCAGGATTAAGCGGAAATCCTGCATCCGGCGATGCTAATAATGAGTGGCGATTTTCTTCATATCTTTTATAAGTATGATTATAAGACATATTATCAAACGCATATTTTCTCGTTAAATCTGTGCTTATGCGATACGAAAATTTCGAACCGTCTTGACCATAACGGATAGATGTCAAATTACCAAATCGATTGTCGTCTAATTTTGAAGTAGATGCGGCATTAAGAACTAATCCTGATGATACATAAAATCCTGCAGTTTTTTTATAATCTTTTGTTATAATATTTATAACACCAGTAACAGCATTCGCGCCGAATAGCGCCGACGCTGGGCCGCGCACAACTTCGATTCTGTCAATATCATCAACAGTAATAGGTAAAAATTCCCAGAATGTTCCGCCGAATACATCATTAAAATATGATCGTCCATCAATCATAACAAGTATATTGCGCGAATACGAAGCAAATGCTCCCGCTTCTTTTGGCCCGTTAGTTAATCCGCGAATTGCGACATCTTGCTGACCGTTGGTTGTTTCTTGAACATATACCCCCGGCACCATTCGCAATACTTCCGCGATACTTTGAGCACCATACATTTTTATGTCATCTGCTGTAATAACAGAAATCGCAACTGGCGCGTCGCTTAATTTCTGTGCGCGCTTTGACGCTGATACTACTATCTGCTCTTCTACTTTAAAGAACGCTTCTTCGCTTGCGTCATCATCAGTAAAAGCATTGATTAACGGAGCATTGAAAATAATGAAACTAAATATAATCAGCAAACACACTAATTTAAAAAACACGCTAATTTTTTGGAAAAATTCTGGTTTTGCCATATCATACCCTCCAATAACTTTTTTTTTAATTAGGAGCAATTTTAAAATAATAAAATAAAAAAAACAACTGTTTTTTTTATACCATTTTAAAACTAACAACATTGACAAGTGAAAAGAAAAGTAGACAAAAAACAAGAAAAAAATAATAGGAAATGAATTAAAAAAAACTTAAAATTTTATGCTGTTTTAGGATCAATAAGAATAGCATATTTTAATGAATTCATTTCTTAAACCGATACTGCTTCAACAACTAAACTAACAAAGAAATATTAAAAAAAATCGCTAAAAAAATTAAAATATTAAAAAAACAATGCTTCGCGATTTTCATTATAATAAAACCACATCAACTGCCAATATATCTGTTATAAAATTTTCAAAAATTATCAAATATGCCTTTAGCATACTTGTTTAAAACACTAAATAGTATTTATACTATATATTATTTTTGAAAAAATTATTTTTTCGTTTTTTATCATTTTTATTACCATTTTCCCTAAAATTTAGCACAAAATCTTTTTACATTTTTTATGATATTTCATATTTCAGGATTGTATTTTTTTTTATTTGGGTGTATTTGCAGGGAATTTTATTTTTTCACTGCAAATATGCGAAGCGTGGAATGATTTTTATTCAACCACTTTGTAATTGATGTTGATTATAATTATTTTTACCGCAGGTTCACACCTGCGGCTATTTTATTAAAAGCCTTTGGCGTTTTTTTTTCTTCTTTGCGGAGTTTGAGTGAATCTTTGAAATCTTTTCTTTGCGGTAAATTTTTCTTAATCGCAAAATGTCTCTGCGGTATTTTTTTTACTTCCATCATTTTTTTCTTGAATGTCAAAAAAAAGCAATTAATATTATTATCATTATTTTTTTATTAATAGCAGGATTTATAAATGACTAAAAATATCAATATTATTGGCGCTGGATTAGCGGGCTGCGAAGCGGCATTACAATTAGCTAATGCTGGATTCAAAGTAAATCTTTATGAAATGAAACCATCTGAATATTCGCCTGCGCATAAATTAAAGGATTTTGCCGAACTTGTATGTTCTAATTCTTTAAAATCAATGGAACCGCATAATGCGCACGGTTTGTTAAAACAAGAATTGCTAAAATTAAATAGTTATTTAATAAAAACCGCATTTGAGATGAAAATCCCAGGCGGAAAAGCGCTGACCGTTGATAGAATACAATTTGCAAAAAAAATAACTGAATTACTTTCTACAAATAAAAATATCAAAATTATCAATCAGCGCGTAGATGAAATTTTTGAAGATGAAATTAATATAATTGCTGCCGGGCCATTAATCACTCATACATTATTTAACAATTTAAAAAAATATACAGGCGAAGACACATTATTTTTTTTTGATGCAATTGCTCCGATTATTTATTATGAAAGTATTGATTTTAATAATGAAGCGATTATTCTCGGAAACAGATACGGCGAATTTGACGAAGGCGATTATATAAATATTCTCTTAAATAAAGCACAATATTCAGAATTTTATAATGATTTGATTAATGCAGAATTACATAATCCCGCTGATTTTGAAAAAGACAAATTTTTCGAGGGCTGTATGCCTATTGAAGAATTAGCAAAACGCGGATTTGATACTCTGCGTTTTGGCCCAATGAAACCAGTAGGTTTTCATTACAAAGACGGCGGCAGACCATTTGCCGTTGTTCAATTACGGCGCGAAGATGCGGCTAATACATTATACAATTTTGTCGGATTTCAAACGCGTTTAAAATATGGTGAACAAGAACGAATACTCAAAAAATTGCCTGGCTTAACTAATATTGAATTTGCTCGAAAAGGCAGTATGCACAGAAATAGTTATATTAATTCTCCGAAATGTCTTACTCAATTTTTAAACTTAAAAAATCACAATAATATTTTTATATGCGGGCAATTATGCGGCGTAGAGGGATATGTAGAATCAATAGCAACAGGATTAGTCGCGGCTCTCAATTGCGGCAATTTTATAAACTATGGAAAATATTTAGAACTACCTGATTGCACTATTATAAAGTCACTAATAAATTATATAACTAATCCTGTAAACGCAAAAAAATTCCAACCTATGAACGCTAATTTTGGTATATTGCCGCAGTTATCAATTCCAGAAAAAAACAAAAAAAAACGCTATGAGTTATATGCCCAGCGGTCATTAGAAGCATTAGATAATTTCAAAATTCAATATGCCAAATTATCATAGTTTCTATCAATATTTGGCATAACATAATGTCAGCCAAAAAAATCAAAATATAATAATTTATTGATAATTAAAGATGATCTAATATTTTTTATTACTTTGCTTTAATTTTGCATACTAAAAAAACAGACTTTTTTAGGGGCGTGAAATATTTATGGATATAAATAAATTTACAATTAAATCGCAAGAAGCGCTGATGGAAGCGCAGGCGCTGGCGTTAAAGCATAACCACCAGCAAATATTAATAGAACATTTATTGCTTTGTTTAGTAAATCAAGAAAATGGTTTAATCCCGCAAATTTTAAAAAATCTTAATGTCAATATAATTTCATTGACATCAGAATTAGAACAAGAAATAAATAAAATTCCGTCTGTTTACGGCGCAAATCAACAGCCGGCGCTGTCAATCGAAACAGCGAAGGTATTGAATAGCAGCCGCGAGATTGCCAAACAAATGAAAGACGATTATGTATCAGTCGAACATTTAGTAATTGCTGTTTTCAAAGAATTGCCGAAACATAATATAATTAAAATTTTAAACAAACACGGCATAACAGAAAATTTATTTTTAAAGGCATTGGCAGAAGTGCGCGGCAATCAGCGAGTAACCACTCAGGAACCGGAAGCGGTATTTGACGCGCTGACAAAATATGGTCGCGATTTAGTTGAGTTAGCGAAAAATAATAAACTCGATCCTGTAATCGGCCGCGAAGAAGAAATCCGAAGAGTTATAAGAATACTATCTCGCAAAACAAAAAATAATCCTGTATTAATAGGCGAGCCGGGCGTTGGAAAAACCGCTATTGCCGAAGGGCTCGCTCAAAGAATAGTGCGCGGCGATGTGCCAGAAGGTCTAAAAAACAAAACTATTTTTTCATTAGATATAGGCGCATTATTAGCAGGCGCGAAATTTCGTGGCGAATTTGAAGAGCGGTTAAAAGCTGTATTAAAAGAAATACAAAATAGCAACGGCAGAATAATTTTATTTATAGATGAATTGCATTTAATAGTTGGCGCTGGCAAAGCGGAAGGCGCTATAGACGCGGGCAATATGTTAAAACCTATGTTAGCACGCGGCGAACTGCATTGTATCGGCGCTACGACATTAGATGAATACCGCAAATATATTGAAAAAGACGCAGCATTAGAGCGAAGATTTCAACCTGTATATGTTAGTCAGCCGAATGTTGAAGATACGATTTCTATTTTACGCGGATTAAAAGAAAGATTCGAAACTCATCACGGCATAAAAATTCAAGACAGTGCATTAGTTTGCGCTGCTGTTTTGTCAGACCGTTATATTTCCGATAGATTTTTGCCGGATAAAGCAATTGACTTAATTGATGAAGCCTGCGCTAATGTAAAAATTGAAATTGACTCTATGCCAGTAGAATTAGATGAAATTATGAGAAAAACCACGCAATTAGAAATCGAACGCGAAGCGCTTAAAAAAGAAAAAGACAAAGAAAGCGCGCAGCGTTTAGAAAAACTAAATAAAGAAATAGCAGAATTAAAAGAAAAGTGCAATACTCTCAAAGCGCAATGGGAACGCGAAAAGAAAATTATAGAAGAAATCAAATCTTTACGCGAGCAAATAGAAAACATAAAATACGAAATCGAACGCGCTGAACGCAATTACGACTTAAATAAAGCAGCTGAATTAAAATACGGAAAATTAATAGAATTAGAAAAAAAATTAAAAGATAAAGAAAACAACTATAAAAATAACGGACATACTCTATTAACCGAAGAAGTGACGGCTGAAGAAGTCTCTAATATTGTGTCGAAATGGACTGGCATACCGGTAACAAAATTAATGGAAAGCGATAAAGAAAAACTATTATCATTAGATAACGAACTGCATAAACGCGTGATAGGTCAAGATGAAGCAGTCAACGCCGTAGTAGAAGCGATACTACGCAGCCGCAGCGGTTTGAAAGATCCAAATAGACCGATTGGCTCATTTATATTTTTAGGCCCTACCGGCGTAGGAAAAACAGAATTAGCAAAGACATTAGCAGCGATATTATTTGACAGCGAAAAAAATATGACGCGTTTTGATATGAGCGAATATATGGAAAAACACAGCGTTTCAAAATTAATTGGCGCGCCGCCGGGCTATGTCGGTTATGAAGAAGGCGGACAACTTACCGAACTAATCAGACGCAGACCGTATTCTGTGATTTTGTTTGATGAAATAGAAAAAGCGCATCCAGATGTATTTAATTTATTGCTGCAATTATTAGACGACGGCAGATTAACGGATAGCCAAGGCAAGATTGTAGATTTTAAAAATACAATTATCATAATGACATCTAATATCGGCAGCGAGTATTTATTAGAAAACGCTGGTAAAAATTTTGATTTTGAAGAAATACGCAAAAAAATTTTTAAAGAACTGCATAATTTTTTTAGACCGGAATTTTTGAATAGAGTAGATGAAATTGTAATATTCAATTCATTAACAAAAGAAGAAATTTACGAAATTACAAAACTACAATTTGAATATATCGCTAATCGCTTAAAAGAAAAATTTATTAATTTATCATTATCTGAAAAAGCGCTAAAACATATAGCGGATGAAGGTTATGATCCGGCGTTTGGCGCAAGACCGATAAAACGATATTTGCAGAAAAATATTGAAACTTTGATTAGTAAAAAACTGATAAGCGGCGGAATAAAAGAAAATAGCAATGTATTAATTGATTTCAAAAACGGCGAATTTATTATTAAATGCGAGTAAAATAGCCAGAGATCATCTATAAATTATTGGTCACAAACAGAAAAAATAAATAATTATTCAACTCTGTCAGTGCTGAATTTTATCTTTATCTTTTTTCCGCAGGTTTACACCTGCGACTAATATTTTTCAACTGCTCAAGCGGCTGCATAATATATTGGTCAGGCAAGATGTTTGACATACAATTAAAAATCACATCTATTCATTAGTGTGTTAATCATATTGGAATTTTTTAAAAGTGCGCCTAAAAAAATGTTTCAATAAAACCAATTTCAAAATTTATTTCACTGCAATATCATACACTATTTTTTTATTGCGCAAAACATAATCGAGTCCTGAAACCCAAGTGGCAATAAATGTTATTACCATCAAAGTAATAGGCACATACTTATTAATAATTATCATCACTGACGGTAGCGGCTTTACCGTATAATTTGTAAAATATAAATTAATAATACAAATCAATAAAATAGTGATAATTGCTATAAATTGCGAGACAGTCTTTAATTTTCCTAATTTTGAAGTAACTAATTCGGTTTTATAATATAATGACAGCGTGCGCAATCCTGATACTGTAAATTCGCGGATAATAATCAAACTTACAAGCCAGGCCGGAATATTAAAATATTGCGTTTCTTTAACAAAAAAAACATAAGCGGTCACAGTCAAAACTTTATCTGCAAGCGGATCGACTACTCTACCGTAATTGCTTTCCTGTTTCTGCATTCGCGCAAGTTTACCGTCATATAAATCTGTTATTGCGGCTGCTAAAAATACCACAAGTGAAAAAATCCGACAATATAAATTATCAAATACCATAAAAGCAACAAATAAAAATGACAACATAAATCTCAACATTGTCAATTTATTCGCTATATTATGCATCAGTGCCATTTTTAAATCAATTCTCCAAATAAGTCATAATCAAATGATTGAATAATCTTTATATTATAAAATTTATTTAAGTCAATATTTTTTTTTGTTTTGAATAAAATATATCCGTCTATTTCAGGCGCATTGTATTCATTTCTCGCTAAATATAATTTATTTTTTTCATCATAGCCGTCTATTAAAATCTTTTGAATAGTTCCAATATATTTTTTATTTTGCGCGCGACTGATATTCTGCTGCTGCTTCATTACCAAATCGAATCTTTTTTCTTTTAAAGCGTCTGAGATTTTGCCGTTAAGATTATATGAATAAGTATCCACTTCGTCTGAATATTTAAAACAGCCGAGTTTATCAAACCGCAATATTTTCAAAGTTTCAAGCATCCGCTTAAATATCTTTTGCGTTTCGTTCGGATAGCCGACTATCACTGCGCTTCTTAGTGCGATATTTGGATTATATTTTCTAATAAAATCCACTAATTCAATAATTTTATTTTTATTATAAGGTCTGCGCATCGCTTTTAATATTTCGGTTTCTGTATGCTGTATCGGCATATCAATATATTTACATATTTTTTCATTATCGCTGATAAATTTTATCAAAGATTTTGTAATGCCGTCAGGATTGAGATACATCAATCTTATTCTATAATCAAACTTAAATTCAAGCATTTTTTTTAATAACTCAATCAACCCATATTTTATTTTAATATCTTTGCCGTAATAACAAGTATCCTGCGAGACAATAATCAATTCCTTAATTTTTCGTTTCAATAAATATTCAGTTTCTGCAAGTATCGAATCAATCGAGCGACTGACATATCTGCCCTTGATTTTCGGAATAGTACAATATCCGCATTTTTTATTACAACCGTCTGAAATCTTTATATACGCATAATCTAATTTTTCTTTATTTGTCCGATATATAAAATTTTCATTTTGATTTCTAAAACTCAATAAATGATAAGCAATATCATTCAGCGGTGCTATTATAATTTTATCTTGAAATTTATCTATCAGCATTTCTTTATTGCGATTTATATAACAGCCGGTAACAACTACTGTCTGCTTAGTTTTTTTCGTTTGCAAGATTTTTTTTATAACTTCGTCAGATTGATTAATCGCGGGCTGGATAAATGCGCAAGTATTGACAATTATATAATCTGCAATTGCTATTTTTTCGGTTTCTATTAAGCGTCCAAATAATTGTTTGCGTATAGCATCGGATTCAACATCATTTTTCGGACAGCCCAAAGTGATTATATAATACTTTTTTTTTGGCGGCATATTGAGTTATTATTTTTCTAATTGTTTCCTTAAATATTGATTTGTCCCGATTTCATCAAGCGTAAGATTCTCTTTATATTCCAAATCTTTTAAAAATTTAGCGTATTGTTTTTCTTTTAATTTTTCGAGGACTTTAACTTTCTGCATTGCAATCATAACCTGCTTTTTTTTAGCGGATATTTCATTATTCAATTGTATTATTATTTTTTTTTGAATATCTATATCGCTTGAAATTTTTTCTGTATAATGCTTTAATGATGTAATATGTCTGACATCAATACTACCAGTCAAACAATCTGTTAATGTTTTATATGTTTCTTCTAATGTTCTATACATATTTTTTAAATTTTCGGTCTCGCGATATAATTCGCTTTGCAATATCGCCAACTGATTCTCTAATTTTTCTAATGTATAATATCTAATCTTTAATAATCTCTCAAATTTAAAAACAAACTTCATAATCAAAATAATAAAAGCGCCGTCAAATTTTTATTAAAAAAAAATCAAACGGCGCTTAATAAAAAAACAAATTTAAAATTAATCTTCTTTAAGCATCGCTAATTCTTCTTTTGTGCGTTTTCGTAAACTCAATGCTTTAGCAAAACATTTCAATGCGCAAATACCGCAGCCGATACATTTAGACGGATCGGTTTTTGGTATTTTATTTTCGTCAAGCGTAATCGCCAAATACGGACAGCGCGCGCAATTTCCACAGTGTTCGCATAAATCCTGATTAACGCTCGATATTTTTTTGACTGGCGATAATTCCATAAAATCAATAATCGGATTAGGTAATATTATGCCTATTAATTCTTTCATTGATTTAATACCGCGCTGTTTCATTATTTCGCTTACGCCGTTTACTAATTCATTATAAATTCCATAACCGTATTTTGTCGGCATAGTGCAGAATTGAACTGTTGTGCAGCCCAATGCGAGAAAATCTGCGGCCGCTTTATAATTCATCGGTCCGCCGTTTCCTGAAATATTAAGTTTCAAAGACGAAATTTTCGCTAAATTCAAATTGCTGATAGGCGTAACCGCTTCGCCGCTCATACCAATAACAACGCCTTCTTCCCATACTTTATTTCTGCGATTTTGAAAATCTAATGTCGGAAAAGTATTTGCTAATGTTATCCCTGCTTTTTTCTTTGGATATTTATCAAATACTCTTTTTACAGCTTTGCCAATCACTTCAATTGAAGTCACTGCGCCAGTTAATTTGAATAATTTAGGAATATTAGGATCGCTTATTTCCATTACCCAATCTATTATTTTCGCGGTAAGTTCAGGATTTTGCGATACTATATCGCCTTCTGTGCCGTCGCCGCCTTGTGGACAAGATAAACTATATTCTATTCCCATAACTCCTGCTTTTTCTAATTTGCGAGTATTAGACTGCCAGCCCTTTTTATCGCTTTCGTCATTACCTGTTACAGGTCCGCCTGTTGACGCCATTATTAATCTATCAGGATATAATTTCACAAGTTTTTTTATCTCTGCGCATACTCTACTTAATGAATGGCCTGAAACATTATCGCAATTGCCATAAGTTTGATCATTATACATACACATATATTCGCCTGGAATATGTATTGGCACTCCGTCAAACGCTGTTTTCATTATACCGCCAGCCCAACCTGCTTCAAATGCTCGTTTCATTTGTTCAAATCCGTCTGATGTCGGAGCGGCTGACAAAATAAACGGCGAACGAATCTTTCTTCCGAAGAACTCTGTTTCTAATGATACCGGCAGCGGATTATAGCCGTCGATTGATTCATAAGTTTTTACCGGCTTTTCGATTTTCGGCGCTTTTTTATTTAATACATAAGCTTCAACTAATGCGCCTGTATTTTTGCCGGACGCTACCGCTTCTACAACCGTTGTCGGTCCATTCGCGCAATCTCCGCTATAAAATACGCCTTTGATATTTTTTTTCTTTAAACCAGAATGATTGCCTATTGCAATTATCACAAAATCTATATCATTACGCGATTGATTGGTATTCGGCACTTCTTTAATATCGCGTAAATTAAATTTTACATCTTTCGGCAATTCTACTTTTACAGTTGTTAAACCATTTATTGTTTTCTTATCATTACTAATTATTGATGTTACTTTTATTCTGCCGTTAACATCAATGCCTGACTCTACTAATTCGCGCATTTCGCGAACAGTCAAATTCATTTCACCTAATACTTCTAATGCAAATATTTCTACGCGTTTTGCGCCTAACTTTTGAGCGATAAACGCACAATCAGCAGCTGTTGCGCCGCCACCGATAACCGCTACTCTTTTATTTTTTACATTGTATGATTTTGGAGTTTTTAAATATTCAGTGCCAGCTACTGCTAAATCTTCATTACATATATTCATTTTATAAGGAACAGGTAATCCTATTGCTACAATAACAGCATCGTATTGCTTTTTTAATTTTTCAATTTCACTTTCTTTTATTTCTTTGCCATAATTAACTTTTATATTTGACAAATTAAAAACAAAATCTAAATCTGATTTTAATACATATTTCGGCAATCTAAAATCAGGTATCAAATTACAAGCGCCGCCGGCTTTATCATTTTTTTCAAATATTTCTACTTTAAAACCTTTTTGTGTTAAATACGCGGCTGCAGCAACGCCAGCTGGCCCAGCGCCGATTATTGCTACTTTCTTGCCGTTTGATTTTGCTTTTGAAAATTCAGGTAAAACTTTCAATTCCTTTGCGCGCTGAACTATTGTTGATTGGATATTCGGTATATCAAGCGACATATCAAATTCATTGTGCACGCAAGCGCGCATACAAAATTTATCCGGACATACCATTCCGCATACTCCGCCAAGCGGATTATTTTTTAATATCGCTGCTGTTGCTCTGCGAAAATCAGACGGATTTTGCAATTTCGCAGCCATTATAAAATCAGCAGGTGAACAATTTGCCGGACACGCTTCGCGACAGGGCTTTTCCTCGCAATACTCGCATTTATTAATTTCATTTTTGAGTTGCCCTTCTGACATAAAAAAATTTCGGTCTTTTAATTTTTTCAATTTTCCTCACCTCATATATATTTTTTTGTAATTTTAAAGAAAGATATTATACTAAAAACCAATAAATAAATCAATCATCAAATAAACATTTTTGAATGCAGGTATAAATTTGTTCCAAATAACTTAAAAAATACTAACCATAAACAAAAAGCCGCAATACAACGCAGATACAAAATTTTGATTACAATTTTATTTTTATATAAAAAATCTTGACATAAAAGAGTAGTTTAATATAATGATTGTTTTACAATTTTTTAATTGAAATGGAGAGTGTAATTATTCAAATGCAGAAAAATAAGATAAAAATAACCAGAGAAGATCTTAAAAGAAATGAATTGATAGAATTCTTCAAAAGAATAAAAACATATTTTCAGGAAAAAAACGAAAAACTAAAACCAATAATAATAGGCGGATTAGTGGCTGCTATTATTGTTGTTATAGTCTGGATTTCTATCAAAAAAAAAATCGAAGAAGCGAATGAACGCTATACTAATGCGCTGTATAAATACACTAACAGCATATTTCAAGGCAGCCCGAGTTATGACCATATAATCGGCGAATTACAAGGCGCATATAATACATTCACCAAAACTAATTTAGCAAAAATTATGATTTTAAATATTGCTGACGCTTATTATCGCAATAAAGATTATCCAAACGCGCTGACGCATTACGACAAATTTTTAAAAGCAAACAATAATCCGACATTTGCGGCGCTGGCAAAATATGGAAAATCATTAGTTTTTATAGAGCAGCAAGATTTCGGCAGCGCTATTAATTTATTAAAAGAATTAGCAGCGGATAATACCGCTGAATTCATAAGACCTGAAATATTAATTCAATCCGCGATAGTTTATTCAAAATTAAAAGACGATGAAAATGCTAAAAAATCATTAGAAGAAATAATCAATAATCCCGAATTAGAAAATAGTTCGTGGAAAATCTATGCAAGTTATCTAATGATTTTATTGCAGCAAAAAAAGAATCTGCCGGAAATAAATTATAATTTAGCGACAAGCAGCGCAGATAATATTTCAGACACAACTGATATTTTAAATTTTTTTGATACAAAAACTGTAAAATAAATAAACTCAAAATTTTATTTTTATATTTCAAGTAGGTTTCTTTTTTTTGCGCTGTTCACGCATCATTTTTTTAAAGCCGTCTAATAAATCCTTGACTTCTTCTTCTTTTCCTAATTGTTTGATTGTCAGGACAGCCGCCATTTTGACATCTATGGTTTCTGTTTGATTTCTTAAAATCGCGCAAATTTTACCGTAAGCGCGCTGTTCTTCTAATTCGCCGACAGCCCAAACGGCTTTTTCGCGAAGCATCGGGTCTTCATCTTCAAGCAATTCCAATAATTCTTTTAAATATTTTTTTGTTTTAGTAGAGCCTACCGCTATAACAGCTTCGCATCTTACAGCAGACCCATATTTTTTATCAGATATAAACATTCCCAATTTATTTTCTATAAAATCTTTATCATTATTTTTAACAGCGTCGCGAATGCGATTTATCAACGACAATTCCACGCTTTTATTATAATGAGTATTAGCTAAATTCGCTCTATTAATTTTTAGTAATTCGCATATTTTTTCTATTAATAAATTCATATTTACTGGTTTTGTCAAATACAAATCAGCGCCTAAATTTATCGCTGTTTGCTTATCGGTTTCCTGAGTTTTGGCTGTTACCATAATTACCTTTATATAATTACAATCCAAATCTGATTTTAGATGTTTCAGCACTTCAAAACCATTCATATCAGGCATCATAATATCAAGCAGCATCAAATCCGGCTTTAATCGTTTCACCATATTTATTGCCGCGCAGCCGCAGTCGGCGGCCATTACATCAAATCCGTTTTTTTCGAGTGTATATTTAATTATCTCTCTAATATATATTTGGTCGTCAACAACTAAAATTTTATATTTTTTTTCCATAAGACAACATCGCCTTGCTTTACTAAATAAAAATTAATTTTTCAGAAAAATTTAGGTCATTTTTATTAATAGAAATTTCTGATAATTTTTCAGTTGTTTTATTGAATACGCGCACTTTATAAATATCAGTATTTTTTTTGTCTGAATATTTAACAGTTAATTTCGCGGCTGTTAATATCAATTCTTCATTTTCTTTCAAATCTAATTTTTCATCAGAAAGAATAATAGTAGTAGGACTCGGCACTTCATCTACTGTAAATAATAAATCATTGACATCAGCGTTGAATTCAATTAAATCATTTTCTTTCTCTATTCTACCAACGATAATTTTATATTTATTATCAAATGCATAATTTCTGTTTAATTTTAAATATTCTATTTGTTTTTTTGTAAATAAATTATTTTCGAGCAAATGTTTTAGTTTTTCAGAAAATCTTTTATCAGTTAATAAACAACCTCCTGCGGGTTGACCGTAATTTCGCAAATTCAATTTTTTTGCTAATTCCGTTTGTATTTCGCGAGACCTGCCAGATATTTCCAATAAAGCATCGCGTTTAATTATTCCTTTTATTTCTGGTATTGTCGGCGGCAACAGTTTTCCGCTTAATGGTCTAACTATATATCCGGCGCCGCTTGTATTTTTACTGATTTGCAATAATGTATTTTTTTTTTGGGATTTCGGACGCTGTCCTAATACCTCGCCTGTAAATACAAATAATCCATTTTCTCTGCGCATAATTTCAAGCGCTTCATTTAAAAATAAAATTTTGCAATCTATGCAAGGATTGATATTTTTACCATAGCCAAATTTCGGTTTCTTCACAATTTCAAGAAATTTATCATTAATATCTATTGTTCTAATTTTAAAATTGCCATTTACGCAATCAAAAAAATAATTATTCGGCAAATCGTCGAAATTCTTAAATTTTTGAAATAATGTTGAAAAATACAGTGCTTCAACATCAAAGCCCAAATCGCACATTAATTTGCAAGAGAGAATACTGTCCAAGCCGCCGGAAAACAACCCAAAAATTTTTTTTGATGCGCTCATAAAAATTAGTAATTCAATAAAACAATTTTTTTATTCTTTATCTTAATTATGTTTTCTTTTTCTAAATTTTTCAAAACACGCGATAATGTCTCTGGAATAGTGCCTAAAATTTCAGCTAATGTTTGCTTACTAATATCCAAATTAAGTTCATTATTATTTTGTTCATTTGCTTTAAAATAAAGATATTTTAATAATCGTTCTTTTACGCTTACCAGCGCTAAATTCGATAATTGCCCAGTAAAATTATAAATTATTTTAGCGTAATTAATCAATAGATTAAAAGCAATATCATTATTTTTTTTTAAAATATCAATCATTTCATTTTTTGGAATATACAAAAGTTCAGAATCTTCTAATGCTTGGACATATCCGGGATAATTAACATTTTCCAATACAAAAACTACTTCGCCAATAGCATCGCCAGCGGTCGCAATTTTAAAAATAAAAGATTGCCCTGTATTGGATGTTTTGAACACTTTAAGTTTACCATTTCCTACAATATACAATCCGTGAGCAGTTTGATTCGCATGACATATCATCTCGTTTTTTGAACATTGTTTCAATATAGATATATTCGCTATTTTATTTAAAGCATCAGTATTCAAATTCTTAAAAATATCAGACAATTTCAAATAAATAATTTTTTTCATTGATTATCAATTTTCAAATAAATTTATTGATCCCATCAAATCGCGATAAAGCAATAGATACAAAATTCTATTTGCATTTTTTGTTTTATTAATCGCATTTCTCAATGCTTGTCTATAATTTTTAGAGTTCACTCGCTGCATAATAAATAATTTATGATATTCGATAAAATCAGAATAAATATCATCAGTAGATTGAATCATATCAAGTATCGCCAGCGCATTATTATAATCTTTTTGTTCAAGATACGCGTTAGATAAAATTATTTTGTAATAACTATTGAGTTTATTCAAATTAACAAAATTAGAATATTTTATCAAATCTCCGTATCTTTTAGATTTGTATAAAAGCGGCAAAATTCTGCGATTTATTCTTGCAGCAATTTCCGTATCTTTATAATCTTCGGAATTCATAATTCTTGACATAATAGACAATGCGCCGTTAATATCATTTACTTTTTCATAATATACGGCAGTCTGATAATTTTTAGCACGTTTTTCTTTAATAGGTAAATTCGGCAATTGCAATGAAGTAGCCATATCAATAAATCTATTGACATTGGCATTTAACACAATATTATCGCTAATAATAAAAATTTTTTGATAACCCGGCAGCGGATTAACTAATGAAAAATTGCCATTTGCCGAAATCTGCGAAATTTTGTCAGAATGAGTAGTAGTAATAAAAGCATTTGCTAATTTGCTTCTATCAAAATCTTTATCCAATTTCAAATTGCCTGTAATTATACTCGAATTTTCAGAATACGGAGTTTCTTGCAATTTATAAATTACGCTTCTGTCAGCATACTGCATCAAAAAACACGAAAAACTTGAAAATATCCGATATTCTCTTGATTTAAAAGGACCTGAATATATTTTTCTGGTTGCATCATTCGCAGCCGTGTATTCATACCATATAACATAATTATCAATATTTACGCTGTAATACAATTTATTTTTTACAACAAACATTTCCGCGAGCGGTTCAGAAAAATATTTTATCGGAGTAATGACAACATTCGGCGAAAAATTTAATTTATAGACAATCGCAGAAAATTTAGAAAGTTCAGCACTTTTTATAATATTTGCAGTATCGTCTAACTTAAATTTTATGTCAAGTTTTTGTGCCAGATTATCAAATAATAAATTAATAGAATATCCGGTATCCGCCGCAGCCGATTGCTGAGATGATTGTCTTTGGATTTTGGATAAATTTACAAGTTCTGTATCCGCACATATATATATTTCATTTTCTGATACAGGATAAATTAACGATATATTATCGCCGCGATTTTCAAATATTCTTCGCGATTTATTATTCACTGCATCGACAAGTACAATTCTGCAATTATCTTCAAGAAAAACTAAATTATTATCATTAATCCATTCGATATTGCTTATTTTCGCAGTCGTAGAATACAACAGATATTTATTCATACCGTGAATATCAGTTATTCTCAATCTCTTCATATTTTTTTCTTCATATTCTACAAACGCCACTAATCTTCCATTTTTTGATATTCTAATATTATCAATATAATTTTGCGGAAAATGTATGTCGTCAAATCTATATTTACCTTCATCAACTTGAGCAATAACAGATATTTTATATTTTCGCGTAGCAGAAAAATTAGTCATAGCCGCGACAATTTTATCTTTATGTATATCGTGAGAAATAACGGTAAATTTATTGTCAGTTACTGGTATCATAAAATAATTTTGATTATCAGTATTATTCAATACTGCGATTCCTCCGTTATTTTTATCAGCGACAAATATATATTGCGATGTAATATACACCGCGCCGGGCGCAATATTATTTTCTTGAGTCAAAACAGTAGATATATATGTACCGTCAAATCTATATTTTTCTATTGTATTATAAAATACAAAATATATATTACCCTCATCGTCAATATATTTTCTTGAATAATTATATCGTTCTGACAATTTTGACCATAAATCATTTTTTAATAATTTTATCAATTTAAGATTTTTATCAAAAACTTTTATCACATTAATATTAATGTCGTCCGCTGCAAAATCATACCAATCGAGTTCTAATGCCGACCAAAAATAATAATTACCGTTTTTATCTATACCTATAAATTTATTCGGTTCGTTATTTACATCGCTACTAAATACTAACGACGTAGTCGCAGGATATTTTGAAATCTCATTATTTTTAATTGTGTAAGCATTATTGTCAAATCCAATATAAAAATCATCGCGTTCAAAATATAATTTTAATGCGAGCAATTCCGGATATTTATTAAATAATTCAGCGGGAGTCATTTCAATAGCGTCATTCAAATTAGGATATATTTTTATCTTGTCAAATTGATGATTATAAATATATAAATTCGCGCCGTCATAAAATAATTTTTCGGCGAAATTTGTCACATCATTATAAAATTTTTGAGATATTTGTTTTGAAATACTTGACGGTATATTATTTGCGCGAAATTCGATATTTTCATTTAAAATATTAATTAATTTTCCGTCAAGCGTCAATTCTCTAATTTTTGTAGGATTTTTCAAATCTTTAATATAAATGCTGTTTTTAGCAGCGCTTCGCAATTTCAAATCAAACGGATTTACTGCGCCAAAATAAAATTGATATTTTGCTAAATCAATAGCATTCACTTCTTCTTTTCTTAATAAATCCGGCAGCGCAGAAAACTTATCAATAAATTCTAAATTTGGCAAACTATATTTATAAATGAGCCCTGCTGCATTATCAGCAATAAAAATAAAATTATCATGAATCAGCATATCGCCTGTAATCAAGGGAAAATTAGAAATTTTCGGTGCGCCTATCAATCTCTTGAAAATATCCAAATTTTGAGAATGAACACTATAAGATAATAACAAAACAATAATTAATGAAAAAACAAAAGATTTTTTTAGTTTTTTATTCATCATAAATTTCAACCACCGTCCCATAACCGATTACTATAAAATCAAAATTTGGCAATGTAAGATGCGAATAATTTATATTAATCACTGCATTACCGCCAAAATGTTTTGCCGCTGCAACAAAATGACTGTTCATTTTAGCATAAACTTCCGATATTTTAAAATTAGCCCAGCCCTGCGGCAATTTGCTATCTTCAATTTTTGTTTCTATATGAGCAACACCTTTTACTTTGTATTTTTGGTTAATATTGCCTGTTGATAAAATTACATCTTGTCTTGAATCCATAAAATATTTAATTACCTAAAAAAATAATTGAATTGAATGATTATACTTTACAAACTTCATCATTTCAAGCATTATTTTTTATTTCCAATTTTTTTTCTAAAAAAAATATCTTTTTTTCTTGAATTTTATTTATTATTAAAATATAATTTTTTTTCGTAATTGTTTGTTGGGGTTAAATAAATAAAAATGCTGATTTGCAAAGTCAAAGGAAATGTCGTCTGCACAATAAAAGAGCCGCGGTTCGTCGGCTATAAAATTATGATAGTTAGAGTATTGAACGGCGACGGCGCTGAAACCTCGACAGAATTTATGGCTGTTGACGCAATCGGCGTAGGCATCGGCGAAACAGTATTAGTCAATCGGCACGGCAGCAGCGCGCGCGTGCTTTTCGGGGCTACGCCGTTTAACGCTGTTATTACTGGAGTCATTGACTCTGTATATTATAAAGATAAAGTTTATACTTTTAATTCAAAATAATTTTTGAAATTTTTTTGGGGGTGTTTTTAGAGTGGATATAAATTCATTAGTTCAACAAATTACAAACGAAGTAATTAAAAAAATGGGGAATACTATTTCGCAGTCATCGCCAAACTATGCGTCTAATATGCAAACAAATACCAACATCAATTTAGGACCATCAATATTAGTAATACTAAATTCCAATCAAAAAAATATAAATGAAATATATGCAGAATTAAAAAAATTAAAAGATAGATTTAAAGTAAGTATATTATTATCTCGCACAGCAAGCAGAGTTTTAACAAAAGCAAATGTCATATCAAATACAGGCATAAATTCAGTATATGAAGATACCGGTTCAAAAATAGACGAATTATTTAATTACGATGCAATAATATTACCGAATCTCACAATTGCGACATTAAGTAAATTAGCTAATATGATTAATGACTGCAATTTAACTGATATTGTGATTTATTATTTAGTCAGTAAAAAGCCGGTTTATATTGGTTTGGATTTTTTAAGATATTTAGTAAGTATCAATCCTCCTGCTACATCAGCTATACAAGATTACATTTTAAAATTAAAAAAAATGGGAGCATTAGAAATAAAAATTTCCGATATTAGCGGTATTGTGCCGGGCCGCACAACTGACACAGGCGAAGCATTTATAGTGTCAGGATTAGATTTAAAAAATTTAGCGGACGCCGGCGCAACTCGTATAGGCACATCATTTGGCTTGAAAGTTGATCTACCGTCAGAAGTAGCGAATTTGATAGACCACACATTATTAAAACCGGAAGTTACACGGGACCAAATTATAAAATTATGCGAAGAAGCAAAGAAATATAACTTTGCTTCGGTCTGCGTTAATCCGGGCTGGGTTAAAACTTGCTCTGAATTATTAAAAGGCACAGAAGTCAAAGTCTGCACAGTTATTGGTTTTCCATTAGGCGCTACCACGACTGCTACCAAAGCGGCAGAAACGCGCGAAGCAATAGCAAATGGTGCTGACGAAATTGATATGGTCATCAATATCGGTGCATTAAAAGCAGGCGAAAATGAATTAGTCTATCAAGATATAAAAGGCGTAGTTGACGCGGCGCAAGGTAGAGTGGTGAAGGTTATAATTGAAACAGCGCTTTTAACAGACGAAGAAAAAATACGAGCTTGCAAATTATCCAAACAAGCTGGCGCTCATTATGTAAAAACATCTACTGGTTTTGCATCTGGCGGCGCAACATTAGCGGATATAGCATTAATGAGAGCGGTTGTGGGTCCAGATATCGGAGTAAAAGCTTCTGGCGGCGTGCGCGATTTCAATCAAGTTAAGAATCTATTGGAGGTGGGCGCTACACGCGTGGGCGCAAGCGCAAGTATTGCTATTATAAGCGGCGGCAAAGGCACAGGAGCATATTAATATATTTTATGGAAAAAAATATATTAGCAATTGATATAGGAACAAAACACATAACTGTCGCAATCGGCAGCGTAGATGAAAATAACGCTCAAATAAATTTAATGGGCATCGCATCTACTATAACAAAGGGCTATCAAAACGGCGTAGTTATCCATTTAGAAAATTTTATGAATTCAATAAAAAACGCTGTTGACCGCGCGCAAACAGATGCAGGAATCACTGAAACTAATGCGGTAATCGGTTTTTCTTCGCCGGAGATATACAGTATAAACACTCAAGGCGTAATAAACAGAATAAAAGCAAACCAAGAAATTAGCGAAAACGATATTCAAAATGTATTAGATTCAGCAAAATCATCATTACATTTAATTGATAGAGAAATACTGCATATCTTCCCACAAAAATTTATTTTAGACGACCAAATAGAAGTAACAGAGCCAATCGGTATGCTTGCAAAAAAAATAAGCGTTAATGCTCATATAATCACCTGTCCGTCAAGTTTATTGCATAATTTGCAGCGCGCTATTATAAAGTTGGGCTACAATCCTACAGCGCTGGTATTAAACCAAATTGCGGCAAGTTCTGTACTTTTAACAAAAGACCAAAAAAAATTAGGAGTAATTTTAGTTGATATAGGAGCATCTACTATTAACATAGCATTATTTATTCAAGGATATATATGGCATACAAGCGTAAAAATTCCTGCTGGCAATATTATCACTCGCGATTTAGCGGTAAATTTTAGGATTCCTTTTGCCGAAGCAGAACGATTAAAAGAAAAAGAATGCAATTTAATTAATAATGACGAAAGCGTATTAAAAGTTAAGGCATTAGGCAGCCGACAAGAAAAACTAATAAAATTAGCGGATTTGAATAATATTTGCCGAGCGCGAATAAAAGAAATAATTGACATTATCGTGATTGATATTATCAATACTAATATAAACGAATCTATACCAGTAGGCATAGTGTTCTGCGGCGGCACTGCAAAATTAAAGGGATTGTGCGAATACTTGTCATCTGTTATAAAAACCACGCCTTTTAATATCGGACATATCAATGCAAACATCAAAGGTAGAAAGGAAGTTATAAATAATCCTAATAATGCCGCAGTTTTAGGACTATTAGAATACGCTAAAAACAACATAAAATCTAATGATTTTACTTCCAAAATTTTTAATAATTATTCGGAATTTTCAATATTTAACGATGAGGTAAAATACAAGATAAAAAATGTAATTACAAATATAAAAGAAAAATTTTTTTAAGGGGGACTCTTTATTATGAAAAAATTATTATTCACTACTTGTTTAACGTTATTATATTTATCGACATTATTAAACGCTCAAAGATTACCACTGCCGAGTATTGATATAGACGAACCTAAAACAAAGACCGAAGTATTGCCGTTTTCTTCAAGTCAAGAAATTTCATCTCAAAAAACTGCACTAACCGCCGCAGCTTCAAATAATATTTTAGCAAGGCCGCAGCAAACAGAAGGAAATTTTGAAATAGATAATTTTAAAGGTGTAGATTTCAATCCTTCAGAATTTTCAAATGTTGAAACTCCTACTAATCTTGATATGAGCGGCGCATTCGGCAATTTAGAAAATCTTACTAAATCATTATATGCTAATTTTCAAAATGCGTTCAATACGATAAAAAATTTAACAACCCGCTATAATTTATTAGCGTCAAAATATCAAGCATTAGTAAAAAAATATAATGACGATATGCGGAAAATAATAGCACAAGCGCAGCAGATACGAAAACAAAATTTAGCATTAAATGAAACGCTTATAAAATCACGTGAAGAAAACAATCAATTAAAAGCGACTATTCAGCAGCAAAATGAACTTATTAATAATTTAAGAAACTCCTTAAATCAGCGAAATACTCAATTACAAGCGCTTAACAGCAGATACGAAAGTGCTGTTGCGAAATTACAGCAAATTCGCGCAGCATTAGGCGCTGAATAAAAATTATTTTAACTTAATGTGAGCGATAATTATTCTTTTTATAAGATTTTAAATATTGTTGGTGAAGAAATTAATACCAAAACATTAATTTCTGAAAATTTCAAAAAATTAGCGCTAGCGAATCATCCTGATTTTGTTGCAGGTGATAAAAAAATTATCACTGAAAGATTTTATAATATTTGTTTAGCTTATTTATTTTTAAATGATGAAAAATTAAGAATTTTATATGATAATGATATTAAATCAGATGAAGATAATATTATAATTGACGAAGGTCTGAAAATATATGAACAACAAGCGGCTAAATTAGCAACGACAAAATATAAAGAATTCATTCAGATATTAAAAGACGAACTAAAACTCATCAGCGAATTAAACGCCCAGACTTCGTTAGGGTTATATTATGATTTTATTGAATTTCTCGAGGATAGTAAAAGTTTTGAATTGTATATAGATCCAGAAGATATAAAACCAAAAATTTCGTTATTAGCAGAAATTTTAATTGAATTTGTTAAAGTAACAGGAATAATATTAATTATCTACATTGCAATTTATATAACAGCATATATAAGGATATAATTTCTATGAATTTGAATTACTGGTTCAGAATGCTTAAATATAACAAAGATTTCAAAAGTTCGGTAAAAGTAATTTTATTTATCATCTTAATGGCTCTTGCTATTTATATTTTCTCAAATTATTTTTTTTCTTAAATGAATATTTTGTTTTTTTGCGCAGGTATAATTCTACTTTTTGCCGGTATTTTTAATCTTATCAGCGCATATATTGTTTATCCGCTCTTTTTAAAATATAAAAGTAAAAAAAAAACTGCACATAAAAATAACAATATAAAATCTGTTGAAATCACGAAAAAATTTTCATTTGCTATTATAATTCCGTTTTATAATGAAAATAGCGTGTTGATTGAAAAACTTAACACTATCCCGTTAAATTTCATTATCGATACTAATTCTGAAATTATTATTATTAACGACGGTAATATTAATTTTAATCTTGATAAATTAAAAAAAAATATTACTAATCAAAATTTATTGAAATATACAAAATTCTACAAATTATCCAAACATCGCGGAAAATCTTTTGCATTGTATATCTCCGCAAAATCAACAAATGCAGATTATTTGATTTTTACTGATTCTAACAGCAAATTCAAAAATGATTATTTTGAAAATTTACAAAAAATCCTGAATACTGAAAATTTAGAATTGTTCGGCGGATTGTTAGATTATGAAAATAAAATTGACTGCGAACTATCAGAAAAAAAATACTGGAATTATGAGACCTCGTTAAAATTAACAGAGCAGGATGCCGGATTATTCAATACTGGATTATTTGGCTCGAATATCATAATAAAAAAAAATGTATATTTAACTTATCCTTATTATTGTTTTTGTGATTTCAGTTTGCCGCTCTATTATCAATCTGCTAATAACAAAAAAATAAATTTAGAAGATTCGTTGATTGTATATGAAAATCCGCCGGATAATTCATTTTCTGAAATTTTTAAAATCAAAAAACGCATTATCCATCGAGCGTTTTATGGATTACTAAAATATCTGAAATTCAAAAAAATCAATAATGTATTATTAGACCAATTGTATTTTCATAAAATTTCAAGATGGCTCACGCCTTACTGGCTGTTGTTTATTTTAATCGGATGTTATTCAATTTTTGGAAATTTTACAATTTACATTTTTTTAAGCGGATGTTTATTAATAATTGCGCTATCAAAAATTTTAAGGGTCAATATCAAATATATTGCTTCTGTTAATTTAGCGGCGTTTTGCGCAGTCATTAGTTTTTTTATCAAACCGTCACTCGATAAATGGCTGCCTTCCCCCAAAAAATAAAATTAGTCAAATACTGTATTTTCGTATCTTCGCTAAAAGCGTAGTTCGATTGATGTTCAATAATTTTGCCGCTTCTGTTTGGTTGTTATTCGCTTTTTTCAATGCCGCTATTATATATTGTTTTTCTAAATCTTCTAATATTTCATTCAAATCTATTCCGTCACCAATCAAATCTTCTTCTTCTATTTTTGATTGTTTGATATATGAAAATTTATTAACTATATTGCCAAACAAATCGCTTGCTGTTATTTCATTATTTTCAGTCAAAATAACAGCGCGTTTTAGTATATTTTCAAGTTCACGAATATTGCCCGGCCAGGAATAATTATTTATTTCTTTAATTGCATCTTTTGAAAAACCAATAATATTTAGTTTATTAAACTGATTTTTAAAATTTTCAAGAAAAAAATTAGCAATCATTAAAATATCGTCACCGCGCTCGCGCAGCGGCGGCAGATGTATCCTAATAATATTCAACCGATAAAATAAATCTTCGCGGAATCTGCCATTTTTCACTTCTACTTCAATATCTTTATTTGTTGCCGCTATTATTCTGACATTGATTTTTTTAGAAGTCACCTCGCCAATTCTCATAATTTTTTTATCTTCTATCACCCTCAAAAGTTTTACCTGTAATGTCGGCGATATATCGCCGATTTCATCTAAAAATATTACGCCATTATCAGCCGCTTCAAATAATCCTATTTTATCAGCGTGCGCACCTGTAAACGACCCTTTTTTATGTCCAAATAATTCCGATTCCAGTAATGTATCCGGTATAGCATTACAATTTACAGTGATAAAAGGATTGGCATTGCTGTCGCTGTGATAATGAATATAACGTGCTACAAGTTCCTTGCCTGTGCCGCTTTCGCCTGTAATCAATACAGTAGTGTCGGTATTGGCTATTTTATTTATTATCGAAAAAACCTTTTGGATTTCTCGCGAATTACCGATAATCCTATTCATCGGATATATTATTTTTTTTGAAATATCAGCAATATTATTATCTTGTATTTTATTTTGCTTTTTTATTATTGATTTTTCTACTGCGCCGCTTATCTGTTCAGCGGAAAATGGTTTGCTTATAAAATCCGAAGCGCCGAGCCGCATCGCTTCAACCGCTATATCTATATTGCCGAAAGCAGTAATGACAATAATCACGGCATCCTTATTTCTTTCAGTAATTTTTTTCAATAAATCAAAACCGGACCCGTCCGGCAATTTCAAATCGATTATTATTACTTGCGGATCAAATTGCAGAAAAAGATTATAGCCATCTTTTATATTATGCGCTATCAAGACATCATATTTTTCGCGAGTAAATGTTATTTCTAAAAATTCACTTAATAATACTTCGTCATCTACTATCAGTATTTTTTTACTGTCCATAATTTAATCGAATAAATAAGTATAAGCATTAAGATTTTTTTCCATTAATTCCAAAAATCTGATACTTTCTTCTATTGTGATTTTTTTCAATGATACTTGTTTTTCTAAATTATCGCGAATCGTCTTTGTTATTTCCGAACCATTATATTGAACATATTTCAAAGATTCAAATATAGTATCTCCTACAATCACTGTTTCAATTTGATAATCATTTTTTTTGGTAAATGTAATATGCACAGCATTTGTATCGCCGAATAAATTATGCATATCTCCTAATATTTCTTGATAAGCGCCAATCAAAAAAAATCCGATAAAATAATCTTCGTTTTTTTCGATGTGGTGTATAGGCAAAAAATTCTGCGGACCTTCGCTGCCGACAAAATTAGTTATTGCCCCGTCAGAATCGCAGGTTATATCTGCAATCGAGCAAATATCTTCTGGTTTTTCTGTTAATCGCTGTATTGGCATAATCGGAAAAATCTGATCTATTGCCCAAGAATCAGGCAGCGATTGAAATAACGAAAAATTAGCAAAACAAGTTCGTCTCAAATTCAATTTGAAATCTTGTAATTCTTCTGGAATATTTTTTAATTTATCAAGCAGCCCGCTAATTTTTTTTACTATCTGAATATACAGCATTTCAACAAGCGCGCGCTGGTGAAGATTCAAATACCCAAGATTAAATAAACTATTCGCTTCCTGTATTAATTGTATTGTATCATGATAGTCTTCGCGCAGCGAATGTTTATCTATACTTTCATAAATATCATAAAGTTTTTTTACAGTTTGTGATATATTTTTAGATTTATAATCAGCGGTTTTGAAATTAATTGTTTCTATATTGCTTCGTGTATTGAGAATATCAGTTACCAGCACAGAATAATGCGCTACAATTGCGCGGCCTGATTCAGATATGATATTCGGACATTCTATTTGCATTTCTTCGCAAATATTTTTTACCTGATAGATTACATCGCTTGCATATTCTTGAATCGTATAATTTACGCTCGAATAAAAACTCGTTTTCGTGCCGTCATAGTCAACGCCTAATCCGCCGCCTATATCCAAAAATTTTATGTTCACTCCTATTTTTTTTAGTTCACAATATATACGCGTCCCCTCAATCAGTGCATTTTTGATTTTATCTATTTTTGTTATCTGACTACCTATATGAAAATGCAATAATTTAAAAGTGTCTAACATATTATTTTTTTGTAATAATTCTACTGCATACAATAGTTCTGTTATTTTCAGGCCAAACTTAGCATTTTCGCCGCCGGACGAAGCCCATTTGCCTATACCTTTCGAATATAATTTTACACGTGCGCCGATCTGCGGAGTTATTCCGGTATTTTGACATATTTTTATAATACTCTCTAATTCAAATATTTTTTCTACCACTATCGTTATATCAAATCCAATTTTTGTAGCATATAATATCGTCTCTATAAATTCAGTGTCTTTATAACCATTGCATATTATAGGTATATTTTTACCTGACGAGACATATAACGCCGCAATTAATTCCGGTTTTGAACCGACTTCTAATCCGATATTATATTTTTTGCCATATTTTGCTATTGCTTCGACTAACTGCCGCTGCTGATTGACTTTTATCGGATAAAATGTTTGATAATTTGCTGGATAATCATACTCTTTTATCGCAGTTTGAAATGCTTTATTAATATTAGCAATTCTATCTTCCAAAATATTCATAAATCTCAATAATATCGGCGGTTTAATTTTGCGTTTTATCAAATCATCTACTAATTGCTTTAAATCAATAGAATTTTTTACGTTTTCAGATGGGCTAACGCATACATTTCCGCGTTTGTTGATTGAAAAATAGCCTGCACCCCAATTATCTATATTATAAAGTTTTATCGCATCTTTTATTGTCCAGCGTGCCATATTTTTTCCTTTGATTTAATTAAATTTCAACATATTTTTTAAGGAATTAATATTACAATAAAAATTTATAAAAAAAAAGTTTTTTTATTTTTTTTTTATTTGGGAGTTAATGATGAAATCGGAATAAATGTTTAGCAGGAGCGCATGACGATTTCGTTTAATACTACTGTCGTTTAATTTATCTTGTGGGGTAGTAATTATTTTGTGCTGAATTTTATTGCCTATTTCGTGTAATTTCCATAATGTTTTATTTCCATTTTTATTATAATCATTCTTGTAAGTTTTCATATTTTGTTCCTTGCAAATAATTCAAGTGTTCTGATTGCTATTATAACAAATAATTATTTTTATAATTAATTTGTAATTTGGTGATTTTTTTTTATGGATTAACAGTATACTGAATTTACATTTTTTTACAATAATTTTCTTAAAAACATCTTTCAGAAAAAAACAAAAAAATAAAGAAATATTTTGACTTATAATAAAATGTAATATAAAATGAAATGCTTTTTTCAAAAAAATAATTCAAAATAAATTCATTTAATTAGGGAGGAAAAATAAAATGTCAAAAATTAAAGCATTTAAAGGATTACGCCCGAAACCGGAAATAGCTGCGAAATTAAGTGTATTACCTTACGATGTTGTAAGTTCAGAAGAAGCCGCACAACTTGCCAAAGGCAATAAATACAGTTTTTTTCATATTACCAAACCAGAAATAGATTTAGATAAAAATATAGATTTATACGCTGATATAGTATATGAAACAGCTAAAAAAAACTTTAATGAATTTATTAAAAAGGGTTATTTTATAATTGAAAATAAAGATTGTTTATATTTATACAAACAAATAATGAATAATCGCGCGCAAATAGGATTATTCGCCTGTGCGTCAGTTGACGAATATGAGCAGGACTTAATCAAAAAACACGAATTAACAAGAAAAGATAAAGAAGACGATCGCGCTCGTCATGTATATGAAACCAATTGCAATGCTGGTCCTGTATTTTTAACATATCGCGCAAAAAAAGAAATTGACGAGGTTATCAATAATTTTTTAAAGACCGCTCAACCTATATGCGATTTTGTAGCCACGGACAGCGGAGTAGAAGTGCGTCATATATTTTACATAATTTCAGATGACAATTTAATAAAAAAGTTAATTGACTTATTCAAAGAAGTGCCGTGTTTATATGTTGCTGACGGTCATCATCGCGCCGCATCTGGTTATAGAGTGCGCGCTATGCGCCGCGCGCAAAATCCGAATCATACTGGCAATGAAGAATATAATTATTTTCTAACTGCGTTATTTCCACACAATCAATTGAATATTATGCCATACAATAGAGTAGTTAAAAATCTGAATGGTTTAAATGAAAATTCATTATTAGAAAAAATAAAAGAAAAATTCGATATAAAGGAATTACAAATTAAAAATTATTCGCCAAATAAAACAAAAAATATCGGAATGTATCTAAATAAAAAATGGTATAACTTAATGCCAAAAGCAAATACTTTTAATGTTAATTCTCCGATTGATACGTTAGATGTCTCGATTCTACAAAACAATTTATTAAAACCATTATTAGGCATAGATGATCCGCGCACATCTAAACGGATAAATTTTATCGGAGGAATACGCGGCCCGCAGGAATTAGAAAAACTTGTAGATTCAGGCGAGTATGAAATTGCATTTTCTATGTATCCGACATCAGTTGAAGAATTAATGAAAATCGCTGACGCCGGCGAAATAATGCCGCCAAAATCCACTTGGTTTGAACCGAAATTACGAAGCGGATTAGTTGTGCATTTATTGGACGATGTTTCAATTTTAAAAAAATAGCATTTATTTTTAGTTCATCAGATTAGTCAAAAAACAAATAAAACTAATCTGATGAGTTTATTTTTTTTATATATTATGGGCTAATAATTATGGCTGCTGAACGACAATTATTTTTAATATCTGATTTACAAGACACAGATGAATATTTAGAATATTCGATAGGACGCTACAAATATTCATTTTCGTTAAATCAAGTATTTGAAGTTATTGAAAAAAAATATTATGAAGTAGTGCCCGGTCAATTACTTTATGCTCTAATTCCTACTAATCCCGAAAATTCCAAAATCAATGCAAAAAAAAAAATAATGCCCGGCAAAAATACTGCCATCACCAAAGACGGAACGCGTATTTATTCAGCATTTTCAGGTATATTGCAATGGCGAAATAATTTTATAAATGTTTTGCCATTAATAGAAATAAACAGTGATTTATCCGTAGAATATGGAACAGGTAATATTATATTTGATGGAAGCATTATAGTATTAGGCGCTATTGATAATGGCGCTATTGTAGATGTTACAGGCGACATTTACGCTTTAAAAATATTCGACGCTGAAATAAAATGCGGCGGCAATATTTATGTTCGCGATGGAATTTTTGATATACACAATGGCCATATAAAATGCTCGGGAAATATTAAAACTAATAAAATCATTGATTCTAATAATATTGAAGCAAACGGCTTGATAATAGTTGAAGACACAATCAGAAACAGCAAAATCAAGACAGAATCTTCCGTAATAGTGACAGGTCCGGGCGATAGAACAATTATTCGTTCAGAGATTTTTGCACGTGAAATGGTTATGGCTAATATTATTGGCAGCAAACGCGAGACAATATACACATTAGAAACCGGCTTTGACGAAAGCAAATTCAAAGAATTTTTGGAAGATATATATTCCTACGAACAATTATTAAAAGAAATCGACGATATAAAAAATTTACAAAAAACAATAACAGACGAAAAACGCATTGAAGAATATAATAAAAGCATAAACGCATTAGAAACACGCGCAAATTCAATAAAATCTAAAATTGATGAAATTTATAATAAAATAAATTTCAAAGGAATTAATGAATATTTTGAAAAATACGCGACTAACACAGAAGAAATCGAATTGCGCGACGAATTAAAATTTATAGTTAAAAGAATAAACGAAAAAATTAAATTAATAGAATTAGACATCAAAAATCTACTTGAAGAAAAAGAAAAAATCGAAAGCGGTATGCTGGACGATAAAATGCTCGAGCGATTAGAACAAATCGAAAGCAGCGTCAATTCAATGCAGGCAAAAATCAAATATTTTAAAGAGCTTCTGAATCTCGCTTATTTGCCAAAAGACAAGACAAAAGTTGTTCAGCATTTTGAAGAATGTTTTATAAATATTGGTTTAACAGTTGAAGAACGCGAAGATTACGACAAATTAATAGACCAAAAAAAATTCTGTCTTCGCAATATTTCAAATTTAAAAACAGAAAATGAAAAATTACAACAGCAAGCGGAAAACGATAATAGAGCAGCAAATCAATTAAAAAGAAATTTAGAGACAATTAAACAAATAGAAAGCACTTTATCTGAATTAGCAGTCAAACTTGAACCATACGAGACATTTATAAAAAATAGAAAATTTTGTAAATTATCTATTGAAGATGAAATAATCGAAGGGACGATAATCAAATTAGACGGTAAAAAAGTGGAATTAAATAAAAGACCTGAAAGATTATCTTTTGTTAGCAATATAGAAAACATAACAATCGAAGGCTTCATAAAAATAGAAATTTCAGAGTTATTTCCTGAATATCACAATTCAAACGAGATATCTAATGTTAAATTCGAAGATTTGAAATTGCGCAGAAATATATTAATCGAAGGGATAGACAACCAAAATATTTATCAATATTCGACTAAATTACTAAATATCCCGCCAACACTTGCGTTATTCATCGATTTAGAAAGATATATGCAGCAAACAAAAAAAATCATTAGATTAAATACTATACTATTGGCGAAAAACGAAGATAAAAATCAAGTGCGGCAGTCATTCTTCAAAATTAAAAATAGTTATCCGATACAAGTCGTAGGCGCGACAGTAAAAGAATGTTTAGAAAAAGCCGCTGATCATTTTAAATGTTCAACGGAAGATTTAGACTATGAAATTCTGCAATATCCATCTAAAAGTTTTATTTCATTAAAGAAACAAAGTTATGTATTAAAAGTCTCGCGCAAAGGCAAAGAAAAAAAAGATATAGACGGATTTTTTGTTATTTTAAATACTATCAATGGCTTGATTTTCACTGTATTTCCGCCACGCGGGCTCGGTAAAAAAGCAAAATATGAAGATGTAATCCAACAATTAAAAGAATTCGGTTATGAAAAAGATATAGATTTTAATATGATCCAGCGCGAAATAGAAACAATGTCTGCTGAAGAACGAAAAATAGCGCCGCGCCAGCCGGAACCTGAATTAGACGGAAAATTTTTTATTAATATTTCATCAGATAAAATGCAAGCGATTTTGACTGTGCTGCCGCCGCAATTTGGCGGACTGCCAGTTGCTATTGAAGACATCGCTACTAAAATCAAAGAACTAAATTTAACAAATGTCAATTTTGATATAATACAAAAAGCATTAAAAAATCAGAAAAAAAAAGTAGAATTAATAATCTGTCAAGGTGTAGAGCCGACTGCCGGCGTTGATGCACAATTAATGCTGCCATTTTTAAGCGAAGACAAATCAGAAGAAGAAAAAAAAATCGAAGAGATATTTGGAATTGTCCCGCTCGGCAATGTCAAAAAATCAGATTTAATCGCTAAAAAAATTCCGCCGCAAGACGGCAAACCGGGCCGCAATATTTTCGGTGAAGAAATACCAGCGCCAAAAGGTAAAAATTTCAAATTGCGCGTTGGCCACAATGCAAACTTAAGCGATGATGAAAATAAGATTTTTGCTTTAATCAGCGGAATGGCATTTAGAGAAGGCTATAAATTTTATGTTGAAGAAGCGCTGCGCATCCCCGGCGATGTAGATAATCATACAGGAGATATCGATTTCCCGGGCACAGTTATAATTTCCGGCGCAATCAAAGACGGCTTTAAAGTTAAGGCAGGCGGCGATATCTATGTTTCAAATATAGAAAGCGCAGAGGTAGAATGCGGTAGAAATTTGTATATCAGACGCGGCGTAGCTGGAAATTATAAGTGCCGAATAACTGTTCAAGGCAATATAATAACAAATTTTATTGAACAAGCCACTATATTTTGCAAACGCAATGTCATCGTAGCAAATGCAATAATGCACAGCGTGATAAATGCGTCGGAAAATATTTTAGTATTAACTGGGGGCAATGGTCTAATAGTCGGTGGCATCATCCGCGCAGGAAAATCAGTATTTGCTAAAATTATTGGTTCGCGTACCGCGACAGTTACAACAATCGAAGCCGGCTCTGACCCTGAAAATTTTGAAAAATTAAAAAAATTAGATAATTTTCTTGTGCAATTAGATAAATTTTATAAAAGCAATAGATTAAATATCAAAAAATTATTGATACTTCAAAAGACCGGCAAATTTACTGAAAAACATCAAGAAATGCTCGAAAAATTAAAATATCAAGATCGTGAAATGATTGACCGCATAAAAAAAATATTGCCTGAACGCAATAAATTATTAGAAATTATCGAAGCAGGCAAAGACGGCAAAATCTGCGTAAAAGAACGCTGTTATACCGGCGTGCGCATCACTATCTCGCGCGCTAAAATAAAAGTTGATAAAGTTACTGATTTTGTCACTTTCTTTTATTTAGATATGCAAGTGCGCATAAAACCTTATGAACCGCCGGTCGAAGCGTTATTGGCTGAATTAAAAAAAGAAAATATACAATTGCGGACTATATAACTTTTCTATGATGACGCACAGCGAAAAAAAAATTTATATATGCGCGGCATTAAAATCAGAACTTACAGCATTAAAAAAAAAAATAAAATGCGCATTAAAAAAAAAATCTGAAAAAATAATAGATAATGCTGAAATTTTTAAAAGTTCGACTAATCTAACTTTTATATTTGAAACTTTGAATATCGGCAAAATTAACGCGACTTTAAAAACTTGCGCCGCGATAAACAAATATCAGCCGGATATAATTGTTCATTTTGGCTGCTGCGGAGTATTAAAGGAAAATATAAAATTAGGCGCAATAATTTTGCCTAATAAATTGCGCGAGTGCGATAGTCAGTGCGTTATTGATTCAAATATTCTAACAATAAAATTAAATCAAGAGATGCCCGCTAATGCTAATATAAAAAAAATGCCGAGCGGCTTTGATTATAAAAGCGAGGGAATATTAAGCGCGGACACGATTTTATTAGATAAAAAATTAAGAGATAATTTATCTGAAAAATTTAATGGATTTATCGGCTATGATATGGAATCTTATGCTGTTGCGCGAACCGCTAATTTTTTTAAAACACCAATAATTTTAGCCAAAATAGCAATTGATTATTGCGCGATTGCTAATAAAAATTTAAAATTTGACAATTCAAAAATTTATGATATTAATGAAATAGTAAAAATTTATAATCAGTTTAACAGCGAAAATTTATTTAAAAAAAATATGGATTTATTAGCGGAATTTTTATTTGAATTATTAATACAAAACATTGATGGATAATTATTCAGTTGAAAAATTTGAAAATATATTAGCCAAACTATCAAAATCTAAATTTCGCAATTCTTTTAAATTATCAGCAAAAGACAAAAACTATATTTCTTCAAAAGGAATGGCTGCGATTAAAAAACACGCATTAGATTTTTTTATTAAAAGATTGAGCAGTATTTATAATTCAAAATTAAAAGATGGCAAACAGACGCCATTTAAGGGACATCCTGTTTTTATCGCGCAGCATTCGCTTGCTTTGTGCTGCCGCAAATGTTTGAAAAAATGGCATAATATTGAAGAAAACAGAGAACTAACCGCAGCAGAAATAAATTATTGCGTTGATTTAATAATGTATTGGCTGCAAAAACATCACCATAATTAATTATTACTTTGCAATAGTTTATTTTTTCATTCTTTTTCTGCGTCTCTGCAAGATATTTTTTTCGCAAAGAGCCATAGAGATTATAATAGACTAAAAAAATTAGGAAATTAATAATGATAAAATTGTTATGATAAAAATAAAATTGGTTATTAAAAATACATCGAAAAATGGCGGGAGCGACGAGACTTGAACTCGCGGCCTCCTGCGTGACAGGCAGGCGTTCTAACCAGCTGAACTACGCCCCCGCAAACAAAAAATGTTTTTCTAATATATAATACAAAAAAAAAAATGCAAGTATTTTTTTTTATTTTTTTCATTTTTTTATAGAATAATAGAATGCAAAATACATAAAATTTATTGACAAAAATTATGATTGGAATATAATAAAAATTTATGGAATTTATGGAAAAAATACTTATTGTAGATGATGATAAATGGATTGCTAAAATGCTAATTGATAAATTAGACAGCAATCAATATATTGTCAGACATTCAGAAAATGGACAATTAGCATTTAAAGAATTAGAAACATTTATCCCGGATATCGTTATACTTGATATTATGATGCCAGTAATGAATGGTTACGAATTTTTAGAAAAATTTCGTAATACTGCTGCATTTACCACTATTCCTGTTTTAATTCTCTCTTCGAAAGGAAAAGAACAAGATATAATCAAAGGTTTTGAATATGGCGCTGATAATTATATTATAAAACCTTGTTCGCCGTCAATTATGATTACGCATATAAAGCATACTTTAGAATTACGACAAAAACTTACCGGACTTAATCCGTTAAGTGGTCTACCAGGAAATAATATAATTTCTAAATATACAAACGATTTACTTACTAAAAATAAAAATTTTTATTTTTGTTATATTGATTTAGATAATTTTAAAGTTTATAATGACTATTATGGTTTTGATAAAGGCGATAAAGTTATTTTATTTACTGCTGATTGTCTAAAAAAAATATTTGGCGCAAATAAAAATAATTTTATTGGACATATAGGCGGTGATGATTTTGTTTTGATTTTACAAGCTGAAAATTTTGAGAAACAACTACAAACTTTCATAAAAGAATTTGATGATGGTATAAAACAATTTTATAATCCAATAGATATTAGAAACTGTGGAATAACTGCCGTTGGCAGAGATGGAATAAAACGTAAATATGATTTAGTATCATTATCAATTGGAGTGGTGCCATCAATTAACTATAAATTTCATTCGTTATTCGAAATTTCTGATGTTGCTGTGATGGTAAAAAAAAAAGCAAAATCCATTAAAGGCAGTAATTATTATATAGACCAGCGTAAAAATAATGAATATGAAAATATTAAAACTAAATTGACTGATATAAAAATTTTATTAAATGAACAACAATACTCAATCAGAATAATAAAACATTTATTAACGCCTTTTAATTTTAATATTATTGATATTCCTAATCAAACCGAATTTTTAAACACCTATATAAAATCTGAGCCAGACGCTGTTATTATTGATTTGCCGACAACAGAATTAATAGATAACATAAAAAAAATTCGTGATTACGAACAAAAAGTTGTATTACCGAAATCGTATATACTTGCAGTTTGCGAACAGATTACGCAAACTGATGTTATAGAAATTATAAAAGCAGGCGCAGATAATATAATCGCCAAACCTATTCGCGCCGAAGCAGTAGTAAATAAAATAAAAGAAATAATTAAAACCCGACAATATAAAAATTTAGAAAAAGAGGTTTAATATTTATGGCTAATTTTTTACTCGCTGATGATGAAAAACAAGTAGAACAACTGATTAGATTTAAATTAACCAAAGAAGGACATAGTTTAGATTATGTAGAAAACGGCGAAGACGCGTTAAAAAAAGTTTTAGATAAAAATAATAAATACGACATTATAATATTAGACATTATGATGCCGGTATATGATGGCATTTATGCTTTGAAAAAAATTCGCGAATTAGAATCCTATAAAAAGACGCCGATTATTATGTTGACCGCTAAAAGCAATGAAAATGATGTAATCCAAGGTTATGATTTAGGCGCTACTGAATACATCACCAAACCGTTTAGTCCGTCAGAATTTTATGCGCGCATAAAAAAATATTTGAGTTAATAAATCGTGATATTTATGCTTAAAGATAAATTCTTGAAACAAAAATACGAGATTTCTTTTACTGACGAAGATTATGAATATTTTAATTCTGTTAGAGAAAATTATTTAACTGATATTCTTGAAAAATTATATAAATTAGAAACTTCTCTTTTTTTCTTATCAGAACAAAAAGAATTAATCGAACATAAAGATTTGATTTATGAATGCAACCGTTTAGCGCATTCTATAAAGGGCACTGGCTATTCATTCGGTTTTAAGTTTATTAGCGAAGTAGCCTTTTGCATTGAAGAATTACTTGCTTTTGTTTTAGATAATTTTAACGATACATCAGAAAAAAATAAAACTATTTTTTTGCAAGCTATACTTTTTAACGATCTATTAATTGATGTAATAAAAAATTATTTTTTAAAAACAAATGAATTTGAGACTACAAAAGATTATAAAACTAAATTAATCAATTTAATAAAAATTACAGACAATATTTTAAAGTCAAATGATAATAACAAACGCGCTCAAACTGCACAAAACCAAAATGAAAACGAAAAATCTCAAAAAGAAAATGATAAATTACTAATACAAAAACAACCATCACAAAAAAAAATCAAAATATTACTTTGCGGCGAGACGCATTTGATTTTTAATAATCTTATAAGAATATCTCAAACAAACAATGCTTTATATGCTTTTTATTATGCGCCCGGTTTTTTAGATGCATTTTATGAAATAACTAATAAACCAATTGATTTCATTTTTTCAGAATTTCAACTCAAAGATTTTACAGCAATCGATATTTATAATGTTTTGAAGAACACGCAAAAGTATCAAAATATTCCATTTTATTTTATAGTATCCGATTTTAATAAATTAGAAAATTATAAAATAGATAGCAATTTAATCGTAAAAAAAGATCAGGATTTATTTAAAAACATCTTAAAAATAATAAATGCAAATGTATAAAATATCGATTATATGTTAAATGCCTTTTAACAATGCCAAAACCAATACATAAAATAAAACCAATTTATATTTTTTGGGCAATAATAATTTTCCAAATAATTTTATTAGGATTTGATAGATTACAAGAAATTAGAAATATCTGGACTTATCATAAATTTTATTCATTAGCGCCTTATTATTTGGTAGTTTGTATTTTGTTTCTATTAATCAACATTCATAAATCCAGAAAAGAACCTATATTTTATGAAAAAATTGAATATAAATCTTTTTCATTCATCGCTGTAATTTGCGCGTTAGTTTTATTTTATCTATCATTCTTTTGGCTAAAAAAAAAAGCAAACAACGAATATTCTAATTATTTTTTATATTTTTTACAAATACCGATTCTGATTTGCGTCAGCATTTTATTTATAAAAAAAATATACCTTCATATTTTTATTAAATTCTATCTTTTATTAATTCCAATTATACCATTGCCATATTTCAAAAATAAATTTATTTCCGATTATTTGAAAAATATATCAGCGGTAGAAAAACTAAAAATATCAAAAGATTTAAAGTTAATGATGTATATTATATTGGCGATGTTTATTTTTATAATAATAACTTTTTTTGTTTTGATTATCAGACGCAAAATTTCAGAAAAAAATATGCGGTTAAAATCAAAATTAAAATCCGAATATTTTGACGCGATAAATAATTTTTTATATGAAAATATAGGATTGCCTGAAACTATCGAAAAAATTATGCCGATCAATTATCCGATTTATCTAATGACAATTGATGATATTTTGAATATAGTCAAAGGCGATTTTCATAATAAAATAATAGAATTAAGCAAATCGCTAAAAGTTTATGATTTTTTGATAGATGAAACAAATAGCAAAAAATGGTGGATAAAAGTAAAAGCGTTATATCATTTAGGTCGTTTGAATTATATTGACGGCTTGAAAAACGGTTTATACGATAAACTAATTGCAGACAAATCCGCGGATGTTCGGACTGCGCTTGTAATGGCTTTATCTTATTTAGACAACGAAAAAGCAATAGAAATAATTAGCAAATTGTTATTTGACCAAAGTAGCATAGTCAGAGAAAAAGCAAAAGAAGCATTACTCAAATTTAACAATAAATCTTACAATTTTTTAGTCAATTTATTAAAAGATACTAACGATATAGAAAAAATAGTTATAATACTAAAAATATTAGCGCTCATCAGAACTTATAATTTTATAAGTGAATTAGATAAGTATATAAACAATGAAGATTTGCGGATTCAAATAGCAGCGATCGAAGTTGCCGGCGCGTTAGAATATCCGATAACATCTGATATTCTAAAAGAAAAACTAAAAAAGAATGATGATAATCTAATCAAAGCCATTTTGAAAAATATAACTAATATTTCAGATGCAAGCGCAATTGATTTAATAAAAGATTATATTTCGCATAGAGATTGGGAAATTAGATATTACACGGCGCGCGGATTATATAGTTTAGGCGAAAAAGGCAAAAAAGAGTTGGAGCAAATAAAAAATACTACAAACGATAAGTATGCAATTGATATGATACATATGGTAATTGACGAGATGAAATTTGCTTAATTCAAAAATTAAAAATAAAATTGTTGTTTATTATGTTATCAGAAATTTTTAATAAATTTATTCTTTATTATTTTATTTTGCTAAACTTCGTATATACATTAATGTTATTTTTGTCTTTATACGGCGTGATTTGTTATCTTCGCAAACTACGGCTTGTGAATTTCAAAGAATATTTTAGATACCGTATTATTCCGCCGATTTCTATAATCGCGCCGGCATATAATGAAGAGTTAACAGTAGTAGAAAGCGTGAAATCGCTATTGATGTTAGAATATCCCGAATATGAATTAATTGTAGTTAATGACGGTTCAAAAGATAAAACATTAGAAGTATTAATAAAAAATTTTGATTTGGAAATAAGCAGGAAAGCAGTGCGTTTGCAATTAGAACATAAACCGATAAAAAATATTTATCGTTCAAAAATCTATAAAAATCTGGTAGTAGTAGATAAAGAAAACGGCAGAAAAGCAGACGCGCTTAATGCCGGTATCAATTGCGCGAAATACAATCATTTTTGTTCGATAGATGCTGATTCTATTTTAGAGCGCGATTCGCTTTTAAGATGTATGCGTCCTTTTATCGAAGAGCCGGAAAAGACAGTAGCAGTCGGCGGTATAGTGCGTATAGCGAACGGCTGTGAAATAAAAGCCGGGCAAGTAATAAAAATTTCATTGCCGAATACAGCGCTGCCAATGTTTCAAATTATCGAATATTTTCGCGCGTTTTTAGCAGGCAGGATTGCGTTTGATATATTGAATAGTTTATTGATAATCTCCGGCGCGTTCGGTATGTTTAGAAAAGATATTGTTTTGAAATGCGGCGGCTATTCGCATAATACAGTCGGCGAAGATATGGAACTTGTAGTAAAGATACATAAATATTGTCTTGAAAATAAGATACCTTACAAAATCGCATTCACGCCGGATCCTGTCTGCTGGACAGAAGCACCGGATAATACAATAATACTTGGCAGACAGCGCAGCCGCTGGCAGCGCGGCACAATGGAAACAATATTTAAACATAAAAAAATGTTGTTTAATCCAAAATATAAAATAGTCGGGTTATTCGGGTTTCCGTTTTTTTTAATCTTTGAAATGCTTGGTCCAGTTGTAGAACTCGCCGGTTATATTTACGCGTTCATCGCATTGATAATCGGCACTATAAATTTTAATTTTGCAATAATGCTTTTTATAGTGGCGTATTGTTGGGGCGTGTTAATTTCAATATTATCTATATTTATCGAAGAATTTTCATTTAAAAAATATCCGCGATTATCCGATATTTTAAAAATAGTATATTATTCATTTTTAGAAAATTTAGGATATAGACAATTAACGCTTGTTTGGCGTTTGCAAGGAATAATAGATTATTTCAGCAATGTGCAAACTTGGGGTGAAATGACGCGCGCTGGTTTTAATAAAAAATAATAAAAATATTTTATATTTATTTCTTGAAAAATATATAATATAATAAATTTTCATTGTTAAAATTATAAAAGAAAGGATATACCGATTTATGAAAAAATATTTTTGTTTTTTATTAATATTTTTATCTTTAATTTTTAATGGCTGCGGGAATAATAATGATTTAACTAATCGCGTTTATAGCGGGGCATTATTAAGCAGTCAAATTATTAATGACGAATATTTATTACAGCAATATATAACTTATCGTAATGACGAGATTTTAGTATCAGATACAGCGCAAACTATCAATCCAGCGCCGTTATATGCAAGTAAAATAAAATATTCCGCTAAGAAAATAGACGGCGTGACGCTTACATTAGTAGCGGATATTGCGGCGCCGGTTCATAATGGCGTAACATTACAAGCGACTAATATCTGCGAAAAAGCGAATTATGTGTTTGTAAGTTATAATACTGCGGGCGATAGTTTTATCGGTGCAATACAAGATATCCAACTTACAAACGCGCGAAGTCCAAGATTGATATCGCAAGTAATTTATCATAATTCGGATGTATCTGCTATAACTTTGAACGGTTCGCGCGAAGTGATTTTGGCAATGGCTACTGACATTGACGCAAACACGCAATTTACTAGACCGGCGCTTATGGGCGCAATCAGTTTGAACGCGCAATTCGCTTTTGCAAACAATAAAGTATTCAAAGAGATGCTCGGTTATGCCGCAGTATCAGTAGAAGTTTGGGATAACAAAATTTTTGTGTTATCCGGCGATAACGCTGGTCTAAATGTTTTTGACGCTGACAGTTATGACAGCATTGCATACATTCCAATTCCAGACGCACGTGATATTGCGTTTTATAATAATTTTATTTATGTATATTCCGGCGCGCCCGGAACTTTATACAAAATCAATCCTTCAAATTATACGATAACTAATACTTATTTTTTAGGAGGCTCAAATAAAACGCAAGAAAAATCGTCGATTGTAATTTCAGGCAAATACGCATTTATTGCGGCAAATGACAGCGGTGTGCAGATAGTTAATTTAGATAACGGCAGTTTAGTTTATACGATAAATAATCCGACAGTAGCAGGATTATCTGCTGATAGCGTGGTCGCTAATTCTGTCACTGTTAATGGCAGTTATATTTTTGTCGCAAATGGCGAAGCCGGCGTGCGAGTTTTTAAAAACACTACTGGCAATATAAGCGTTGCAAATTCTTTAAATATCCAATCAGAAGGTTTTTTGATTTTAGGACTAAAACAATCGGCTAACGAAATTTATTGTTATAATGATTATTTAGTCGTAGCGTCAGGTATCGGCGGCATAAAAATAATCGCGGTTTCAGGAATGTAAATATTTTATAATTGAGGCATTAAAATGAGAAATAAATTATTCAAAAAAAATATAATGATTTTTATTTTGATATTAGTGTTTTTTCTTAAAATAAGCAGTATTCCTATTTTCGCTGATTTGAATAAATTTTTAGAATTGCGTAATGCCGGCAATTACAATGCCGCGCTTTTAGAAATTGAAAACCAACTAAAAACAGAACCGGAAAATGCGGATTATAAATTGCATAAATCTATAATATTAAGTTGGCAAAATAAATACGCCGAAGCGATTGAAATTTTGAAAGGTATAATAGCCAAACATCCGAATTATATTGATGCGCATATAACGCTCGCGCGGATTTATTACTGGCAAAAAAAATATGATATTGCGTTAAATCAAATTAATGATTTTGTATTATCAAAAAATCCTGATAACCAAGAAGCGATTGATTTATCTAATAAAATCAAACAAGCGCAAGATGAAGAATATATCAAGAATAAATTTATTGATAACACTTTATCTGATAAAAATAATAACAAAGATATTGCGTTGATAAAATCTGATATGCAAAATAAAAAAATAAATTTAGTTTCTACAATCAATGTCTTGCGCGATTATGAGCCGATATTAAATAAATATCCATACAAAGAAATCACTTTCCGCGCCGGCGCAGCTTATAACACATTATTAAATCAAAAGTCGCTTACGATTTTTTATAAGACAGGTTTTATAAAACAAATCAATAATACTTGGCAAGATAACGAATATTTTTTATCGTTAAATTCGCTGGCATTAAATAGCGAGTATTATTTTAAAAAACTATATTTATCATCAACCTTAAATTTGCAGCATTATAATAATTACGGCGCAGCATATTTCAAGGCAAAATCTAATACAATAAAAATCAGACCGTTCATTCTGGCGAGCAATGAAATAACGGATTTCTATAAAATATATTTTGCTTACTCTCTTGAAGATTGGTATAATAAAGAAATTTTTTCGCGCAGATTATTTATCGAAGATTTGCATACTTTATCTTTTTCTAATTTGTTCTTTTATCGCAAAAATTATTATTCTTTTGATATTTTACGCGCGATTTATTCTAATGGAGCATTGCGGAATTATACTGATTTTATCCTGCAAACTAATCAATTATTAATATCAACCAAAACTTCAAATTTACATCTAAATTTGAAATATAAATATCGCGATTATAAAAATTCGCATTTGCATTTTTATTCGCTAAAAAATGAATTTTCATCAAAGAACAATTTGAAATTAAATTATAATCTCGGTTATGAATTAAGTTTGGTAAAACCTTATACTTCTATTGGTCATAAATTTGAAGCGCAAACGACTATCAAATTAAAACAAAATATAAATTTAATAACTGCCGGCGATTATTTCTTTCACGCGGCAAAAGACAAAGATAGAGAATATAATTTTCGTATAAATTTAGAATATAAATATTAACAGAAAAATTTATGTATTATATTTTATTAATTTTATCAATTTCTCTGAATTTTATTAAAATCCCGCTTTTTTACGGCGTTGATATACTATTTGGCAGTATAATAGTTTTTTATATTTTACAACATTATTCTTTGACTAAAACTTTAATCGCAGCATTTTTAACTGCATTAGTTACTTATTATCATTGGCAGCATTTTTATTCTGTAATAACATTTTTTTGCGAAGCGTTATTCGTAGGTCTGCTATTCAAAAGATATAAGAATATAGTTATAACTAATCTGCTTTTTTGGTTATTTTTTGGCGCTGCGTTTGTGTTCATATTTTATCATTTTTTCTTGAATGTTTCAGGCGCTGCGTTAATTATAGTAATCTTAAAACAAAGTATAAACGGCGTTTTTAATGCGCTTATCGCTTTCTTTGCTTATAGAATTTTACGGCCGTTAATTTTTTTAAAAAAAGAAAATATAAAAATAAAATTACAAGATGTTTTGTTTGGCATATTGATTCTATTTATAATGCTGCCTGTTTTATTTTTGATTATTAATTCTTCGCATTATAATTTGAAATATTTAGAAAACGAATTTAAAATAAAACTTGAACATACTATTGATGTATATATAAAAAGTTTAGAACATCTTTTAGAAACGCAAGAAAATATACCGGCGATTGACGATTTATTAAACCAAAAATTACAAAAAAATTTAGAGATAACAAAAAAAAATAATGTTAATATTTTAATAATAGATAATCAAAGGAATATAATTTTTTCTACAAATAACAAATTTAATCAATCGCTGAAATTTGATGATTTTAAAGATTATGAGCATATACTTATTGCTGATAATTTCAAAAAAATATTTCCAGTCGCCAAAAACCTTTCGCCTATACGGCGTTGGAATGAAAGCAAGTATATTATGCTAAAAAATATTGAGATTAATAATTGGCGTATTTGCGCTTTTATCGAAGCAGGTCCGTATCAGCATTGGTTATTCAACGAAATTAAATATACTATTATTATCATCAGTATTCTTACAATATTAGCAATAACAATTTCGTATATAACCACAAATTCATTTTTATACGATCTAAATCATTTTAATTTGATGACAGAAAATATAATTGAGCGTGTTAATAATGATCAAAAGATAGATTGGATAAATCCTAAATTTTCAGAATTTCAAGAATTAAATAATCGTTTTAAAAATATGTATGATAAATTAGGCGAATATATTGCAATTTTAAAAGAAACGCAAAATAAATTAGAACAGCGCGTAGCAGATAGAACACAAGAATTAGCGGAAATAAATAAAAAATTACAAACTGAAATATTTGAAAAAAATAAATTAATAGATACTCTTAAATTACACGATAGCGCAATCGCGGCTTCAAATGAATCTATTATTATTACTGACGCATTAGACGATAACAAAATTATTTTTGTTAATAATGCTTTTGAGCGTATTAGTGGTTATACCAAAGAAGAAGCATTAGGTAGAAATCCGCGATTTTTGCATAATACAAACGCGGATAAAACTGCGATTGAAAAATTAAGAACAGCAATAAAAAATAAAGAAGCAGTATCAACTGAATTATTAAACTGCAAAAAAGACGGGCAAGAATACTGGATTTTTTTATCAATTGCGCCTATAAAGAATCAGGAAGGTATTGTGACTAATTTTGTTGGAATAACGCAAGATATTTCATATCATAAAAAAATCGAACGCCATCTAAAACATGCAAAAGAACAAGCGGAACAGGCAAATAAGATTAAGAGTCAATTTTTGGCAAATATTAGTCACGAATTGCGGACACCGTTAAACGCAATATTAAACATTGCGCATTTTTTAGAGACTACTGAATTAACCGAAAAACAAAAAGAATATTTACAAGTTTTGAGAAATTCGAGTAATAATTTGTTTTATTTAATAAACCAAATTTTAGATATTCAAATATTAGAAAGTCAAGAGTTGCAATTAAATTTTATAGCATTTGACTTTGTTGAATTTATTAATTCTGTTAAAACGCATATCAATGAAGTAGTAACAAAAAAAAATTTAGATTTTATTGTCGCACTCGACCAAAATATTCCTAAAATACTTATCGGCGATCAAAACAGAATCCGCCAAATTTTATTGAATATTTTATTTAATGCTATTAAATTTACTGATGACGGATATATTAAATTAGAAATCAAACTATTATCTAAAACTAATGATTCTTGCGAAATTTTATTTGTTATTGCAGATACAGGTATTGGTATTAACGACGAAAACAAAAAAATTATTTTTGATAATTTTATGCAAGTAGATAATTCTAATATCCGCAGATATGGCGGTATCGGCATCGGACTAAGTATTAGTAAAAAATTAATAACTCTAATGAATGGCAATATATCAGTAGAAGATAATAACCCCAAAGGAACTGTTTTTAAATTTAATATTACTCTCAAACTTGACGAAAAAATTCAAGATTTAAAAATTGAAAAAATGCTTTTTGATTTAAAAGATAATTATAAGATTTTAGTAGCTGAAGACGATAAAACCAATCAATTTATTATTAAAAATTTATTCAATGATTTAAATAATTTTTCTGTTGATATTGTTGAAAATGGAAAAGACGCGGTTGAATATTACAAAACAAATAAATACAATTTAATCTTAATGGATATTCAGATGCCAGAAATGGACGGATTAACAGCGTTAGAATATATCCGCAATTTCGAAAAACAAAATAATTTAGTTGCTGCGCCTGCGTTTATTTTAAGCGCAACCGCTATCGAACAATTTAAAGATAAAATCGAAAAATTAAATATAACAGGTTATATAGCAAAACCAATTTATCCTCGTTCGTTTTACAATCAAATCGCTAAAATTTTGAAAATAAAAAATTCGTTACATCCGCAAAAATCGGAAAAAACAATTGAGACAAATAACATAGTGCCTGAAAAAATTGAAGAAAATAATTTAAGTAGATTATTGAAATTATCTAACGAAACAATTGATATTAACAAAGCGTTAGCGAATATAGATAACGAAGTAGATTTATATTTTATATTAGCAAATCAATATTATTCTGACTATGGTTCAAAGATTGCCGAAATAAAAACAATATTTGAAAATAACCAATACGATAAAATGATTTTCTTTTCGCATAAATTAGTAACTGCCGCCGCTAATATCGGCGCTTACAAACTTTCTAAAATGTCAAAACAAATTGAAAATATATTAAATGATAAACAAGAATTATCCGCTGAATTATATGTTGCATATATTTCTGAACTTGAAAAAGTAAATGAAATGCTCAAAGAAATAAAACAAATCGGATAAATCGCGCAAATATTTTATAATAAAATCACATTAATTCACTTCCGTTCATCTGTTAAAATAAAAAAAACATACTAACTGTTGTGAATAGAAGTGATTTTTTTAATGCGAAATTTAAATTATCTCACAGAGCAGAGCCGCAGAGTTCACAAAAAAAGAATAAGTATGTCAAGCATCTTGCTTGACATATATTTTTATAGCATCGTAAAATACACCACGCAAATTAAAATTTGCGACTACAATAATGTAAAATAATCATATCATCAAATCAACCGCAAATAAAAAAAATATTTTCTTCTTCATGGCTTATTTTAACTTCGAGTCTTCGTGTTTATTTTTTTTAAACACAAAGGCACAAAGTTAGACAAAGACTCAAAGAAAAAACGCAATAATAAAACTTATAAAAAAATCACTTTTATTCATTTTCATTTATCTATTAAAAATTTAATCGCAAATTTTAATAAATTAATTGACTATTTTGAATAATAGTGTTAAAATCACAAATCGAAAATTTTAAAATTTGGAAACGGTAAAATATTAAGTAATTTATAATTTTGACAAATATGAACAGCAAGAAAAAAGTATTAATTATTAAATTAGGGTATTCAGAAACATTAGATGCAGAAATCGGCAATACTTGCAGTTTAGGCGATGTATTGCGCACTACTGTTATTCTGCATATTTATAAAGATTATGATGTTACTTGGCTGACAGACGAAAAAGCACTGCAATTATTGCGCGGGAATCGTTATATCAAAAGAATTTTAACTTTTGATTTAATGTCCGTGTTATTATTGCTCGGCGAAAAATTTGATATAATGATAAATTTAGAAAAGATACCGGGCATTTGCGCGCTTGCTGATAAAATTGACGCTTGGCAGAAATACGGATTTAGATTAGATAGAGATAAAGGCTCAGCAGAAGCGTATGAATATTCGCAAGCGGCATTAAACATTGCCACCCAAGAAGACGAAAAAAAACGCAATAACAAATGCTGGCAAGAAATATTATTTGAAATGCTTAATAAAAAATGGACTAATGAAAATTATATATTATCTTATAAACCAAAAACAAAAGAAATATATGACATTGGATTTAATATGTATGTCGGGCCAAAATTTCCAATAAAACAATGGCCATTAGACAACTGGAAAAAATTAGCGAATAAATTAGAAAAAAAATACAGCATTACATATCAAGAAAGTTTAGACAATATTTACGGCTATATTGACTGGCTGAACAAATCAAAATTAATAATCACAAATGATTCATTGGGGTTGCATATAGCGGCGGCATTGAATAAAAAAATTATCGCGCTCATTGGGCCTACTTCAACTACTGAAATTCCGCATTTGCCAAATATATTAATAGTCAAACCTAAAAAAAAATTAAAATGTATTCCGTGTTTTAAAGAGTATTGCAAATTAAATGATACCTGTATGAATTATATAGATGTTGATGATGTCGTTCAAGCGGTTCATAAAATTTTAAAAAAATAATTTTTTCAGCGAAATATTAAAAAAAATGAAGCCAAAATTATTATTAGATTCGCATAAATTATTATGGCATCTTGATAGATTGAAAGATTGGCTTGACGGCAAACGCATCGCGCCGATACATATAGATATGGGATTAAGTAAAGATTGTAATTTACGCTGTTTATATTGTTATGGTAAAGTCCAAAAATTAGATAAGTCAGTAATACCGCGCGAGCCATTATTAAATTTTTTGCGAGATGCTGCTGAAATAGGCGTAAAAAGTGTGGCTATGATAGGCGATGGCGAACCGCTGATGAATCCTGCTGTATATGACGCAGTAGATTGCGGCTATGATTGTGGATTAGATTTATCTATGGGCACGAACGGAATATTATTAAAAGATGATAAACTCCCGAAACTATTGAAAAAATTAGTATATTTAAGATTCAATATCAGTGCGGCGGCACCGCAAGCTTACAGCAAAATCCATTTATGTCCTGAACGAATGTTTAATATTGCGATTGAAAAAATCAGAAAGTGCGTTGAGATAAAAAAAAAACTGTCTTTAAAAATTACAATTGGTATGCAGATGGTGCTGATACCCGAATGCGCTGACCAGATTATACCATTGTCAAAATTAGGCGCGGAATTAGGCGTAGATTATTTAGTAATTAAACATTGCAGCGACAGCGAAGACAGAGAATTAAATATCCCATTAGAGCAATATCCAAAATACGAGCGCGATTTAAAAGAAGCGGAACAGTATTCAAATGACAATTATCAAGTAATAGTAAAATGGCGTAAAATTATGGCGCTCGGTAAAAAGAAATACGATAGATGTCTTGGTATTCCGTTTTTACTGCAAATTTCAGGAAACGGCGATGTCAAGCCGTGCGGTTTTTTATTTCCTAAAAAAGGTTATTTAATGGGCAACATAATAAAACAATCATTTAAAGAAATATTTTACGGCGAAGAATATTGGAATGTTATAAAACATTTAGCAACTGACTTTGATGTGCATACTCAATGCGGCACCGCTTGCCGTCAAGATTATATAAACGAATTTTTATGGAATCTTCTTTACAACAAACCTGACCATATTAATTTTATTTGATTTTTTATTAATTTTTTAGTATAATTTTTTCTTTAAAAATTTTAAATTTGTATAGGGAAAAATATTTATGAATAAAAACCGCAATTTTAAAATCATAATGTTGGTTTTAGTATTTCAATTCATTTTTATTTTTAATTTATTTGCCGAACAAGTAAAATTAACATTTTTTTATACTAATGATATACACGGAAATATTAAACCATATAATATTATGCGCCGCGATTTAGAAAAGCCGTTTTTAGGTGGCGGCTTCTCAATAATGAAAAAGTATATTGATGATTACAAAAAAAATAATAAAAACCGAATTATAATTTTAGTTGATGCCGGCGATATATTTCAAGGCACGCCGGAAGGCGATTTGACTGACGGAACGCTGGTAATTGAGACAATGAATAAAATGAATTATACTGCCGCGACATTAGGCAATCATGAATTTGACAGAGGCGAAGATAAACTTTTAAAATTAATTGATAAAATGAAATTCGCCGCAGTATCTGCAAATATCACAGCGCCGTCAAAATCAAAACTAAAAAAATATGCTATAAAAAATTTTAATAATAAAATCAGAATAGCATTTACAGGATTATTGACAACAGAAACAAAAAAAATATTAGGAGCCGGAGCATTAAAAAAATTTGATATTTTAGATGAGATGAGTTCATTAAAAAATGTCTTGAATTTATTAAAGAAAGAAAAATACGATATGTTAGTATTATTGTCTCACTGCGGGACAGCGACTGATTCAGCGATAGTTTCAGAAATTGGCGATTTTGATGTGATATTCGGCGGTCACGACCATTCAGCAAAATTAGAGCCATTAATTGTGGAAAACAGAAAAACCTTGGTTTTTAGCACTTACGGCAGATTGTCGCAAATAGGGCAGTTAGAAATTGATTATGACAAAAAATCAAAGAAAATAGTAAACTTTAAAAATGCGATGATAGATTTAAAAGAAGAAATAGGTCAAGATAAAGCGCTTCAAAAATTTATAACAGAAAAAAGCAAAAATATAGATAAAATAATGAATGTCAAAATTGGTTACAGTGAAATTGATTTAGCAAGAAATGCTGTTGACGACAGTTATTATTCCAGTTCTGTATTAGGAAATATTTTAACTGATGTATTGCGCGAAAAATCAGGAGCGCAGATAGCGTTTTATAATAACAGTGGTATTAGGAGTTCGATAGCAGCAGGTACTGTAAAATTTCGCGATGCTTATCAAGTTGAGCCATTCGGCAATACAATTTATACAATGAAATTAAAAGGTTCTGATATTCGTCAATTTATTAGCGAAGTTTTAAATGACGCATATCATTCAGTTCAAATTAGCGGTTTAAAAATAGAATATTATCAAGATGCAAGCGATAGTAAATTTTATTTATCGAAAATTGTATTAGACAACGGTTCTTTGCTGAACGACGCCGAATATTATTTAACTGCAACTCCAAATTATATAGGTGCTGGAAACGACGGATATCTTGTATTTTTGAAAGGTATCGAAAAAAAAGATTTATTGATTTCGATATTAGATTCGTTTGTCGAAAAATTAAAAAGCAACGAAAAATACAATTATGTTTTTAAAAATCGAATTGAATTTATAGGAATAAAATAATTTTTTGGGGGTTATAGATGTCGAGCGTAAATTCTAAAAAAATCGAGGAGTTAAAAGCAAAGCGTAAAAAGATTTTGGAGATGGGCGGCATTGAAAAAATCGAGAAGCGTAAAAAAACAGGGAAATTAACGGCGCGCGATCGTATAGAATATTTATTAGATGAAAATACTTTTAATGAAATAGATGCGTTTATTAAACATCGTTCACAAGATTTTGATATGGACAAAACCGAAGCTCCTGCTGACGGCGTAATAACCGGCTATGGCTCAATTAATGGCAGAAAGGTATTTGTTTATTCGCAAGATTTTACAGTTATCGGCGGGTCATTAGGCGAAATGCACGCGAAAAAAATCTGTAAAATTTTAGATATGGCATTAAGTTATGGTTGTCCAGTAGTAGGCATAAACGATTCAGGCGGCGCGCGAATACAAGAAGGCATAGATTCATTAGCTGGATATGGCGAAATTTTTTTTCGTAATACCAAAGCGTCAGGCGTAATACCGCAGATATTAGCGGTAATGGGGCCGTGCGCGGGCGGCGCAGTTTATTCGCCGGCAATTATGGATTTTATTTTTATGGTAAATAAAACAGCGCAGATGTTTGTTACAGGTCCGCAGGTTATAAAAGCAGTGACTGGCGAAGATGTGACGATAAACGAATTAGGCGGCGCTATTACTCATAATACCAAAAGTGGCGTAGCGCATTTTATTGCGCCTGACGAATATAGTTGTCTTGATATGATAAAACAGATATTTGAATTTATACCATCAAATAATTTAGACGACCCTCCATTTGAATATCAAGACGAATTTTATTATGAAATACCTGAATTAAATGAAATTTTACCGGACGAATCGAACAAATCGTATGATATGAAAAATATAATTTTGAAAATAATAGACGATTCTGATTTTATGGAAGTACAGCAGCATTTTGCTCAAACGATAATCGTCGGATTTGCTAAAATCGCCGGGCGCTCGATTGGAATAATAGCAAATCAGCCAAAGATAAACGCCGGAGTATTGGATTATAATTCATCAGATAAAGCCTCAAGATTTATTAGATTTTGCGATGCTTTTAATATTCCGCTTATAACATTCACAGATGTGCCCGGTTATTTGCCCGGCGTATATCAAGAACATAACGGTATAATTCGGCACGGCGCAAAATTACTATATGCTTATTCTGAAGCCACTGTGCCTAAAATAAATATTATTATCCGCAAAGCGTATGGCGGCGCTTATATTGCGATGAGCAGTAAGCATTTAGGCGCTGATTTTGTCTATGCTTGGCCTACCGCTGAAATTGCGGTGATGGGACCGGACGGCGCGGCTAATATAATTTTCAAAAACGAAATTAGCGCATCGGAAAATCCGATAGAGATGCGCAAACAAAAAATAGCAGAATACACTGAAAAATTTGCCAATCCGTATGTTGCTGCAGCTCGCGGATATGTAGATGATGTAATTGAACCAAAAGATACACGCAATAAAATAATTTCCGCTTTGAAGATAGCGCGCTCAAAACGCGAGTATCGTCCGACGCGCAAACACGGAAATATACCTTTATAAAAAAACGGGGAGAAATTGAAATTATGATAAATTTGCATTGTCATACTTATTTTAGCGACGGAATATTGGGTCCTGCAGAATTACTTACGCGCTGTATAAAAAAAAGATATCGTGCAGTAGCGCTAACTGACCATATTGATGAAAGTAATTTTGAAAATGTTCTAAAAAATGTAAAAAAAGTAACTGACGAATTTAATAAAAGTTTAAATTTTCGTGCGCTTTGCGGCGCAGAATTGACTTATGTTTTACCTAAAAATATTGATAAAATAGCGAAAGAATGTAGAAAATTAGGCGCTGAAATAATTGTCGTGCACGGTGAAACATTAGTAGAGCCGGTGCCAGAAGAAACTAATATTTATGCGGCGCAATCTAAAAATATTGATATTATAGCGCATCCAGGTTTGATTTGCTCAAAATCTGTAAAATACGCAAAAAAAAATAATATTTCATTAGAGATAACTTCACGCAAAGGTCATTCTTTAAGTAATGGTTATGTTGCGAATATCGCGCAACAATATGATATTAATATGGTAATATCAACTGATGCTCATTGCCCAGAAGATTTGATAGATGAAAATTTTGCGATGCAGGTATTAATAGGCGCAGGCTTAACAAAAAAATCTATTATAAATCTTTGGAAAAATATGATCAGATTAGCTGGATTAAAATAAATAAATAAAATGGTTTGTGCTCAAATATCGATTGTTATACCTGTTTATAATGAGACACAGAGAATAGATAATTCATTATTCGAACTAAAAGATTATTTTTCAAATTTTAAATATGATTATGAAATTATTTTTGTTGATGACGGCAGCAGCGATAATACCGCTGAAAAACTCGAAAAGTTTATAAATAATAATTTACTAAAAAAATTTAAACTATTGAAATTGCCTAAAAATTGCGGAAAAGGAGCAGCAGTAAAACACGGTATGTTGAATGCAATGGATAATTCAGATTTATATTTTTTTATGGACGCTGATTTATCTACGCCCCTGAGTGAAATTAATAAATTTATTGAATATTATGAAACGCATAAAACTGATATTTTAATTGGCTCGCGCAGTTTGGCTGATTCAAATGTCGTAGTGCATCAAAAAATCTATCGAGAATTGATGGGCAAGATATTCAATAAAATTTTGAAAATTTTGATATTCACCGAATTTATAGATACACAGTGCGGATTTAAATTATTCAGTCCGCGCGCTCGTAAAAAAATATTTAAAAATTTAAAAATACAGAGATTCGCATTTGATGTTGAAATAGTATTTTTAGCGAAAAAATACAATATTTCAATTGAAGAATTGCCTGTGACTTGGGTGAATAAAGAAAATAGCCGCGTGCATATTATTAAAGATTCATTCAATATGCTTTGCGATGTAATAAAATTACAGATAAATTGGTTATTAGGAAAATATGAAAAAAAATAATTTTTCAAAAATTTTAATTTTATTTTTTTTGAGTTTTTTTATTTTATCATCTGCGTCTGAAAATTTAGCGGACGACGAATATTTTTTCGGACCTGGCGATATTGTAAAAATAGATTTTTTAGCTGTGCGTTATATGACTGCAACTTATACGATAGACAATTACGGCGAGATAATTTTACCGGTATTTGGCAAATATAAAATCGCTAATAAATCAATAAATTTTGTAAAAAACGAATTAATAAAAATGTATTCGGGACACTTAAAAAATCCTGAAATTGAAGTTATATTAGTCAAATCATATAAAAGCGAGCAATCAGAGCAAAACCGCGTATTTTTAGAAAAATTAGAGACAATCAAACACAATTATTTTTTGAGAAATTACGAAAGCGTGGTATCTGAAACTTTGAAATTACTTGATTTTATTGTTGATACTACCAAACGCGATAAACAGGTTTTTGGCGGTAAAAGTTTAGAATTAGAAATTTTAGATTTTGATTATTCTCTAAAAAATGGATTTTATGAAATAAAAGGAAGACTCCGAAATAATGTTTCGGCAAAATATAATTGGGTAAAATGCTCGTTTAAATTTTATTCAGCAAATGATAAATTATTAACTGAACGCGAGCATTATTTAGTGCGCGATGTGCCGATTTATCAGACACAGATTGCGCCATTTGAATTTAAAGGCGTAGCGCATAAAGAAGCAGTGAGAATAAAATATGAAATTACTGATTTTAGGATAGAAGAATAACAAAAAAAAATGGACATAAAAAATAATAATAGCAGACAGCAAAAAGATGTTAAAAATTTTAAGATTAAAAAATAAAAGAAAATAAATTATTTAAGGAGGAATTTTTTATGAAACATCAAAAATTATTATTATTATGCGGTGTTCTCGGAATTTTAGTTTCAGCGGCGTTTTTGAAAAGTAGTTATGTTATTCCAATGCTTGCAGTTTTGACTGTTTTACTTTTTATAACAGGCATAAAATATGTATATTCTTTTAGCGCAACAAAATATTATAAAATTTGGTTAGCGGCAAGTTTTATTTTTGTGATTGTAATATCAATAGGATTATTTAGTAAAATGATAAGGCCAGTATCAGCGGAAACTCAAACTGCCGCAGCGCAGGTTGTTGACACTGCCGCGATTGCAGAACAATCAGCCGCAGCGGCGGCGGCGAAGCAGCCGGAGAATTTACAAGCAACTGAACAGAGCACTAAAAAATTAAAACGCGAACGGCTCGATACTCCGTTAAAAGATAGATTGATAAGTTTTTTAGGAATATTCATTTTAATTTTGATTAGCTGGCTAATGTCAGTTAATCGTAAAGGTATAAAATGGCGTCCTGTAATTTGGGGTATTGCATTACAAATAATTTTTGGGTTGATAGTAATATCAGACACAGCCGGAGCATTTTTCTTTAATGTAGTAGATGGCGCGGTGGGACAATTATTAGCGTTTAGCGAAGAAGGCGCGGCATTTGTATTTGGCAAACTCGCATATGGTCCGGTAGATGAACGCGGATTAAAACAAGGTATGTTTTTCTTTTTTGCTGTGCTGCCGACTATAATATTTTTTTCGTCATTAATGACTTTATTATATCATATCGGAGTAATGGGCTATGTCGTAAAATTTTTCGCTAAAATAATGCAACGCACGATGAAGACGAGCGGCGCGGAATCATTATCAGCTGCTGCAAATATTTTTGTCGGACAGACCGAAGCGCCGTTGTTAGTAAAACCATTTGTTAGCAGAATGACAGTCAGCGAACTGCACGCTGTAATGACTGGCGGCTTTGCTACTGTCGCTGGCGGCGTAATGGCTGCGTATGTTGTATTTCTCAAAGATTTTATTCCTAATATTGCCGGGCATTTAGTGACTGCGAGTATAATGAGCGCGCCTGCGGCATTAGCGATCTCAAAAATTGTTTATCCAGAAACAGAAGAATCAGTAACAGCCGGTGATGTAAAGATACATATAGAAAAACCAGATGCTAATATGATAGAAGCTGCGGCGCGCGGCGCAACAGAAGGTATGACGCTTATGCTGAATGTTGCGGCAATGTTAGTGGCGTTTGTCGCGCTTATTGCCGCTGTTAATTTTTGTTTTGAAAAATCGAGCGATTTGATTAATGCAATAGCAGGTAAAAGCCAATATGCTGTAAGTTTATCACCCGATACGATTGCGCAAGTAAAAGAAGGCGATACCTTAAAAATTATTAAACCGACAAAATCAATAGAATTAAAAATTGAAGAAATAAACAGCGCTGAAAATATTGTAAAAGTAAATAACCGTATAACAGAAAAACTGACAAATCAAAAATTTGAAATCTCGCGAAATGGCGGCGTTATCATATCCGGCGAAAATCTCAATACAACAGGCGGAGTATTATTCGTCAACTTGTCAATTTTATTCGGCTGGATATTCGCTCCGATTTCATTAGCAATGGGCGTAGCGTGGAAAGATTGTATGGTAGTCGGCAGGTTATTAGGCGAAAAATTAATTTTAACAGAATTTATCGCATATCTGAATTTGTCTGATATTTTGAGAAATGGCTTTGAAACAACATCAGGCGCGATAGAATTTTTATCGCAGCGTTCAGCTGTAATCGCTTCGTATGCTCTTTGCGGATTCGCTAACTTTGCATCAATCGGCATACAAATCGGCGGGATCGGTGGTATTGCTCCTAATCGCCGTGCAGATTTAGCGCGCATTGGTTTGCGCTCAATGTTCGCAGGCGCAATTGCAGCGTGTTTAACAGGAAATATTGTTGGAATATTTATATAAAAATTTAGGATAAGGAATTTAATGAAAAAATGAAAATTGAAAATTTAGATAGCGAAAAGAAATTTGCGCGGAGCGACCGCGTAGCGGAATTATTAAAACGCGCAATTTCTGAAATTATTCAAAATAAACTCAAAGATTCGCGCGTCGGCTTTACGACAGTGAGCGCTGTAAAAGTATCAAATGATTTGCGTATAGCAAATGTTTATGTCAGCGTATTCGGCAAAAATTACGAAAAAAAACAGACGCTCGAAGCGCTCGAAGATTCCAAGCAATTTATTAGAACGCTTATCGGCAAAAATGTAATTTTAAAATATTTGCCGGATTTGCATTTTTTTATTGATGATTCGCTTGATTACAGCGAAAAAATGACAAATATTATTTCTGGAATAAAACAGCAGTCATCAGAAAATTTAAAGAAAAAAATCGGTTTGGAATTGACTGATGACGATATTCAAAAATTGAAAAATATCAATAATCGCTTAATGAACGCTGAAAGAATATTGCTTACTACTCATTTACGCGCAGACGGCGACGCGTTTGGATCATTGATGTCTATTTATAATTATTTAGATGGTCTGAATAAAAAAGTAAAAGTGGTTATTGACCACGGCTGCCCGCAGTATTTAGCGTGGCTGCCTGACAGCGGTTTGATTGAAGACAATAAAAATTTGTTGATTGACAAAAATTTTGATTTGTATGTCTGTATTGATTCTGACTTTGAAAAACGAGTTGGCTATCCTTATGAAATTTTCAAAGATAAAGTAAACGATAATAATTTAATTGTCATTGACCATCATCCTGAAACAATAGCAAATACTAATTTAAAAATTCTAAAAACAGAAGCAGCTGCGGCTGCTGAAATAATCTATTATTTTTTTAAAGTTAATGATATTCCGCTAAATGATAAAATTGCGCTGTATCTTTATGTGGGATTATTGACAGATACTTGGATGTTTAGTCAGGAAAATACTACTTCTACTACTTTATATATTGCTTCTGAATTATTAAAATTTGAGACAGTTCAGCCCTATCAATTGACTATGCGGCTATTTGAAAATAAAACATTAGGTCAGACGAAATTATTAGGAAAACTAATAGAAACAATTGAAGTTGATGAAAAATATAAAATAGGCATAGGGCATATCTCATTAGAAATGTTTAAAGAAACAAACACAACCGAAGAGGACACCGAGGGTTTTGTAAATATTATTAGAGCGTTGAAAGGAGTAAATATCGCTGTTTTATTAAAACAGCAAAAAGATGGAAAATTCAAAGTAAATTTGCGCAGTAAAGATAAATTTAATTTGCTGCCATTTGTAAAAAAAATGGGCGGCGGCGGACATATCAAAGCAGCAGGTTTTACTTCGGAATTACCATTAATTGAAACCAAAAAAATTATTTTAGAAGAATTGAGGAAAATGTTGTGATAAAATTAGACGGAGCATTTATAGTAGATAAACCAGAGAAATATACATCATTTGATATTGTTAATATTTTAAAAAAAAAATTTAAGTTAAAAAAAGCTGGGCATACTGGCACACTCGACGGATTAGCAACAGGCGTGTTGATTGTTTGTGTGAATAATGCCACCAAACTTGTAGATTATTTGATAAACGATGATAAAGATTATTCTGTTGTTTTAAGATTGGGCTATAAATCTGATACATTTGACAGAGACGGCAAAGTAGAAAAAGCGCTGCTGCCTCCTCAGATTACTGATTTAGAAATAAGAAAAACCGTGCTCTCTTTTATAGGCGAACAAGACCAAATTCCGCCTATGTATTCAGCGAAAAAAAAAGACGGTAAAAAACTTTATAAATTAGCGCGGCAAGGCATAGAAGTAACGCGCGAACCGCAACGCATAAAAATTGATTTTTTGAAAATTAACAAAATTGTTAGAGCGCAGGATAATGATTACATTGACATTCATTTTGATGCTACTGTCAGCAAAGGAACATATATACGGACACTATGCGCTGATATTGCTAAAAAATTAGGGACAAGCGGTATAATGCAGGATTTAAGACGCACGCGCGTCGGAAAATTTACAATTGATAATGCTAAACCGCTTAAAGAAATTACAGAAAACGATTTACTCGATATTTCGCAAATATCAAATTTGCCTATTTTAGACATACCATTACAATCAGTTCAAAAATTTATGAACGGCGGCTATTTAACTGATTTTGAATTGAACGACTGCGAATTTCAGAAATATATAAATTCAACTGTGTTAGTTCGCAGTAAAGGCGATATTGTTATAGGTATAGCAAATGTCACAGAGATAAAATACAGACGAATTCAGCCGGTAAAAGTTTTTACATTTTAAAATCAATTTTCTGCGCTGATGACTGTCTATTTTTGTTTCGCTTATCCCAACTTTTTTACAAAATGGAGTAAAAGCCAAATAAAAATATTTTTTCAAAGCATATTGTTTTGTTTATACCATTCATAGGTTTCAAATAATGCTATTTTTATATCGGTAAATCTAAATTCTGGAAAATTAGCCAAAAATTTAGAATTTGAACACAGCCAATATTTTTTCTGTAATTCATTTAATTTTTCTTTATTTAATAATAACGGCTTTTTTAAAATATTACTGATGAAATCTTGTATTATCCCTAATATTCGCACAATAAATAACGGCAGCCCTATACATATTGGCTGCTTTTTCATTATTTCAGCAATAAGCAATGCAAATTCTTTAACTGTATAATTTTCGCTATTACATACAAAAAATATTTCGCCGCTCTGTATTTTATCTGATTCTGCAATTAAAATTGTTGCTTTAACTAAATCGCGGACATACACAACTGAAAATTTTAAATCGCCTTTGCTGACATATAAAACAATATTATTTTTTATCATCTTGAAATAAGTATAAATATCTTTTTCAGCTGCGCCAAATACTGCTGGCGGGCGAATAATAACATAATTTAATTTATCTTTGACGCTTGCTAAATATTCTTCAGCTAAAAATTTTGATTTGCCATAACTATTCAGCGGCTGACATTGAGCATTTTCATCTAATAATTCACCGCTATCAGCGCTCGGCCCGGCAGCAGCTTGACTCGAACAAAATACAAATCTCTTTAATCTCAAATTATTAATTTTCAATAATCGCTCTACTAATTTTTTTGTATAACCGCAATTGACTTTATAATATTCGTTTTTATCATAATGTTTCGTCAGTCCAGCAAAATGATAAATATAATCAAACTGTCTAAAATATTCATCTGATAATTCATCAATTTTATCAAATTCTGCATTTATTAGTTTAACTTTATCCAGTGGCAATATCCCATTACTTTTTTTAGAGCGGACAATACAATATACTTCACAGCCATTATTAACTAATTGTTTCGCTAAATGACTGCCGATAAATCCAGTAGCGCCGGTAATCAATATCTTCATTTTTATTCTATTTTATTCTCAAAAATTCTGTAGGTCTTATAATGCTTTAAACCAAAATTTATTAATATTTTATTCATTACAAGATTATCTTCTAATATCCACGATAATTCTGTGCCTGCGTTAAATCTTTCGCCATTATATTTTATTGCTTGCTGAATTAAATAAATATCAATTGCTCGCCGACGAAATTTATGCGATATTCCTAATGTAATAACTCTACCGCGATTAATTTTTTTAAAATTCAATAATATTTTCAGCCAGCCGAACGGCAATAATCTGCCATTAATTTTTTTCAATATAAAATTAAAATCCGGCAGCGCAATCAAAAAACCAGCCGGTTGATCCTCAGTATACGCTAATAACACGCACTCTTCTGGCACAAATGTTTTTAATTCTTTGCCCATATTATAAAATTCGCGGTAAGTCATCGGCACAAATCCCCAGTTTTTTTCCCAAGCGTCATTATATATTTCATTTAATATTTTAATTTCATCTTCAAATTTTCGAAAATTAATTTTTCTACAAGTTAATTTATAGCGGTTGATGAATTTTGAAATATCTACAGCCATTATTTTTTTATATGTCTCATAATCTAAATAATATGCCCATAAATCCTTGACTTTATAATGCCCTAATTCTATTAATAACTTTTCATAATATTCAAAATTATACGGCATCATTATCAGCGGTGCGCTGTCAAATGAATCAACTAATAATCCAGATATTTCATTTGTCGAAAATGTAAATGGTCCGCGCACAATTTTTATATCATTTTTTTTGAAAAATTCATAAACTGCACTAAATAATTTTTCTGCTGCTGTTTTATCGTTTATAATTTCAAAACTACCCCAAAAACCAATTTGTTCATTATGAAAAGAATTATAATTTTCATTAATATTAGCGGATATTCTACCAACTACCTGATTATCTTTCAAACATAAAAATAATTTTACTTTTGAATGTTCGAAAAACGCATTCTTTTTAGAATTGTAAAATTCGATTTCCTGTAATTTTAATGGCGGAACCCAATATTTGTTTTTTTTATATAATTTATAAGGAAAATCAATAAATTCTTTTAATTGTTGTTTGGTGATAACTTCAATTACTTGATAATCGGCAAAACTCATATAATATTATTTTGCTTTGCTACTATTTTCATTTTTTCCAAAGTATAATCGATTTCAGCGAAGGTATGCGAAGCCATCAAACTCAATCTAATCAACGCATTTCCCGGCGACACAGCTGGCGCAACAGCAGGATTAACAAATATCCCATGCTCTTGCAATTCTTTACACACTTTAAACGCCAGCATATCATCGCCAATAAGGACAGGCAATATCGGCGTCTCGCCAGCGCTGGTCTTAAGGCCGGCGTCAACTAATCCTTTATGCATATATTTTGTATTTTCCCAAAGTTTAACAATTCGTTCTGGTTCTTTTTGCATAATTTCAAGAGCGGCCGCTGCTGCTGCTACTGACGCTGGCGGCATACTCGCGCTAAAAATAAACGACCGAGAATTATGTTTTATATAATGTATAACTTCTTCTTCTCCTGCTATAAATCCGCCGATTGACGCTAATGATTTACTAAATGTGCCCATTATCAAATCTACATCTGATGTCAAGTTAAAATGGTTGACTATCCCTGCGCCATTTTTTCCGAATACTCCGATACTGTGCGCCTCGTCCACCATTAAAACTGCGTTATATTTTTTCTTTAATTCAACCAGTCCTTTAAGATCAGCGTAATCGCCGTCCATACTAAACACGCCGTCGCAAGCAATCATTAATCCATTTTTTATTTCATACTTTTGCAATGTCTTTTCCGCGTCTTCTATATTATTATGCTCGTATCTTAATAATTTGCAGTGGCTCATCTGCGCGCCTGCTATCAAACTCGCATGATTTAATTTATCCATCAAACAATAATCTTTTGGTCCGACTAAACACGATATTACGCCAACATTTGTTTGATATCCGGTAGGAAATAACAATGCCGCTTCTTTTCCGACAAATGCCGCTAATTTTTCTTCTAATTCTACATGTATATCTAATGTGCCGTTTAAAAATCGCGAGCCGGCGCAGCCAGTGCCGTATTTTCTTATCGCTTCAGCAACCGCTTCCTTTACTTTTGGATGATTGGTCAGCGCTAAATAACTATTCGATCCAAACATTATAACTTTTTTGCCATTAATAATAACAGAAGTGTCTATATCTGAGCTAATTTCACGAAAATACGGATATATTCCCATTTTCTGAACTTCACGCGCTATCGTAAACCGCTTACATTTATCTAATAGTCCCATTTTTTTAACCTAAACATAATGTTTTGCCAAAATTTTATATTAAAAGTTAATATTTTACTTTTAATAATTTTAAAAGTCAAGTTTTTTTTATTTTTTCAATAAAAAAATTGCAGATAATCTCGTTCAAAAAAGTTCCAATATTTTTTATAAAAAACAATTGCAATTAATTTGATTTTAGTATATAATATTCCGCTTAAAATTAAGTATTTTTTTCAAGGACAAAACTATGCTTGACAAACAATTATTAAATAAATATGCGCAATTACTTGTTGACTATTGCGTGAATGTCAAAAAAAACGAACAAATTGCGATACAGGGCGGAATAGCGGCAGCTCCGCTAATCGAAAAAATTTATATTGAAGTATTAAAACGCGGCGCTTTTCCGTTTAATAGAATCACGCTCAATAACCAATCAGAATTATTTTTTAAATATGCGCAAGATCAGCATTTGACTATGCTGCCGAAACTGCCGCTGCTCGAAGCAAAAGAATTCGACGCCACAATAATTTTATATTCTGAAACGAATACTAAATCATTATCAAATATTGAGCCGACAAAACAATCGCAATTCAGAAAAACATATAAACCTGTAAGCGATATAAGATTAAAAAAAGATAGATGGGTATTGGCGCTTTATCCGACGGAAGCATATTCGCAGGATGCTGAGATGTCATTATCAGAATTTGAAGATTTTGTCGTAAATGCTGTAAAAATCAATAAACCTAATCCGATAAAAGAATGGCAAGCACTCGAAAGATATCAGCAAAAAATTGTTGATAAATTAAAAAACGCGGATATTGTAAGAATAGTAGGTAAAGAAACCGACTTAACATTAAGTGTCAAAAATAGAAAATTTATTAATAGCTGCGGAAAAAGCAATATGCCGAGCGGCGAAGTATTTACAGGTCCGCTCGAAAATTCTGCAAACGGCAAAATATATTTTGAATTTCCAGTATGCACGAGCGGCAATGAAATCAGCGGAATCAGATTAGAATTTAAAGACGGCAAAGTTATAAAAGCATCAGCTGAAAAAAACGAAAATTATCTATTAAAAATATTAGAAACCGATAAAGGCGCACGGTATTTAGGCGAATTTGCAATAGGTTTAAATTATTCTATCCAAAAATTCACAAAAAATATTTTATTTGACGAAAAAATTGGCGGAACAATCCATTTAGCAATTGGCAGTTCTTATGAAGAAACCGGCGGCAAAAACAAATCCGCTATACATTGGGATATGATAAAAGATTTGCGGACAGAAGGCGAATTATATATAGACGATAAATTATTTATGAAAAAAGGCAAAATTCTATTATGAAAAAAAAAATACTGATTATAGACGACGATGCTGCTGTTTGCACTTTTTTAAGCGATTTATTAAGCGACGAGTATAAAATTGAGGCATTCGTAAATCCTAAAAAAGCGCTTGAATATTTAGAAAAAAAATCTACTGATATTGTGCTGTTAGATATAAGAATGCCTGAACTATCAGGCGAAGAGGTCTTAAAAATCCTAAAAGAAAAATACGAATATCTGCCTGTTGTAATGATAACAGCAATAGATGATTTAAAAACAGCCGTGCGCTGCATAAAATTAGGCGCTTGTGAATATCTTACAAAACCGTTTCATATTGAAGAAATACGACATACTATCAAACATATACTCTATGTTATTGATATTGAAAATCAATTAGATTACTATAAAACACCGAATATCCAACAGCCGCGTATTTACGAATATCAAACAAACTCTTCAAAAATGCAAGAAATATTGAAAATAATCAATAAAATCGCACCGCAAGATGTGACTGTATTATTAACAGGCGAAAGCGGTGTTGGTAAAGAAATAATGGCTAATTATATTCATAATAACAGCCCTCGTAAAAAACAGGCATTTATTGCTATTGACTGCGGCGCTATACCTTCAACATTAATACAATCTGAATTATTTGGTTATGAAAAAGGCGCATTTACCGGTGCAGTCTCAACAAAAAAAGGAAAATTAGAATTGGCGAACGGCGGCACTTTGTTTTTAGATGAAATCAATAATATGGATTTTGACTCGCAGGCAAAATTATTAAGAGTCATACAAAACCGTCAAATTGAGCGATTAGGCGGCACCTCGACAATTGATATTGATGTTAGATTGATTGTTGCAAGCAATAAAAATTTATGGCAAGAAGTAGAAAACAAAAAATTTCGCGAAGATTTATTTTATCGAATAAATGTAATACATATTGTATTGCCTCCGTTACGCGAAAGATTAGAAGATATTGAATTATTAACAAAACATTTTATAGAAAAATCAAGTCAAAAGAATCGCAAAAAAATCAACGGTATAACGCAAGTTGCGATTGACTTATTAAAAAAATACGATTGGCCCGGCAATATCAGAGAATTAGAAAACATAATAGAAAAAGCTGTAATTTTGACAAAAAATAATATTTTGGATTTGCAAGATTTCAGCGATTTAGAATATAGATTGGAATTAAAAAATATTTTGCCGCTGGATAAAGCGACAGAAAAATTTCAAAAAGAATACATACGCAATATTTTTACATCATCTGATAAAAATATCGAAAAAACAAGTGAATTACTCAATATCACGACGAAACAATTGCAAATGCTATTAAAAAAATATGAAATTAATTATTAAATTTTTTTTTATTTCTTTTTTATTTGTATTAATATTTCGTTATTCTATTGGAATATCGCGCGCGCAAATTATCGACCGCGCTTATAATTTTCTTAAATCTAATGATTTAGAAAATTTTAAAGATTATTTAGATGTTATGCAGCTTGATATTGAACATCTAAACGATACTGAAAAAAATCAATTGAATTTTTTATACGGCATATATTATTTCAGGACCAACGATTATAATCAAGCGATAGAATACTTTAAAAAAAGCACCGATGCTTTTCCATCAGAAGCGAATTATTATCTAAATAGATGCTATTTATACACGCAAAAAGAAATATCACAAATAGAAGTCAAGCCTGATATTTTTGATTTAATAGAAATGCCTAAACAACCTAAAAAAATCGCAGGCATTGATAAATTTGAAAAAACAAATATTTTAAAAAGAAACTATATCCGCGTATTAATAACTAACGCGGCAAGATTAACATTAGAACTTCCTGAAAATACAAAAATATTAGATGAAACTGATAATCTCATCACAACAATAAAAGATAATACTAAAATTACAATCACTGCCAAATCGTCAAATTTTTTTAAAGTATCTGATTTAGGCGATTATTCATTTATAAAAATTGCGCCGCAGTCATATTTAAAAATAAACGATAATATTTATAAATATCCATTAGAACTCAAAACAAACGGCAAATCGCAAAATATATTAGCAATATTAGAAGTGCCGCTTGAAAATTATCTTAAATATGTCGTGCCAAAAGAAATTTCAGCAAACTGGCCAATTGAAATGATTAAAGCTCAAAGTATCGCTGCGCGAACATACGCGGTGTATCAAATACTAACAACGGATCATTTGCCATTCGATGTAAAATCCGACCAAACTTCACAAGTTTTTGGCGACAGCAAATCCCGCAGAAAAGTAACTGACGATGCTGTAGATGCAACTACTGGAATTATTATGACATACGGCGGCAGTCCGATAGCTGCGTTTTTCTACTCTGATTCCGGCGGCGCTACAGAAGAACCACATATAATTTGGGGCGGCAAAAAATATCCGTATTTCAAAACAGAAATAGATGAATTTGCACCGCCTGTATCGCACAGTAAATGGAAATACACTGTTAAAGAATCAACGCTTCGCAAAACAATAGAAAATCTAAAAAAAACAAATATTGGCAGAATCCAAAAAATCTATCCGATCCGCACGACCAAAAACGGGCGATGGATAGAATTAGCGGTAGAATGCTCTGAAAATAAAATCACAAAAGTAGATGCTTATGCCTTACGCATTGCGTTGGGGTCGCAATATAATTTTAAAAGTTTATTAATCACAGATTTTTATCAATCCGGCGATTCATTCACATTTGAGGGCTTGGGCTTCGGACACGGAGTAGGCCTGCCGCAATGGAGCGGCAAACGAATGGCAGAAGCAAATTATTCATATTCTGACATATTAAGAAGATATTATAAAGGTATTGATTTTGCCACGCTCGTCTATGACTAATTCCTATTTTGATAATGCTCTGCTATTAAAAATCGGGCAATATACTCTAACAGCCAAAACAATAATGGACAATCTTTTTACTGGCGGGCATAAAAGCAAATTAACTGGTTTTAATATCGAATTCGCCGAATATCAACAGTTTAATGACTACGAAGACACGAAATTTATAGATTGGAAACTCTACGCCAAAACCGAAAAATTATTTGTAAAAAAATATGAAGAGGATAATGCTCTAAATATTTCTATTTTGCTGGACTCTTCAAACTCTATGAGTTTTCAATCTTCTTATTCTTTAAATAAATTAGAATATTCAAAATTTATTTGCGCGTGCATCATATACAAAACAATCAAACAAAATGATTGCTTTGAATTAAAGACATTTAACAGCGAACTGCAAACCATAATAAATTTTACAAATAATCCTATAATTTTAAAACAAACAGATAACGAACTCAAAAAAATCGAAGCGTCCTCGCAAACTAAATACGGCAAAATATTTAGCGAATATATGACTAATCTAAAAAAACGGCAGATGATAATTATTATATCTGATTTCTTATTTGATGACGATAATGAATTTGAAAACGCTTTAAAGATTATCAGGCAGTTATCAAAAAACGGCAATTCTATTTTATTTATACATATCCTCGACGATTTTGAAATTAACTTTGATTTTCCGAATACCGCTATTGAATTTCGCGGGCTAGAAACTAACAATAAAATAACTATAATCCCAGAAAAAATAAAAAATAAATATATCAGTATAATGAATGAATATCTAAAAATGATATATAACGAATGTTCAAACAGCGGAATTTACTATACTTTGATGAATACAAATATTCCATTAGAAAAAAATATCCAAAAGATTTTCAAGAGTTAGATATATGAATTTGAAATTTGCAAATATATACTTTTTATACGCATTGCCGTTAATAATTATCCCTATTATCATTCACATTCTAAATAAACAAAAAAATAAAATAGTATATTTTTCTAATATGCGCATTTTATCACTGGCAGCGTCAAATTTTGCATATAACATAAAATTGCTGAATATTTTGAGTTTAATAATAAGAATATTAATTTTAATTTTTTTAATTTTATATTTTGCAGCACCGCAATTAGAAAAAAAATCAAAAGAAAAACTGATGTTTAACGAATATCATTTTTATCTTGATAATTCAGAATATATGTCCGCAAAAATTGAAAATCAAAATAATCTTGAATTTTACAAAGATTTATTAACTAAATTTTTAACTGACAAAAAATACGGACATTTGCATAATAAAATCAAAATTATCGAGCTCGATAAAAATAATAATAAAATAATACAGCATTCCACTATCAATGCTAAATTGCAATACATTCATAATTTAAAGTTAGATGAATCTAACTTTTTATTTAGCCAATTGCAAAAAAAATACGATAATCAAAGCGATACTCTGCTGATAATCTTAACTAATAATAGAATAAACGATAAATTGCTAAAAAATACTAACAATATAATTTTATGCGCTCCGCAATTTGATTTTAAAAATACAGCCATAACCAAAATCAATGCGGTAAAAAAAACTTTATTAATTAACGAACCAATCGATTTAGAAATCGAAATATATTCTGATACAACCGAACAAAATATACTGACAATTTACGGAATATCAGAAAACGGCGGAATAAAACAAACATTAGCAAATTTCAATATAACTCTCAGCAAAGGACTTAATACTTTAAATCTAAAATTTCAGCAGCCGAGTAATATTTTTAAATTCGCATTAGCGGAATTGCAGCCGGATGCTATCGACTACGATAATTATTATTATTTTACGCTGCCGGTCAAAAATCCATATAATACGCTATTGATAGAAGATAACAAGGATACCAATACTACTTATCAACTGCTTTCTGCGACTAATCATAAAATTACAAAAATCAACTATTCTGATTTTTTGAAAAATACCGATAAATTTTCCAATAACTATGAATTAGCGGTTTTCAATAATCTGCTTAATTTCGATAATACGCTGATTGATTTTATAAAAAAAACATTACAAAACGGCGCGCATATTTTTATAATACCAGATGAAAATATTAATCTATCAATAATAAATGATTATTTAGGCAGACAATATATAAACGAAGAGCCGCTGCTGCCTATTTATTTCAGCGGCAAAAGCAGCGGCAGATCGTTTCAAAGAGAAAATATAAAATTTCTTGAAAGATTATACGCTTACAATATTGACAATATTTTCAACGCCAAACCATATATAGAATTTGACCATAAAATTCTTGCAGTTTTTGACAATAATAATCCTGCGGCTGTTATAAAAAAATACAATAACGGCTGCATATTAATATTTACTTTCAATCACAAATTAAAAAATAGCGCGGTTTTTTTAACGCCTGAATATTTCTATAAATTCAATTCCATTATTTCAGAATTATATCAAAATAAAAATATTGAAATAATCTCGTCATTAAAAAAAATAGATGCAAAAAAAAATGAAAAATTAATCAATATTCACGAACCAGCGAAAAACACTGATTTTCCCAAACAAGCGATTTATAAAATTGAAGATAACAGCGCTGGACAGCAATATAAATTATTAAACATTCCAGCTTCTCAAAAATCTAATGAAGATTTTTGGCATTTTGACAAGATAACAGAACAACTGACAAGCGATCAAAAAAATATTCCGTTAGCGCATTATTTTATCTATGCTTTGTTAGTTTTATTTATTGCTGATTTATTAGTATTTATTATTCGCGCAAAATATTTTTAAAATACATCCTTTAATTTTTTGACTGCGCAAAATTCAGAGCACATTGTGCAGACATCTTTATCAACCGGTTTACTGCTTTCTCTATATTTTTCGACATATTCAGGGTCAATAGCGCATTTTATTTGTTTCTGCCAATCGAGCGAATATCTTGCAAACGCCATTTGATTGTCAATATCAATCGCGCCTTTTATACCTTTTGCAATATCCGCTGCGTGCGCGGCGATACGCGATGCGATTACGCCCTGTTTGACATCTTCAAGCGACGGCAACCGCAAATGTTCAGCGGGCGTGACATAGCACAAAAAATCTGCGCCATAAGCTGCGGCAAGTGCTCCGCCAATCGCAGAAGTAATATGATCATAGCCAGGCGCAATATCAGTCACAAGCGGACCTAACACATAAAACGGCGCATTATGACATAATGACTTTTGTAGTTCTATATTGCTCTTGATTTGATTTAGCGGCATATGCCCAGGACCTTCAATCATCACTTGTGCGCCTGCATTTTGCGCTATTTGCGTGAGTTCGCCTAATAATATCAGTTCTTGTATTTGCGCTCTATCAGTAGCGTCAGCCAAACACCCTGGTCTTAATCCATCTCCTAACGACAATGTCACATCATATTTTTTAGCTATTTTTAATAATCTATCAAAATCTTCATAAAGCGGATTTTCTTTTTTATTTTTTTCTATCCACGCGGCTAAAATAGCGCCGCCGCGACTCACTATATTTAATATTCTCTTTTCTATTTTCAACCGTTCAATTGTCTGTTGGGTTACGCCGCAGTGAACTGTAATAAAATCTACGCCTTGCTCGCAATGTTTCTCAATAATATCAAACATCAATTCTTTATCTATTTTATTTGTATCTCCGTATTTTTCGAGCGCTATAACAGCCATTTCATAAATAGGAACAGTGCCAACGCAAATGCTGCTTTTTTCTATTACCAATTTTCTAATTTTATCTAAATCGCCGCCTGTGCTTAAATCCATTATTGCATTAGCTCCGTATTTTTCGGCGATTTCAAGTTTTTTTAATTCATAATCTATATTTTGGCAATCGCGCGATGTGCCGATATTGGCGTTTATTTTTGTAGTTAACCCGCGACCTATGCCGACAGCTTTAAATTTATGATTTACATTTTTAGGTATTACTACCACTCCGTCTTTTACTGCTTGCAATAATTCTTGCGCGGCAATATTTTCAGCGGCAGCCACTTGTTTCATCTCATCAGTTAAAATATCTTGTCGAGCATATTCTAATTGCGTCATTTTTTATTCTCCAAATTTAGATTTTTAGAAATTTTAATTAATCAATACCATATTATCAATATGCAGCGCTTCATCAGCATCGTAAAAATCAAATTTTTTCTTTATTTCAGAAGTTTTCAGTCCCTTAATTTGCAGCAATTCAAACTTATTATAATTGCATAAGCCTTTGGCTATTTTTTCATTATTTGAATTATATACGCCCACGCAATCGCCTGCATCAAAATCACCAGTAACATTTACTATTCCAGAGGGCAATAAACTCTTATTATTTTTTAATGCTTTAACCGCGCCGTCGTCAATTATTATTTTTCCGCGCGGTTTTAAATTATATTTTATCCAATGCTTGCGCGGCGCCAATGTCTTTTTCGCCGGATAAAAAAATGTGCCGCGATATGATAAAGTTAATACTTTATCAATAATTTTATCATCATAGCCATTACAAATTATCATCGGAATGCCAGCAGACATTGTAATTTCAGCAGCGCGTAACTTGGAAATCATTCCGCCGGTAGTAGTAGATTTTGAAGCACTGCCAGCAATTTTCAATAATTCGTCATCTATTGCGCTCACATCTTCTATCAACGAATTTTTATCATTCAAATTTTTAAACAATCCGTCAATATTTGACAAAATAATCAATAAATCAGCGTTTATCATAGTTGCAACCATTGCACCTAATTTATCGTTATCTCCAAACTTTATTTCTTCTACCGCAACAGTATCATTTTCATTTATAATAGGTATCGCCTTTAATTTGAATAATGCATTTAATGTATTTACCGCATTCAAATAGCGCTGTCTGTGCATTATGCCGGTCTGTGTTAATAATATCTGCGCTACAACTTTATTATATTTTGCAAATAACTTGTCATACATTTGCATTAATTTATTTTGACCAATCGCCGCTGCTGCCTGTTTTAGCGCTAATTGTTTAGGTTTGGCCTTTAAATTTAAAACAGACATTCCAAAACCAATTGCGCCTGATGATACTATCGTAAAATTACGAGCATCGCTGTATTTTACAATTTGCTCAACTATCGGTTTTATGTGCTTATCAGTAATTTGCGGATATCCGTCAATTATATCAGTCAAAATGCTTGTTCCAATTTTTACAACAATATTTTTTGATTTTTTTATTAAATCATATTTGTTCGGCATCATAATAGTCAAACTGCTGCTCTCCTATATAAACTATATCGCCATTAACAGCGCCTAATTTCTTTAATAGATAATTTATATTATATTTTTCTAAAATTCTATTAAATTTTGTCAAGCCGTCGTCTGTATTAATATTTATTCTATTTATTGCTTTTAAAATTTGCGTGCCTGTAATTTCAAAAAAACCGTCGCCCAATTTTTTTACTTTTATCGGCTCTTCTTCTTCAAATTTGTATTCTTTGATAATAGTATCTTCTATTTTAACATTTTCTTTTTCTAATTTTAAATATTCGTCTTTTATTCTAAAAAGCAATTCCGATATATTTATTTTTGCAGCCGCTGAAATCGCTAATACATCTACAATATTATCATATTTTGCGCAATATTTTTTTAAAGATTTCTTTTTTGCCGTCAAATCTTTTTCAATAATACAATCAATTTTATTTAAAACTACTATCTGTTTTTTTTTCAAAAGTTTTTCATTATACAATTTCAGTTCATTATAAATCACATCGAAATCTTTTATAACATTATCTGAATTGGCGTCTATCAAATGCACAAAAAAATTTGCACGCTCGATATGTCTCAAAAACCGCGTGCCTAATCCTGCGCCGTTATGAGCATTTTCAATCAATCCTGGAATATCGGCAAATGTCAACGCTAATTCGTCGTCTATTTTAACAACGCCTAAATTTGGAACAAGTGTAGTAAATGGATAATCAGCTATTTTTGGTCGCGCCGCTGAAATAATAGACAGCAGCGTAGATTTACCGGCATTCGGCAGCCCGATAATTGCTATATCTGCTAATAATTTAAGTTCGAGTATTACTTCTAATTTTTCGCCTATTTCGCCACGCTCGCAATAATCAGGAGAACGATTAGTTGATGATTTAAACATCGCATTACCGCGACCACCGCGACCACCGCACGCAGCAATAAACAGCGCATTATCAGTCACTAAATCCGCCAATACTTCGCCGGTCTCCGCATTTTTTATAACTACGCCAACCGGCACTTTTATTATTAAATCTTCACCGCTTGCGCCGGTTTTATTAGATTTCATTCCATTACTGCCATTTTGCGCTTTGAATTTGCGCTTGTATTTAAAATCTATCAATGTTTTGATTTTTTTGTCTGATACAAATATTATATTTCCGCCGCGGCCGCCGTTGCCGCCGTCCGGTCCGCCTTTTGGCACAAATTTTTCGCGATGAAAACTTGAACAGCCGTCACCGCCTTTACCTGCTTCTATCATTATTTTAGCATAATCAATAAACAACTTTTCAGTCATATTTTATTCACTTTTTTATATTTTATTATGTGCGTTTAAATGTTTTTTCCAATTCGGCAAAAGATAAATTAATAAATGTCGGTCGTCCGTGTGGACAGGTCTTAATATCTTTATCTTGCAATATATGTTCCACTATCTCTTGCATTTCAGAAACTAATAATCTACTCCCTGATTTTATTGCTGATTTACAGGACATCAGCGCAACTATATTATGCAATTTTTCGTCAATCGTATGTATCTTGCCTAATGCCAGTATATCATCAATCAAATCCAACAATAATCTTTTATCATCAGCGCGGCTGCCAATAAATAACGGCACACTGCGTAAAATCAAAGTGTTTCCGCCGAAATCTTCAAGAATCATTCCCATTTTCTCAAATACATCAAGCCATTGATTTATTAATATTTTTTCTGATTGAGTTAATTCTATTGTCAGCGGCAGCAGCAGCATCTGCGCTTCAATTTTTTCTTTTGATTTGATTATTTTCATAAATTTATTATATAAAATTCGCTCGTGCGCAGCGTGCTGGTCTATTATCTTTATGCCGTCATCACATTCGACAATTATATATAAATTATTAATCTGCCCGATTATCCGATAATTCAGTTCAAGATTTTCAGCGGATTTTTCAGTTATTGCTAATTCAATATTTTCAGTTTTTTGCTGCGCCTCATCTGATTTTTGTTCTAATTCTAATGAATAATTCTGTATTTTTTTTACAGAACTTTGTTCTAATTCCAAAGCAATATTTGACAGTTGTTCTTTTTTTAATTCTGCAACAGAATATGTTTTTAATTTAATGTTCGGATTGATTTTTTCGCTTGTTTGCAATGCATCAGTAAATACATTTTCTAAAATATTCTTAATTTTAATATTATCTACAAATCGCACTTCGATTTTTGTCGGATGAATGTTAACATCAATTTGTTCGGCAGGCAAATCAATAAATACTATATACATCGGATGTTCGTTTACTCCCAATAATGTTTTATAGGAATTATAAACCGCGGCATTTATCATTGTATTTCTTATAAATCGATTATTAACAAAAATTTTCTGACGATCGCGCGATTTTCGCGAAAGTTTCGGATTGCCAAAATACGCTTCAATATTAACATCTTCTATTTTTTTATTTACAACAATTAAATCATCTTTTATTGAATAGCCGTATAAATTTAATAATGCTTCTAATCTTGACGTTACTTTCGGCGATTCAAATATTAATTTATTTTCATTATAAAATTTAAAATTTATATGCGGATAAGCAAGCGAATGATTTGTTATAACATTCAAAAAATGCGCAGTTTCTGTTGCTTCGGTTTTTAAAAATTTTTTGCGGACCGGCGTGTTGAAAAATAAATCTTCTACTATTATTTCTGTGCCTGTCTGCATTCCCACAATATTTTTATTTTTTACTATTCCAGATTTGATTATTAACTCAATACCTTCATTAGCGTTTTCAGGTTTGCTGCGTATAGTCATTTTTGACACAGCAGCGATACTCGCTAATGCTTCGCCGCGAAACCCGTGAGTCGTAATTTTATATAAATCTTGCGCTTCTTTTATTTTACTTGTAGCGTGCCGTTCAATACATAAAAAAATATCTTCTTCGTCCAATCCGCAACCATTATCTATTATTCCTATTTTTTTTTTGCCGGCATTTTCAATAAATATTGTTATTTCTGTGGCGCCTGCGTCTATTGAATTGTCTATTAATTCTTTAATAACAGACGCAGGTCTTTCAATTACTTCGCCTGCCGCAATTTTATTGATTAAATTTTCATCTAAAATGTGAATCTTTGCCATTATTATTTGTTGATATAAGCCATTGCGCTTTCCAAATCAGTATAAATCTCGAATTTTGTGATAAAACCGCCTTCTTTTAATTGCGTGATTAAATTTTGTGATTTGATTATTAAAACAATTTTACCTTCGTTTTTTATTACTAAATTTGTTTGATATTTCATTAATACACCAGCCAATCGCGCAGGCACCGCATCTGTATTATTAAAATCAACTATTATTCGCTTGCGATTGTATCTAAATAATTCCAATATACAATTATCAAGCAAATCTATCTGTTCTGGGGTAGGCGCGACAAAAAATTTTATTATAGGCACACCGCTGTTAAATAAAACTGGCAGCGGATATTTTGCATCTTCCGCTGTTATTTTTTTTGTATTTTCTATCTCAGAAACATCTATATCTGGCGGCAACGCCGCAGACATTTCAGTAAAAATTTCAAATGTCGATAGCATATGCGCTTCTTTAAAAAATGATTCGATTTCTGAGTTCATAACTACTAAACTGACTTTTATATGCCGCTCATTTAATTTGGCTATTAAGTTATCAAAAAATACAACATTTAAATTATCTATTGTTTTATTTTCTTTTAAATTTAATATTACTTGCGAAATTTCTTCTTTAAATTTTGTTATTGAATTCGAGATTTTTTTTATGTATTCTAATGAAATAAAATCATTCGGGCAATTCATTACAACTACATAATTTTTATAAAATATTGGAAATGTATCGTGCTTTTCTATTTCTGTGGATTGATTGAGTTTTTTGAAAACTTCCGCTATTTTCAATTTCGCTATATCTAAATTAAACGGCTTGGTAATATAATCAATCGCACCTAAACTTATCGCTTCCAATATATGCGATTTTTGTGAAAGAGCGCTTAATATTATAACAGGAATTTTACGAGTATTGTCATCGCTTTTCAATAATTTCAATGTTTCAAAACCATTTAATACCGGCATCATAATATCGAGCAATATCAAATCCGGCTTTTCGCTTTTCGCTAAATCATACCCGATTTTGCCATTTTCTGCGACAACAGTATCATATCCGATTTTTCGTAAATTCAATGATACAATACTGCTAATAAATTTTTGGTCTTCTACTATTAATATTTTCTTGCTCAAAATAAATCACCAGTTAATTGATACAGAAATTTTATCTTATTGTTATTATCATAATTTTTAGCATCAATATATCGTAAATATTCAGGAAATTTTATTGAATTAAATATAGACGAATATCTAAATAATCTATTCCAAAAATCTGATGGCTGCGTTTCATAAATCTGAGGTGCGCCGGTATTTCCGGTAATTTTCCATAAATAATCCAATGCTTCATAATATAACCTCCTGTAAAATCAGCAAGACCATTTTGAACTGCATCAGCGCCTGTAAACATTCTGCCGTCAAACAAAATTTTATCTTCTGCTTTTATTTTTCCTGAACGCCCTGTTTTTACTGCTTCGACAAATTGTTTATACAATGCATTAATAGCGTCTTGAAAAATTTTCTTTTCTTCTGCCGTGGCTTCGCGATAAGGCGAACCCATATCTTTATGCTTATCGCTCACATAAACATTTGGCTCGACACCGACTTTATCAAGTAATTTTTTTATATTAACGCCTGTCATTATCACTCCAATATTACCTACTATCGACGATTGGTTAACGAATATCGTATCGGCTGCGGCGGAAATATAATACGCGCCACTCGCTGCTAAATCAGCAACTGATACTACAACAGGTTTTTTGGTTTTTTCTCTAAATTTTAATAAGCCATTATATATCTCTTGCGAAGCTGCTACTGTCCCCCCCGGCGAATTTATACGCAATAGCAATCCGACAATATTTTCTTCTTCGATTGTCGCATTTAATTCTTCGACAATATTATCAGCGCCCGATTTTTCACCGAAAAAATTCTGTTCATCTGTAAAATATATCGGACCATAGATATTTATAACTTTTATTGATTTATCAGCCAAAACTTTTTTTTTGCTTAAAATCGAAAAATCTATTTTTGCTTTTGAAGGAGATTTAGATGATGTTGTAATGTTTTTCGAACTAAATAAATTTATAATAATTAACAAAATTGATATAATCACTAAAAAAATCAAAAATGTAAATATTTTAGGCGTCTTCATTTTTATGAACCAATCAATATTACTGAAAAATTTCTATTCCTATAATTTTTTCTGTTTTGCAATCTTTTTGTAAGACTATTGTGGCGCCGTTTTCCGCTTCAAACATAATTGTATCTACGCCTTTATCTCGAACAATTTTAGCGGTTGTATCAGAAAAATCAATTATCACTGTTTTTTCAAATATTCCGCTATCGTCTTTATTTTTATTTGATTGATTAAATAACTCGACAATTGGTATAACCTTCATAAAAAACAATAACTCGCTAAATATTTTTTAAGAATTCTGCTATTTCATTATTAGTAGGCACAAGTTTTCGCGCTTCTTCCCCTAATAATTTCGCATTTGTATTATTTCCTATAATCTTATAGGATTTAGATATACATAATAACAACTTCGCTTTCGATTCATTATTATTTTGAACATCAGCCATCATTGAATTTAATAATGGAATCATTTCATTAAATAATTGATGACTTATCGCTGATTTTGAATAAGTTTTATTCAAATAATCAAAATATCTTTTTACATAATTTATATCTTTTGTTCTAATAAGATAACTCATCATTATCAATTTATTCCGAACATCTTGCGGCTCTAAATCAATCGCTAATGTTATCCAATTAACAGCTGATTTTAAATTGCCTTTTTCCGCGCGGATTGTAGAAATATCCTTTATCGAATTTATATAGCGTTGCTTTTGCGTATTATAATCATTCGTATATCTTTCAGCGTTTTGCTTTATCATTTCTGGTGATAGGCGCAAAAGTTCCCCAAAAAAATAACTCGATTGGAGACGCTGCACCGCTCGTTCTTTTTCTTCGCGCGCTACTTCTTTTAGCATAAACGCGTGATAAAATGCGAACCCTGTAAATTTTCGTTGCATATAATAATGTATTAGATTCTCATGATTACGCTCGTTATTTTCTAATATCGTAGCCCATTCAAATTGCCTCATCGCTTCATAATAATTACCTAATTGTAAATACAGCATTCCAATATTATTATGTATCTGCGCGTAATTTGGCGCCATTTTAATTATTTCATTATACATTTCGAGCGCTTTATGCAGATTTTTGATACCTTCGGCATTTTTGCCTGCTCTCAAATCATTAGTGCCTTTTTGCAAATATACAAAGCCTAATTTATAATAACTCGATAAATCATAAGGATACAACAATATCGAACGAGATAAATATACTTCCGCTTCATTCAAAACTTGCGGAGAATTAGGAGAATTATCAACGCGCACCATTCCCATTTTTAAATAAAAATCTGACTGCGCTAATTTATAACAAAATTTTATAAAATAAAAAAATACAATAATCAATACAATAAACAAAATGATTTTTAAAGGCGTTAAAGTATTAGTATTAACAGCCTTCTTTTTTATAGATATATTAGGTTCCGCTGATTTTACAGCATAACACAAAGCAACTGATAACCCAAATACGAACCAATGCTGCGTAGCAGGACCAATCCATCGATAGTTAACTGACATTAAATTTTCAACAATAAAACCAATAGTTGATACAAATAGCGGAATTTGTAAATTTCTAAAATATTGCGATTTGACATTTATCAACATATGCATAACAAATATAAAATAAGCGACAAATAACCAAGCAAAATGCGTAATACCCAATAATCCCAATTCTGCAAACCATTCCATAAATTCATTATGCGCATGCATTGTATTATGACTTACGCCAGACCGATGATAATTAGACGGGCGATAGCGCGGAAATGTTAATTGAAATGTCCCCTGCCCTTGCCCCAATATCGGCGCATCTCTAAGCATTCTACCTGCGCCAGTCCACATTTTTTTACGAACTAAATTCGTGCTTTCTGTAGTCTGAAATATAGTATTCATACGCATTGCAAAATACGGACTTGTTTTATAAGCAACATAGAAAAGTGCTATCGCTAATATTATCGATATAATAGAAAAACCGAAAAATAACCGTTTTTTTTTCAATAAAAATCTTAATACGCCAAACCGAATACTTAGTATTATAAAAAATACATTTTCAAAAGCAAAGCCAATCATAGCACTGCGGTTGCCAGAATATAAGATACACCATCCGCATAAAATATATGTCAACAACGAAAGCAATCTTAACGCTATATTTTTTGTCGTAAATAATATTGCTAAACAAATCGGCGCCGCTACTACTAAATAGCCGCCAAAAAAGTTTTGGTTGCCAAATGTAGAAACATACGGTGCCGGCTCTATCCCCCACTTAATAAAATCTACATTGTATATTTGCAATATCCCATACAGACAAGTCAGCAATGTCACAAATAATATCATTATTAAATAATATTCTACACATCTCACTGTTTTGCAATAAGCTATTAATGTCAAAATAATAGCAAAAAAACTCAAAAATCGCGATGTTTCTTCAATATTATAATACCAAAAATATGGCGTGAAAAATGTAGATATAACAAAAATTACAACTATCATTACAATTGGCAAAACAACTGGCACACTCGGCATTCTAAACTTATCTGTATTATAAATAGAATGACCTATCCATATAAAAAACAATAGCATCGCAAGCGCAGTCAATATTATCTGTTTATTTAAAACTATATTTTGCGTAAATGTATTAAAATACAACGCTACAGCAGTAAATAATACTCCTAATGTAATCAATACAAATTTCTCAATTGCGCCTTCATAATTATTTTGCATACTAGTCAACCATTCCTATTTTTTGAGATTTATTTTTTTATTAGATTATATTGTTCTAAAACTTTTACTAAACTATTATAATTTTCTTTTTTCAAATTACATAACGGCAATCTTATTTCAAATTCGCAAAGCCCCATTAATGCCGCCGCTGTTTTTACTGGTATCGGATTTGTTTCAATAAACATTGCTTTTATGATAGGCAATAATTCCAATTGCAAATTACGCGCAGTTTCAAAATCGCGATTTTCAAATGCTTCATATAATTTTACCATAGCAGATGGCATAATATTAGCTAAAACAGATATTACACCGCGACCGCCTAATGCTAGTATTGGAAAAAATAATCCGTCATCACCAGATATTACATTTATTTTTTTGCCGCATAATCTAATAATTTCAGAAACTTGCGCTATATCGCCAGATGCTTCTTTTATCGCTACAATATTCGGTATTTCTGATAATTTGGCAACTGTTTCCGGCAGCATATTAACTCCTGTTCTTCCCGGCACATTATATAATACGATTGGTATATCTACATTTTCAGCAATTGTTTTAAAATGACGATACAGCCCTTCCTGTGTGGGTTTATTATAGTAAGGCGTAATTACCAAAGCGCCGTCCGCGCCGGAGGTCTTGGCATGCATTGTCAAACGCACTGCGTCATTAGTAGAATTTGAGCCGGAACCCGCTATTATCTTAACTTTATTTTTTGCGCGTTTGATTGCCAATTCTATAACATATTCGTGTTCTTCTAATGACAAAGTCGATGACTCACCTGTCGTGCCGCAAGGCACAATGCCATTAACATTGTTTGCAATCTGCATATCAATAATTTTTTCATAACTATTCTCATCAATTTTTCCGTTTTTAAACGGAGTAATTACAGCGGTATATACGCCTTCAAACATTTTAACCCCCTAATTTTTTTGAAACATAAAATCAAAATATTATATATCATTTTCAATATATCTGTCAATATAATTTGACAAAATTATTTTTCGTATAATAACTCTTCTATTTTTTCTGATACTTCGCTAATTTTTACTAATATTTTTTCGCCGGTTTTTCTAATACCTATTTCTATCGACTGTTCATTTAAACTTTTCGCACCGACAATTATTTGATAAGGTATTCCTATTAATTCAGCGTCTTTAAATTTAAAGCCTGGGCCTACCGCTCTATCATCTAATACAACATCAATATTTTTAATTTTAATTTCATTATAGATCTTCTCGGCAATTTTAAATTCTTCGCTGTTCGGTTTATTTAATGGCAAAATAATAACAGAAAACGGCGCTATATTCAATGGCCAGACAATTCCTTTTTCATCATTATTTTGTTCTATTGCCGCAGCAACTATTCTCGTTATTCCTATACCATAACAGCCCATCACAAACGGCTTTAATTTGCCGTCTTCCGCATTATACACTGCGTTCATTTTAGCGGAATATTTAGTACCTAATTTAAAAATTTGGCCTACTTCTATTCCGCGATATTCTTCTAATACAGCATCACAATTTATGCATCTATCGCCAGGATTCGCTAATCTAATATCATAAAATTTTTCAATTTTAAAATCGCGCTGATGATTAACATTTATATAATGCTTATCTTTTTCGTTTGCGCCGACAACAAAATTAGTCAATTGTTTCAGCGATGAATCGCATATCAATTTAATCTGTTTCTTTAAATTCAGCGGTCCGGCATAGCCCGGCTCGCAACCGCTAATTTCTTCAATTGTTTTATCGTCCGCAAGTTCAAGATTTATCGTATTCAATATATGTTTTAATTTTATTTCATTTACTTCGCAATCTCCGCGAATTAACGCAGCCGCTACGCCGTCATCGTATTTATAAAGCAAAGTTTTGACAAGTTTATATTTCGGCAATTTCAAAAAATTACTCACTTCTTCTATTGATTTCTGCGATGGTGTATCTACTAATCGCAATTCTAAAAATTCTTCTTTTTCCGGCTGAAATATTTTAGATTTCGCCGTTTCATCTGTCGCAGCATATCCGCAATTATCGTTCGGACAACTAATAACCCGCGATTCGCCGGACTGCGCTAATACCATAAATTCGTGAGTATTATCTCCACCTATCGCACCAGAATCAGCGAGCACCGCGCGAAAACGCAATCCGCATCTTTTGAAAATATTGCTGTATGCTTCATACATTATTTGATAATAATTATCCAGACATTTTTCGCTCGAATGAAATGAATACGCATCTTTCATTATAAATTCGCGGCTGCGCATTACTCCAAAACGTGGACGCACCTCATCGCGAAATTTATCTTGTATTTGATATAAACATAAAGGCAATTGTTTATATGATTTCACTTCGTTTCGCGCAAGCGCTGTAATTACTTCTTCATGTGTAGGACCTAACGCATATTCGTTTTCGTGTCTGTCTTGCATTCTCATTAATTCTTTACCGTAAACCGTCCAACGTCCGGATTCTTGCCATAATTCAGCGGGCGTTAATATAGGCATAAGTAATTCTAATGCCCCGGCTTTATCCATTTCATCTCTTACTATATTTTCTATTTTTTTTATAACGCGCAAACACAACGGCAAATAATTATAAATGCCTGCGCTTACTTTTCTCAACATCCCGGCACGTATCATTAATTTATGACTAGTTATTTCAGCATCAGCTGGCGTCTCTTTTAATGTCGGCAATAAATATTTACTCAACAACATTTCATATCTCCAATTTTTATTTTTTCTATGTTAAAGAGCTGGCGGATTAAATGTCTCATGCCATGGCAGTCCGTGAATATTCAATTTCTCCATAAACGGTTCCGGATCAAATTCTTCAACATTATAGACGCCAGGTCGATGCCAAACCTTTGTCAGCATCAACATTGCGCCAATTACCGCAGGCACGCCTGTTGTATAAGATATTGCTTGTGATTTTACTTCTTTATAACATTCTTCGTGGTCACAAATATTATAAACATAATATTTTAAGTTTTTACCGTCTTTAACTCCTTCTATCACACAACCGATACAAGTTTTGCCTTTTGTGCGCGGACCTAATGACGCTGGATCAGGCAGCACCGCTTTTAAAAATTGCAGCGGCACAATTTCCATACCATTATAATTTATCGGATTTATTGATGTCATTCCTACATTCTGTAAAACTTTTAAATGCGTTAAATAATTATCTGAAAATGTCATCCAAAATCTTATGCGCTTCACTCCTTTTATGTTCTGCGCTAATGATTCTAATTCCTCGTGATATAATAAATAAATCTTTTTCGGACCTATTACAGGAAAATCAAATACTTTATTTATTTCCAATGGCTCGGTTATTTTCCAGTCGCCATTTTCAAAATATCTGCCTTTTGCTGTAACTTCGCGAATATTTATTTCAGGATTGAAATTAGTGGCAAACGGATAACCGTGATCGCCTGCATTTGCGTCAATTATATCTATATAGTGTATTTCATCAAAATATTTTTTCTGAGCGTATGCGCAAAAAATATTTGTCACGCCCGGATCAAACCCGCAACCCAATAATGCCATTATTCCTTTTTTTTTAAATTTATCTCTATATGCCCACTGCCATTTATATTCAAATTTTGCTGTATCAGGCGGCTCGTAATTCGCAGTATCTAAATAATCTGCACCTGTTGCTAAACACGCATCCATAATCGGCAAATCTTGATAAGGCAGCGCGACATTTATCACTATATCAGGTTTGTATCTATTTATTAATGCTACTAATTCTTCCACATTATCAGCATTAACTTGCGCTGTCTCAATATTTGTCTTAGGTTTCTGCATCTCAATTATTTCAGTTTTTAATTTATCACATTTTGATAATGTTCGGCTTGCTATACATATATCGCTGAATACTTCCGGTATCTGACAGCATTTATGCGCAACTACACTACCCACTCCGCCCGCGCCAATAATTAATGCTCTACTCATATTCAAGCCCCTCCTTATTTTTCTTAATCTTTGCTAAAAAAAATACAAAGTCAAATTGTAATTATTTATTTCCGTTTTTCAAGATTTTTTTGTTTTATTTTATTCAAATTATAAATTCGTCGCCGTCTCTGCCTGCGACAGCATTATCAAAAATCTGATGCGCTATTTTTTCGGCATTATTGCGTTTGTCAAAATTATCATATACTTCCGCATCAAAATGCACTAACACCAATTTTTTTGCTGATGCTTCTTTTGCTATTTGTGCGGCTGTCTCTGGATTTAGATGCGGCCAGTTAGGATTTGTATAGCCGCTAGGATTAGCGCATTCAGTCAATAATATATCAGCATTTTTTGATAATTTCACGGCATTTTCGCAATACCCTGTATCCGGACAATATGTTATTACTTTGCCAGATACTTCTATTCTTATACCTTGACAATATATAGAATGTCTCATCGCTAATATTTCGCAATCAAATGGTATTTTTTGATAGTCAATCGGCATTTCTAAAATTTCAATCGGGTATTTTATATCTTTCAACGGAGTAGTAAATGGCGCTTCTATAAAAAACTTAAAAAATTTTTTGGCATTATTTGGCCCTATTATAAAAAGTTTATTTTTTATTTTAAATTTCGGCAGTATGTGCAGACCTACAGTATGGTCTAAATGATAATGACTTATAAATAAATAAACCGGTTTATCTTCTATTAAATAATTGTCTAATTTATAAATGCCGTTACCTGCATCTAAAACAATATAATAATTCGGAATATCTACAAGTATTGATATTGTATTACCTGTTGCCGTATCATACCAGCCATTTGTTCCGAGTAATATTACTTTACAATTATTCATAAAATTTACCTCGTCTTATTTTTTTCGAGTCCAAATATCAACCGCAATTTCTTACGAAATATCAAAATTACAAACGCTAATAAAATAATAAATATTCCATTAAAATAAAAAGGCATTGAATAATCATTTTTTTTACTTAAAATGCCGCTGATATATGAAAATGGTATAGATGCCGCAAGTTGCGCCATTAAAAAAAATCCGAAACTAAAGCCCAATCTGTTTTTATTAAATACAAAAGTTACAAGGATACCGAGCATCAGCGTGCATACTGCATCGCCAAATGTATGAAGTAATCTACAAATTATAAACGAATAAAATTGTTCGCTATATCCAGTCAAAAACTGAAAAACCCCGCATAAAATCAAACCAAATGCATATGCTAATACAAGATATTTTGTCTTTAAAATTTTACCGATTATCAATGTTACAGCCGCTATCCAAAAACCGAGAATTATAAAAATATTGCCTATCTGAACATCAGTAAGTTTAATATTATTCTTCATCAATAAAGTATATGATGTCTGCTCAACTCCATAATGCGAATAAAAAATCGCTGTTATTAAAATAAACAAAATAACTTTTAAATTTTTTATATCTTGCAAATAATCTGATATTTTAAACTGCACTTTTTGGGGCAATTGACTTTTATAGATAAAAATAAAAATCAACAAGATTATCAAAATATCAAATTTAAAAACTTGCGGATATTCAAAATATTTTGTTAATATTCCGGCAGTAAAAGGTCCGACCATAAATCCCAAAGTTGCACAAATATAAAAAAGCGTAATATATGTTGTGTTTGATTGTTCATCAAGCGCAGAATAAAATGCGGTATTCAGCGATATAAGAAATAAGACAGAACCGATACCGCCAAAAAAATATGCAATTAAAAAAAATAAAAAACTATCAAAAAACGCTATGCCAGCCAGCCAAAGCAATATGCCTATTGCGCCAACCACAATAATTTTTCGAGAGCCTAAATAATCTGTTAATATTCCAAACGGCAGCATTGTAATCAACGATATCACATTAAATAGCGTAAATATTAAGCCGATATTAACATCTGGAATATCTAATGACTTTGCATACAGCGGAAAATATATCATCAAAAACCAAATATGAAAATAATATAAAAAATGCAAAATATAATAATTCAAATATTTTCGATAATTTTCCATAATAAATAAAAAAGTTCTAATTTGATTTTTTTCGATTTTCGATTCGATTAGTATTTTTGTATTTTATTTGTTTTATTTTTTATTCATAAGATATTTTTATTTTTTTGTAGTTAAGTTATTGGTTATTTAATACGCAATATACCATCGCTTATTTACGGTATAACTTTATTCAATGGATATTCAACAATATCCACTGCCCCAGCTTCTTTTAATTGAATTATTATTTTACGCGCTTCACGCTCGTCAATAACAGTATTAACGGCGCACCATTCGCTATTTGCAAGCGTATTAATTGTCGGAGATTTCATCGCAGGCAAAACTTTTAATACCTTATCCAAATCAAATTTCAAAACATTGCACATCAGTCCTACTTTCGTCTCGCTCTCTATCGCTGATTTCAAAAGCATTGCGATTGTTTCTATTTTTTTGCGTTTCCATTCATCATTATACGCTTCTTTATTCATTATTAGCCGCGTAGTCGAAACCATTATTTCGTCAATTATCACTAATTTATTAGCACGCAGCGAACTACCTGTTTCAGTAACCTCAACAATAGCATCGGCTAAATGCGGAGGCTTGACTTCTGTCGCGCCCCAACTAAATTCCACTTTTGCTGTCACTCCATGTTTCTTTAAATAATCAGTTGTTAAATTTACTACCTCCGTCGCTATTCGCTTGCCTTCTAAATCCTTCACGCTTTTTATATTAGAATTTTCAGGAGCCGCTAATACCCAACGCACCGGCTTGCTCGTGGCTTTGGAATACATTAATTCCGCTATTTCTATAACATCTGCACGATTTTCTGCTATCCAATCAGCGCCCGTTATTCCAGCATCTAATACTCCGTCTTGCACATAACGCGCCATTTCCTGCGCACGTATCATCATACAAGATATTTCGTCATCGTCAATCGTAGGAAAATACGAACGCGACGATACTGTTATTTTAAATCCAGCTTTATTAAAAACATTTACAGTAGCATCTGATAAACTGCCTTTTGGTATTCCTAATTTTATCTGTTTCATCTTTTATTATCGCTCCCTTTATACTTACATAATTTCTATTAATTTGCCCTCTTCTACTTTTCGATAAAAACAACTGCGTTTATTTGTATGACACGCAGCACCACCAATTTGTTCGACTTTTAATACCACAGTATCTAAATCGCAATCTACTAATATTTCCTTAACTTTTTGAGTATTTCCAGATGTCAACCCTTTTGTCCATAACTCGTTTCTTGACCTGCTCCAATAAGTAGCCAAGCCTGTCTCAAGCGTTTTTTTCCACGCTTCTTCATTCATAAACGCAACCATTAATATTTCACCTGTTTTATAATCCTGCGCTATCGCCGGCAGTAATCCGCCGTTAATTTTACTAAAATCTAATTTTATCATAAATTACTATCACCTCATAATTTTTTTTTTAATATTAATATTTATAAAAAATTAGTCAATCATTTTTTTATTTCAATTTTTTTTGTTTTCTAATATAATTCCCTATTAATTTATGAAAATTACAATTGATGCAACTTATATTTTAAATAATAAAACAGGCATCGGCTATTATACCGAAGGACTTATAAATTCTTTAATACAATACGACAAAACAAACGACTATACTCTTTTTTATAATTGCTTGAAACCGCAAAAATACCGTATTCCTGCAAATCTCCCGCAAAATTTTAAAAATAAATTCTTCAAAATTCCGCGACGCTATCTTATGAAATTATGGAATCTCAATATTTTTCCTAATACTTTTATTTTAGGCAATCCTGATATTTTTATATGCACTGGCTTGCACATCCCTTGCAATCTCAAATCTAAAAAATTATCTATTGTTTACGATTTATCTTTTTTAGTTGATGATTTTACTTATACGCTTGACCAAAAAAAAAAATTAGATGCGCTCATTAAAAAAATTCTCGATGTCTCGAATTTCATTATTACTACTTCAATTAATACAAAAAACGATTTAATTAAATTTTATCAATATCCACAAAATAAAATTGAGGTGGTATATGGCGCGCTTATTAATATGCCAAATATAGATAATTTAAAAAATTCCGAAAACATACAAATCACTAATATTTTAAATAATGAAAAAATTACAATTAATAATTTCAATTATTTCTTATTTGTCGGCTCGCTCGAAAAAAGAAAAAATTTATCAATTATTATAAAAGCGGTAAAATTATTAAATGATAAATCGAATACTAAATTTATATTCGCCGGCAAACCTGATAATGACTATGAAAATCTAAAAAAACTAATTTTTCAATATAATCTAACAAATAAATTTATCTTTACCGGCTATATTGACAACCAAACTAAATGGCGTCTTTATAAAAATTGTTGTGCGGTTCTATATCCGTCGGTATATGAAGGCTTCGGTTATCCAATACTTGAAGCGTATTATTTTAATAAACCTATTATCACTACACGCTGTGGGTCAATACCCGAACTCGCAGGAGAGACCTCACTATATATTGAATTTGACAAACCAGAACAATTATCTATAATTATCCAAAAATTTATTGAAAATCAAATTACAATAAATTATACTGAAATAAAATCACAATTATCAAAATTTAATTGGCGATTATCAATATCTAAATTTTTAGAAATCTACAATAAATTATGATAAAATTATTAACACGCATTATTTATTTTTCGCTGTTTTTCGGCGCGCTATTAAAATCTTTTCAATATTCGGCTGAAACGCTGAATATTAATTTCACTACTATTCATCTATTAGTATTTTTATTCAGTTTTATGATTATTGTAAATACCATAAAATTCTCTCTGTATTTTATTATGCAAATTGAAGAAAATAAAATTAATGATATTCTATATTTTATGTGTCTGCCGTTTTTCACTCTGTATTTCCAGCCACAGATACATCAGTATTTCAAAAATTATTTTAAATTCGACTCGAGCGCAATAAAATATCATTTTTATTTTGTAATCTTTACGGCGCTGCTAATTTTATTTGGTAATCTGCTTTTAATAATATATAAAAACCGCGAAAAATTAAATAACTCCAAATCCGCTGATAAAATATATAAATATTATCTTTTACTTTTTTTAATTTTGATTTATGGGTTTTTAATGATTACTTCTCAAATTCACGGTATTCACGGCGACGAAATTAATCATATCTGGCTCGCAGACTCGCTAAAAAATGATTTTGATGTTAATCTGATAAACAATACTCCACAAAATCAATATTTTCTCATAGCGCATTATTTCTTTAAAAATAATAATTCGCAAGTATATACAAGTGTAATGCCGGGAACCGCACTATTTTCTATGCCTTTATATTTTTTATTAAAAACTCTCGGAATACGCATATTTATTTTCATATGCTCAATAATATTAGCGGTATTTCTTTATAATTATCTAATTTATAAAAATATTAAGCCGTTTTTCGCATTTATTGCGATATTAGTTAGTTTATCATTACATCCAATAAATGTCTATTCTTCGCAAATATACCCTGAATTAATTGCGGCATTATTATCGCTCTTAACAATTATTTTTTTTGAAAAAGCCAAACCGATATTTTCCGCGCTATTCTGCGCATTACTAATTTATTTTCATATAAAATATATTGCGCTCATCGGATTATTAATAGCGATTATTTTATTTTTCTATCGTTCTACTCCGCAAAAAAATAAATTTGTTTTTTTGATTTTTTTGGCGATATTCTCAATCCCTTTTGAATTATACATTTTTAATATTTACAATTCGTTCAATCCTTTTAGTCCGTATATTTTCGGAAGCGACAGCGCGCCGTATTCGTTCTTCCAGCTACTAAAATTAAATGTGCTATCAAATAATTTTTTTAAACAATTATATTTGAATTTATTTGATTTACAATTCGGACTATTTATAAATAATCCTCTGTATTTATTTATTTTCTTCGCTATTATAACAATTTCATTAAAAAACCCAAAAAAATATGGGCATTTTTTGATTTTAATATTCGGCTATACATTCTATCTATTTTTAAATAATCAAAATTATAACGGTTATTCGCCATTTAATAGATTATTAACTCCGATATTACCATTTAGCGCAGTTTTTTTTGCCGAATATCTTCAATCTTTAACAAATAAAAAAATTAAAATTTTATTAATTGCAGGATTTATTATTTCTTTTACAATTTCCAGTATTTTTATTCTTTTGCCTATTTCGCGCTATCCGAATTTTTATGGATACAATAGCATTTACAATCTTATACGAAATAAAAAATAATTTTTGCGATTAATTTATTAATTTATTTACGCTGGCATTTTTTTAAATAATTTTGGTCTGTAATATCCAATACCAAAGGCGTAATTGACGCATATTTATTTGAAATAGCATTATAATCGCTGTCCGGCGAATTTTGCCAAATAGGAGGCGCGCCGCCGAGCCAATAATAACTATGCCCTCCGCTATCTTTACGCTCTATAACTTGTTCTGGATATTTTCGCGAATCTAATTTTGTAAATTTCAAGCCCTTAATTTGCTTTAATGACTGAACTGCCGGAATATTCAAATTAAATGTTTTTATTTTTTCATCTCTGCCTTTATTACTACTGCAAAAATATTTTTTTATTACATTTACAGCGTATTTCGCAGCGATGTCAAATCTAAATCTTTTTTTAGAATTATTAGCCGGCTGCATTGACACAGCGATACCATTGAGATTGTGCATTCTTGCTTCAATCACTGCTCCGACAGTGCCTGAATAAAAAACATCTTCAGCTAAATTTGCGCCTGCATTAATTCCAGACACTACCAAATCCAATTTTTTGGTTTGAAATAATTTATACAAGCCCAATGCCACGCAATCAGCAGGAGTGCCGTCTGAAATATATATATTTTTTTTTAACTGAATCAATCGTAATGGCTTGTGAATGCTTAATGATACGCCGACCGCGCTTCGCTGCGTTTCAGGCGCGATAATAATTACATCAGCGATTTTTTTCAATGCTTCCGCCAATAAATGCAAACCGTCAGAATGTATGCCGTCATCGTTTGTCAATAAAATATTCATAATATATTCTCAAAAATTATTTTTTTAAGATTTTACAATATTTCCGTCAAATATCACAAGTTCAATTTTACCGTTAACTTTACAATTCTCGAATTGATTAAAATCTGAATTTATCAGCCAATTTTTATATGAAAGCATCTGCGTTTCTTTGGGATTATATACAAATAAATCCGCTTTTGAATTTTCTTTTAATACTCCTAATTGCGGATACAAATTAAAATATTTCGCCGCATTAGTTGACAATAATCTACTTATCAAAGGATAATCGAATTTTCTTTTCCGCATTTCTGAAATCATCAAAATCGGCGAAAATTCAATACCCGGCAAGCCGTAAACATAATTTATAAAACTATCGGAAAATTTCTTTTTCTGCGCTTTTGTAAACGGACAGTGGTCAGTGCCAATAAATCTAATAACTTCATTTTTTAGATATTTCCATAATATTTCATTATCTGTTTTTTTTCTAAACGGCGGCGTGCAGGTATATAAATATCCATCTTTTTTACTATAAATTTCATCTGTTAATAATAAATACTGCGGACAGGTCTCAACATTAATCTTTATATTTTTTTTCTGCGCTTCGGCAATAAATTCAGCGCCTTTACCGGTTGATAAATGCACTACATAAATATCTGCATCTGTCGCTTCCGCTAAAATAGCGCAAGATACAATTGAATGATATTCCAAAAAATCCGGTCTGCTCAACGGAATATATTTAGCGCTTCGTTTATTTTCATTATGCAGTTTTTTCTTTAAATATTCAACAATCTGCGCATCTTCGCAATGTATTAAAACCTTAGCTTTTAATTTTGCAGTCTGTTTAAATACTCGATAAATTAGTTCAGTTGTTGTTCTTATATTATTCAAATAAATTTTAAATGATTTCACTCCTAATTTAACAGCGGCAGTTATTTGTTTTTCTAAATCATCGCTTAACCGCATAATACCGCCGTGTAAATATACGCGAGTCTTCGCTTTTTCCGCTAATTTTCGCGTGCGAACAATCGCCTGCGCCAGAGTTTCATTTTCCGCTTCTTGATGAGCAAAATCAAAAATAGTAGTGACTCCACCGTTCAGCGCGGCGCGCGT